>NZ_CP110921.1:3416404-3725308 GCF_026247885.1 Methylococcus mesophilus | reverse complement strand
AGTCAAGAACATTGAGGCCGAGCGCACCGCCCGGATTTTGAGATCTGTCGTCGATTGAGCCGACGCCGCTAAGTATAGCGGTATCGGTCCAAAAGTACCCTTGTGGACGGGGATTTACCACCGTAGCGGAACGGCATGTTCGGATGATTTTCACACGGCGGACGCTAAAATCCGCAATATCGGCCAGTTTGAAGATATCGGTTCAGCGGGCGTGAATATTGCTCTATACACTGGCTCGACCAACGTTCCGAGTCCGGCAGGGCCGGAACGACGAACAGCCCCTTCGACAACCCCAAGGCCGCTACGGCCAATCCCCAGGAGTCCGACAACATGAAATTCCATCGCCTGTGGCAATGGCTCCGCCCCTGCGCGCTGGCGCTCCTGCTCGCAGCCTGCCATGGCGCCGATGACGATGACCGGGCCGAACTTTCCGCCAACCCGCAAGATATTCTCCGACTCCCGGCGGACTCGCCCAAGATCCATTACATCCGTGAGGCGGAAGCCGTTCCCGAACAGCGCCCGCTGCTGGAACCGATCGCCGGCAAGATCACTTACGACGAAGCCCGTACCGTGCGTGTGTCCTCGCCCATCGCCGGCCGTGTCATCGCGATACCGGCGCAGCTCGGCGCCGCCGTCGGCGTGGGCACTCCCCTGCTGGAACTGGACAGCCCCGAGCTCGGGCAGGCCCAGTCGGAATACGCCAAGGCCACCGCAGACCTGAAACTGGCGGAACACGATTTCGAGCGGCTGAAAAACCTGTACGACAATGGCATCGCCCCGCACAAGGAATTCCACCAGGCCGAGGACGCGCTGGAGCGGGCGCGCAGCGAAGCCGAACGCAGCCGCCTGCGGCTGGCGAATCTCGGGGTACATGAAAAACGCCCCGACAACCATTTCACGCTGAAAGCACCGATCGCCGGTATCGTCACCGAGCGCAACGTCAATCCCGGCATGGAAGTCCGTCCGGACCTGACCACGCCGTTGTTCGTGTTGTCCGATCTGGACAAGCTATGGGTCCTGCTGGATGTCTTCGAGAAGGATCTGGCCGTGATCCATCCCGGCCAGGACGTCAAGCTCACCGTGCCTGCCTATCCGGACAAGTGGTTCCCCGCCCGGGTCGACTACATCGGCAAGGTCGTGGAAGAGACGACGCGCACGGTGAAGGTGCGCTGCCTTTTGCCCAACCCGGACGGCA
Organism: Methylococcus mesophilus; assembly: GCF_026247885.1. Lineage (NCBI taxonomy): Bacteria > Pseudomonadati > Pseudomonadota > Gammaproteobacteria > Methylococcales > Methylococcaceae > Methylococcus > Methylococcus mesophilus. The sequence goes on along the minus strand of NZ_CP110921.1, from coordinate 3,724,113 downwards.
AGCTGCTGCCATCCATGTATGCCTCGGTGGAGGTCGAAAGCCCGCCCGACGACAAGGCTATCGTCGTGCCCTTGACAGCCCTGTTCACCGAAGGCGAATCGGACTGGCTGTTCGTCGCCCTCGGTGAAGGGCGCTACCAGAAACGCGAGGTCCGGGTGGGATTGCGGCTGAAGAAGGAGGCGGTACTGCTCGAGGGCGTGCAGCCCGGCGAGCGCATCGTGACCGATGGGGCCCTGTTGCTGCGCTCGGAACTCGACACGGCACCTGGCACCGAAAAGAAACAGCCATGATTCACCGCATCATCGCATTCAGCCTGCAGCAACGCCTGCTCATCCTCGGCCTGGCGGTGCTGCTGGCGGCAGGCGGCATCCTCTCCTTCGAAAAGCTGCCGGTGCAGGCCTTTCCCGACGTGCAGAACGTCTTCGTGCAGGTCGTCACCCAGTTTCCCGGCCAAGCGCCGGAAGAGGTCGAGAAGCTGGTGACTCTGCCGATCGAACGCGAAATGAACGGCCTGCCGCACCTCATCAATCTACGTTCCGTCTCGATCTTCGGGCTGTCCGTCGTCACCCTGACTTTCGACGACGATGCCGAAGATTATTTTTCCCGGCAGCAGGTGCTGGAGCGGCTGCGCGCGGTCGGCCTGCCTGCCTCGGCCAGCACCAGCCTGGGGCCGCTCAGTACGGGAGTCGGCGAAATCTACCGCTACCGCATCGAGGCTCCCCACCTGTCCCTGCTCGAGCAGCGCGCACTGCAGGACTGGGTCATCGAGCGGCGCCTGCGCACCGTGCAGGGCGTGGCGGACGTGGTGTCGTTCGGCGGCGGCGTCAAGCAATACCAGGTGCAGGTCGATCCCAACCGGCTGAAGGACTACCGGCTGACGGTGCACGACGTCTATCAGGCGGTGGCGAACAACAACGGCAACACGGGCGGCGGCTACATCGAGCACGGCTACGAAGCGCTGGTCGTCCGGGGCGTCGGACTGCTGAAGTCGGCGGACGAAATCAAATCCGTCGTGATCGCCACCCGCGACGGCGTGCCGATTCATGTCCAGAACGTTGCCACCGTGAGCGTCGGGCCGCAGCCCCGCACCGGCATCGTCGGGTTCAACCGGCTCGATGACGTGGTGGAGGGCGTGGTGCTGCTTATCAAGGGCCGCGATGCGCTTGACGTGCTGAGCGGCGTCAAGGCCGAAATCGACGCACTGAACCGGCATGGCTTGCCGACAGGCGTGACGATCGTGCCGTTCTACGACCGGACCGAGTTGGTACATCACACCATTCGCACGGTCGAGCACAACATGCTGGAAGGGGCCTTGCTGATCCTCGCCGTCCTGGTGGTGTTCCTGCGCCGCCTGGCGGCCGCGCTGGTGGTCATCGTGGTCATCCCGCTCTCCCTGCTGTTCGCTTTCATCCTCATCGATGCCATGCACATCTCGGCCAACCTCATTTCGCTGGGCGCGATCGATTTCGGCATCATCGTCGACACGGCGGTGGTGCTGGTGGAAGCGGTCATCGTCCGCATCTCGCTCGATCTCGACCGCAAAGCGGGCCTGCCGCAAATGCGGCGAACCCTGCTCGACACCAGCATCGAAATGGGCCGGCCGGTGCTGTTCTCCAAAGCCATCATCATCACCGCCTTCCTGCCGATTTTCACTTTCCAGCGGGTGGAAGCCAAGATTTTTTCGCCGATGGCCTACACGCTGAGCTTCGCCCTGCTCGGCTCCCTCGTCGTCAGCCTGACCCTCATCCCGGTGCTGCTGACCTATCTGCTGGGACCGCGTCTGTCGGAAGCCCACAACCCTCTGGTGAATTTCATGGAGCGCGGCTACCGCCGCCTGTTGGCCGGCATCCTGCGGCGGCCGGCCCGACTGTTCGCGGCCAGCGGCCTGCTGCTGGCGCTGGCCGGCGGCTCGGTCCATTTCATCGGCACGGAGTTCATGCCCAAGCTCGACGAGGGCAACGTCTGGCTCACTATCACCCTGCCGACGCCGATTTCGCTGACCAAAGGCAAGGAGTTGGAGCGCGACATCCGGGCCCGTCTGCAGGAATTTCCCGAAACCCGCTCGATCACGACCCAGCTCGGACGGCCGGAAGACGGCACCGACCCCAAAGGCTTCAACAATCTCGAGGTCCTTATCGACCTGCATGACAAGGACACTTGGCGCTTTTCGGACAAGGACCAGCTGGTGGAGGCCATGCAGCAGAGACTCGACATCTTCCCCGGCCTGCAGTTCAACTTCTCGCAAGTGATCCAGGACAACGTGGAAGAGGCGATTTCCGGCGTCAAAGGCGAGATCGCGGTGAAGATATTCGGTGACGACCTGAAAGTTCTCCAGGAAAAGGCCGATCAGGTCACCCATATCCTGCGCTCGATCCGCGGCGCCACCGATGTCGCCGCCGAACAGCAGTCCGGCCTGGCCCAGGCCGTGATCGAGGTCGACCGCGCCGCCATCGCCCGCTACGGCCTCAGCGTCGACGACGTGGAGGAGACCCTCGGCATCGCTGTCGGCGGCCGGACCGCGACCCGCTTTCTCGAAGGCGAGCGGCGCTTCGACGTCGTGGTCCGGATGAAGGAGGATGCACGCGACTCGGTCGGCGCCATCGCCGATCTCACCATCGCGACGCCCCAGGGCAGCCGCGTGCCGCTGGCCGAACTGGCCGCCATCAAGGTAGACCAGGGAGCTTCCCGGATCAGCCGCGAAGACAACCGGCGGCGCATCGCCGTCAAGTGCAACCTGATCGACCGCGACCAGGGCAGCTTCGTGGCCGAAGCCCAGGAGCGCGTCGCCCGCGAGGTTCGCCTGCCGCCCGGCTACCGGCTGCTGTGGAGCGGCCAGTTCGAGAACCAGCAGCGGGCCATGAAGCGCCTTTACGTCATCGTGCCCATCAGCCTGCTCCTGATCTTTCTTCTGCTATTCTGGACGTTCAAGTCGATGCGCCACGCGGGGCTGATCGTGATGAACGTGCCGTTCTCGCTCATCGGCGGCCTCGGCGCCTTGCTGGCGACCGGCATCCACCTGAGCGTCTCGGCCGCCGTGGGCTTCATCGCCCTGTTCGGCATCGCGGTACAGAACGGGGTCATCCTGCTGTCCCGGATCAACCAGTTGCGGATGGAAGGGCGCAGCATGACGGATGCGATCATCGACGGCTCGGTGAGCCGCCTGCGGCCGGTGGTCATGACCGCGTTGATGGCGATGCTGGGCCTGTTTCCGGCGGCCCTCTCGCACTCGGTCGGCTCGGAAACGGCACGGCCGTTCGCGGTGGTCATCATCGGCGGTCTGGTCAGCGCCACCGCGCTCACCCTGACTTTGCTCCCGGTACTCTACCGGCGCTTCGGAGGAACCGCCTCGTGAAAGAGATACGCGCCTATATCCAGCCGTTCATGCTGTCCAAGCTCACCATGGCCCTGCTCGACATCCCCGGATTTCCGGGAATGAGCGTGTCGGACTGCGAAGGCTTCGGCCGCAGCAAGGCCAGCGCCGCCCAGGACTTCAGCCCGTTCATGGCGAAGAAACGGATCGAGATCTTCGCACCCGAGGACATGGCCGACCGCATCGCCGCCGTCATCATGGAAACCGCCAACACCCATCAGCCCGGCGCCGGCACCGTCTACATGCTGGACGTCGGCAAAGGCGCCCGCATCAGCACCGGCCAGTGGGAAAGCTGATCCGGCTGGGGTAATCTTCGCGCGGAGGCGACATGCAGCCGCCGTTTCCTTCCGACCCGGAGCCACGTTACGTCCATGGACCGAACCAAATCGAAACCTTCCGGATTCCTGACCCTGTCCGCCGGCGCCCTGGGCGTGGTTTACGGCGACATCGGCACCAGCCCCCTATATACCGTGCGGGAAGTCTTCGGCGGCGCTTATGCGGTCCCGCTGACGCCGGAGAACATCTTCGGCGCGCTATCCCTGATCTTCTGGGCCCTGCTGATCATCGTGGCCGTGAAATACGTGGTGTTCGTCATGCACGCCGACAATCACGGCGAAGGCGGCATCATGGCCCTGACCGCCCTCGCCCTGCGGCAGCGGCACCGGCGTAAGCACCGGGCCTGGATCATCGTCCTGGGCCTGTTCGGCACGGCGCTGTTCTATGGCGATGGGATGATCACGCCCGCCATTTCGGTGCTGGGTGCGATGGAGGGCTTGGGGGTAGCCGCCGCGGCACTGTCGCATTACGTGGTTCCGGGGTCCATCCTGGTCCTGCTGGCGCTGTTCCTGATCCAGCGCCGCGGGACGGAACGCGTCGGCAAGCTGTTCGGCCCCATCATGCTGTTGTGGTTCCTGGCCATCGGCGCGCTGGGTTTCGACAGCATGCGCCAGACCCCTGAAGTCATGGCTGCATTCAATCCGCTGTACGGATTCCGCTTTCTTACGATGCACCAGGGGATGGGCTTTGCCGCGCTGGGCGCGGTGGTGCTGGCGGTCACCGGTGCCGAAGCCCTGTATGCCGACATGGGCCATTTCGGCAAGATCCCCATCCGCGCCACCTGGTTCGCCGTGGTGTTTCCCGGCCTGATCCTGAACTATCTCGGCCAGGGCGCCCTGCTGATCCGCAATCCCGAAGCGGTACAGAATCCGTTCTATCTCCTGGTCCCGGAATGGGCGCTGTACCCGATGATCGGCCTGGCCACGATCGCCACGGTGATTGCCTCGCAGGCCGTGATCTCAGGCGCATTTTCGCTGACCCACCAGGCCATCCAGCTCGATTACCTGCCACGCCAGCGCATGGTCCACACCTCCGAATCCGAACGGGGCCAGATCTATGCCCCGGCGGTCAACCGCCTGCTGCTGGTCTCGGTACTGGCCCTGGTGCTGGTGTTCGGCTCGTCTTCCAGCCTGGCCTCGGCCTACGGACTGTCCGTGGTCGGCACCATGGTGGTCACCACTCTCCTGGCCCTGGTCGTCGCCCACGACACCTGGCGCTGGCCGGGCCTGGCGCTGCTCCTCACCGGCGCCGTGCTGCTGTCCGTCGACCTGTCCTTCCTGACGGCCAATCTCGCCAAGCTCGGCGACGGCGGCTGGATCCCCCTGAGCCTGGGTCTGATCCTGGCCATTGTCATGTCCACCTGGAAAAAAGGCCGCGACGTCCTGTTCGCCCGTCTGCAACAGGAGTCCGAATCCTTGAGCCGGTTCCTGCAGCGGCTGACCGACGAGCCGCCGCCGTTCCGGCCGGCCGGCACCGCGATCTTCCTGACCGCCCGCAACCTCAGCCTCCCCTTCGCCCTGCTGCGCAACTACGAACACAACCAGGTGATACACCAGCGGGTGATCCTGCTCACCATGAGCACGCTCGACAAGCCCTACGCGGCGGAGAAGGAAAAAATCACCATCGAGGCCCTGGACCACAACTTTTTCCGCATCACGACCCGCTTCGGCTTCATGGAGCGGCCCAACGTGCTGCGCATGCTGAACCTGTGCCGCCATGGCGGGCTGCACATCGATCTGGACCAGACGACTTTCTTCCTGGGCCGGGAAACGCTGATCCGTTCCGCCGAGCGAAGCCTGAACCGCTGGGAGGAAGTCCTGTTCATCTCCATGTTCCGCAACGCCTACAACCCGACCGGCTACTTCAAGCTGCCGGTGGATCGGGTGGTGGAACTCGGCACCGTCATCGCGATATGAGGGGAGCCGTCTTGGGCGTCTCCGGATGCATGCCCTCGGCCCAATGGTTGACCGTCACGATCAGGGCGATGCCGGCCGCGATCATGACGAGTTGCTGGATGGCCGCGGCGAGATGCGTCCTGCGGTGCAGCGAGGGAATCAGGTCGGCGACGGCGACGTAGATGAAGCTGGACGCCGCCAGTGCCAGCACGTAAGGCAGCACGCCATTCATCCGCTCCAGCGCGAAATAGGCGGCCACCCCGCCCACCACCGTCCCCAGGCTGGACATCAGGTTGTACCACAGCGCGCGGGTCCGGCCGTAGCCGCTTTGCAGCAGAATGGCGAAGTCACCCACTTCCTGCGGAATCTCATGGGCGGCGACGGCCAGGCTGGTGACGATGCCGAGCCGGACGTCGGTCAGGAAAGCCGCCGCAATCAGCACACCGTCGACCAGGTTGTGGATTGCGTCGCCGATGACGATGAGCGTGCCGGCAGGCTGATGAAAGTGGCCCTCGCCGTGCGTCTCGCAGTCGCCGGCATGGCAGTGGCGCCACAACAGCAGCTTTTCCAGGATGAAGAAGCCGAGGATGCCGGCCAGTACCGTGGCGAACAGCATCTCGACGTTGCCGACGCCGACGCCTTGGGCGGCCTCCGGAATGAGGTGCAGGAACGCCACACTGAGCAGGGAGCCCAGGGCGAAGCTGACGCCATGCGGCAAGAGATGCGGGTGATGATCTTCCGGGATGAGGAGGAACAGCGAGGCGGCGAGGACACTGAGCACGCCGCCCAGCAAAGAAAACAGCAAGATCCAGAGTAATACGCTCATCGGCGGAAAGGTTCGAAGGTGTTTAGCGGTCGCGCCAGATGAGCGTGGCCATCCGGCCCGTCACTCCATCGCGCCGGTAGGAAAAAAAGCGGCTTTCGTCGCTGTAGGTGCACCAGTGGCCGCCGTAGACGTCGCCGATGCCGAGGCGCCGGAGGCGCAGCCGGGCGAGCAGATAAATATCGGCCAGCCAGCGGCCATTATCCCTGCCCCGGAATGCCGCGTCACTTTCCGCATCCTGTGCCAGGAAGGCGGCGCGCACTTCTTCACCGACTTCGAACGCCGCGGGACCTATCGCCGGACCGAGCCAGGCCAGCAACTCACCCGAACCCAGGGCATCGACGGCGCGCTCGATCACGCCGCCAGCCAGGCCCCGCCAGCCGGCATGGACGACGGCCACGCCCTCGCCGTCGCGGGTGCAGAGCAGGACGGGCAGGCAATCGGCCGTCATGACCGCGCAGACGACACCGACGCCCCTGGTGTAGCTGGCATCCGCGGCCGGCTCGGGTTCCACACCGGCTTCCACTGCATCGCTCCCATGCACCTGGCGCAGCCAGGCCGGCTCTGCCGGCAGATCGAGCCTGCGGCACAGCAATGCGCGGTTCGCGGCGACCGCTTCCGGCTCATCGCCAACATGGGCTCCGAGATTCAGGCCGGCATAAGCCCCCGCGCTCGCACCGCCCCGGCGTTGGGTCGACACCGCCCGTACCCCCGGCGGCGCCGGCCAGTCGGGCTCGATCCAGAGCGTCACGCCAGACCCCGCAGGAGACGCAGCAAGGCTTCGAAATCCGTGGGAAGCGGCGACTCCCAGGCCATCTCCCCGCCCGTCTCGGGATGGATCAGCCCCAGCCGCGCCGCGTGCAGGGCCTGCCGGCAAAACCCTCGAAGGGCCTCGATCAGCGCCGGATCGGCGCCGGCGGGGATGCGCGCGCGGCCGCCGTAGACCGGATCGCCGACCAGAGGATGATGCAGATGAGTCATGTGGACCCGGATCTGGTGGGTACGCCCCGTTTCCAACCGGACCCGCAGCAGGGTATGGTGCGGAAAACGCTCCTCCACCCGGTAGTGAGTCACGGACTCCTTGCCGTCCCGACGCACGGCGAAGCGCTTGCGGTCGGAAGGATGGCGTCCGATCGGCTCGTCTATCGTCGCTCCGGCGGTGACCGTGCCTTGAACCAGGGCCAGGTATTCGCGGCTCACGCTGCGGTCCTTGAGCTGGTCCACCAGGGACTTGTGCGCTTCGAGCGTACGGGCGACCACCAGCAGGCCGCTGGTGTCCTTGTCCAGCCGGTGCACGATGCCGCATCTCGGAATCGCCGCAAGGGCAGGATCGAGGTGAAGCAGGGCATTCTGCAGCGTTCCATCGGGATGCCCCGTCGCAGGATGCACCACCAAGCCGGCGGGCTTGTCTATGACGAAAATCGACGCGTCGGCATGCACGACGACCAGAGGAATCGCCTCGGCGGCGTACTCGACCACTTCTTCGGCCTCCGCCCGCAGTTCGATGCGCTCGCCGCCCAGCAGGCGCTGGCGAGGTATCGCCTGAACGCCGTCCAGCAGCGCATGGCCGTCCTTGATCCAGGTTTGCAGGCGGGCGCGGGAAAAATCCGGAAACAGCATCGCCAGCGCCTGATCCAGCCTCAGGCCGGCCAGTTCGTGCGGTATTTCGGTCGTCAGGGTTCGGCTTCGGGTCACGGCAGGGAAAGAGGAAAAGGTCTGTGAATACGGTTATACTGCGGGGCCTTACGCATGGCTGACGCACCCGTCCAACGCACACACGAGGTAGTTTCCCGCTCATGGGTTTCCCCCGCCGCATCGTACTGATCGCCGCCCTGCTGGGAAGCGCGGTATCCGGACTCACCGCCTGCTCCAGCTTCCCGTTCTGGTCAGCGGGCAAGGAAGAAGACGCAGACATCAAGGATGAGCACGCCGATTGGGGCCCGGCCCAGTTCTACGCCGAAGCCAAGCACGCCATGATGGACGGTTCCTACGAGAAGGCAATCAAATTATACGAGAAACTGGAAGCCCGCTACCCGTTCGGCGAATACGCCACCCAGGCCCAGATCGACGTGGCCTTCTGCTACTACAAGAACAACGAGCCGGAATCGGCGATCGCGTCGGTCGACCGCTTCATCAAGCTCAATCCGACCGAACCCCATGTCGACTACGCCTATTATCTCCGGGGCCTGATCAACTACAACCGCGGCATCGGCTTCATCGACCGCTGGCTGCCGACCGATTCTTCGCAGCGCGATCCGGGGTCGGCGCGCGATGCCTACAACGATTTCGAAACGCTGCTCAACAAATTCCCCAACAGCGTCTACCGCGAAGACGCCAAGCAACGTGCGATCGCCCTGCGCAACAACCTGGCGATGTACGACATCCATGCGGCCGACTACTACATGCGGCGCCGGGCCTATGTGGCGGCCATCCGGCGTTCCGCGGAAGTGGTCCAGAAGTATCAGCGCACCCAGGCCATCCCCCACGCGCTCAAGATCATGGAGGACGCCTACCGCCAGCTCGACATGCCGCAGATGGCGGACGACATCGCCCGCGTCTACGCGCTGAACTACGCCGAAGGCCGCCTCAGCAAGGACGAGGATTACGAACGCACGGTCATGGAAGAGGTCTGGGATTTCGTCGGCTTCGACAAGTAGCGCGATGATGCCGCTCGACGTTCTCTGCGTCGGCCACGCGTCCTTCGATCTCGTCTTCGGCGTCCCTCACCATCCGGCGGCGGATGAAAAAATAGTCGCCGACGCTCTCCTGGCCTGCGGCGGCGGCCCGGCCGCCAACGCCGCCATCACCGTCGCACGCCTGGGACTGAAAGCCGGTTTCGGCGGCTATCTGGGCACGGACCTTTACGGCGAGCGCCACCTGGAAGAACTGATCGAGGGGGGGGTCGACACCCGGTCCGTGGTCCGCGGCACCTCCCCCACCCCACTGTCCGCGGTGCTGGTCAAACCGGACGGCAAACGCGCCCTGGTCAACTACAAGGGCGACACCCGGCCACTCCCTCCGCAAGCTTTTGTTCCCCCCGCGACGCCTGCGCGCTGCATCCTCTTCGACGGCCATGAGCCGGGGCTTTCGGAACCGGCCTTGGCCTGGGGAAAGACGCGCGGAGCCTCCACCGTCCTGGACGCCGGCTCCCTGCACGCCGGCACGGAATGGCTCATGTTCCGCGTCGATCACCTCGTCGCCTCGGAAAAATTCGCCGCGCAATGGCTGGGAAACGATGATCCGGAACAGGCGCTGGCCGCCCTGGCGGAACGTTCGCCCTGTGTGGTCATCACGCTCGGTGAGCGCGGCCTGATCTGGCGCTGCGGCGCGGAATCCGGACGGCTGCCGGCCTTTCCGGTCGAAGCGGTGGACACCACAGGCGCTGGTGACGTGTTCCACGGTGCCTACGCGGCGGGTCTCGCCGCCGGCATGGACTGGCCGGAACTACTCCGCTACGCCAGCGCCGCGGGGGCGCTGTGCTGCACGAGGCTGGGCGCACGACCGGGCATTCCGTCCCGTGCCGAAGTGGAGCAGATACTCGCCGGCTAAGGCTCGAAACCGCAGGTGATGGGATAACGCCGTTCGCGACCGAAGGCGCGGCGGGTGATCTTGACGCCCGGCGGCGCCTGCCGGCGCTTGTATTCGTTGCGGTCGACCAGTCGCACCACGCGCCGTACCACGTCTTCGGGATAGCCCGCGGCGACGATCTCGGCAATCGAACGGTCCTGCTCGACGTATAGCGCCAGGATCGGATCGAGCACCGAATAAGGCGGCAAGGAGTCCTCGTCTTTCTGGTCCGGCCGCAGCTCAGCGGAAGGCGCCCGTTCGATCACCCGCGGCGGGATCACCGGCGCAATCGAATTGCGGTACTCGGCCAAGCGGTAGACCAGCAGCTTGGACACGTCCTTGAGCGGCGCAAAACCGCCGGCCATGTCGCCGTAGAGCGTGGCGTAACCGACGCTCATCTCGCTCTTGTTGCCCGTGGTGAGCAGAATCCGGCCCTGCTTGTTGGACAACGCCATCAGGATGATGCCGCGGCAGCGCGCTTGGATGTTCTCCTCGGTGACATCCGCCGCCGCACCGGCGAAGGGTTCCGCCAGCAAATCGAGGAAGCTCCGGAACGCGGGTTCGATCGGTATCAGGTGCCAGGCCACGCCCAGCGCTGCGGCTTGCAGGCGCGCATCCTCGATGCTCATGTCGGAGGTATAGCGCGAGGGCATCAGAGCGGCCTGGACTTGGTCCGCACCCAGCGCATCCACCGCCAAAGCCAGGGTCACCGCCGAATCGATGCCGCCGGAAAGCCCCAGCACCGCGCCGCGGAAGCCGTTTTTCCCGGCGTAATCGCGGATACCCGTCACCAGCGCCGCGTAAACGCTCTCGACCTCCCCCATCGGCTCGACGAGCCTGGCCGGCAAGGGACGCGCCGCGCCTTCGTCGACGGCGAACTCGACTGCTTCCAGCATTTCGCCGAACTGCGGCGCACGGTAGACCACATCGCCCGCCGCGTCCATCACGAACGACGCACCATCGAACACCAGCTCGTCCTGCCCACCCACCAGGTTGGCGTAAACCAGCGGCACACCAGCTGCCGCGATACGCTCGCGCACCACGTACTCGCGCTCCGCGGTCTTGCCGATGTGGAAAGGTGAGGCGTTCAGGTTCAGCACCAGCCTGGCTCCCGCCGCCGCGGCCTGTTCGACCGGACCGGGAAACCAGACGTCTTCGCAGATGGTCAGGCCCACCGGCACCCCGCGAAGGTCGAACACGCAAGGCCCGCTGCCCGGCAGAAAATGGCGTTTCTCGTCGAACACGCCGTAGTTGGGCAAGGTCTGCTTGCGATAAATCTTGTGGATGCCGCCATCGCGCAGCACCGCCGCGCTGTTGAAGGGCAAGCTGTCGTGCCGCTCTGGAAAACCGACGATCACGTCGATACCCCGCACTCGCGCCGCCAGTGCTGTCAGCGCCGTTTCGACGGTAGCCAGGAAATCGGGGCGCAGGATGAGATCGTCGGGCGGATAGCCCGCCAGGGCGAGTTCCGGAAACACCACGGCGTCGGCGCCGAGTTCGTCCCGCGCGCGGACCGCAGCGGCGAGCACGCGCTCGGCGTTCCCCTCGACGTCTCCGACGAGGAAATCGAGCTGGGCGATGGCGATACGGAGATTCAAGACGGTTGCGCGCCGGGCTTACGATCGGCGGTCGGCCTTAGTTCTTCAGCAATTCCAGCATACGCTGCCCCATATCGGACAGCGAATCGACCATGGCTACACCCGCCTTCCTCATGGCTTCCACCTTACCTGCCCCGGTGCCCTTGCCGCCGGTGATGATGGCACCGGCATGGCCCATGCGTTTTCCGGGCGGAGCGGTCAGGCCGGCGATGTAGCCGACCACCGGCTTGCTGACGTGGGCGTGTATGAACTCGGCCGCCTCTTCCTCGGCGCTGCCGCCGATCTCGCCCACCATGATGATGCCGGCGGTATCCGGGTCCTCCTCGAACATGCCGAGCACCTCGATGAAATCCAGCCCCTTGATCGGATCGCCGCCGATGCCGACGCAGGTGCTCTGGCCCAGGCCGGCCCGGGTGGTCTGGTAGACCGCCTCGTAGGTCAGGGTGCCGGAGCGCGAGACGATGCCGATGCTGCCCTTACGGTGGATGAAACCCGGCATGATGCCGATCTTGCATTCGTCGGGCGTGATGACGCCCGGACAGTTCGGGCCGATCAGCACCGCATCGTAGGAGGCCAGCGCCGCCTTGACCTTGAGCATGTGCAGGACGGGGATGCCTTCGGTGATGCAGACGATCACCGAAATCCCGGCCTCGGCGGCTTCGAGGATGGCATCCGCCGCGAACGGCGGGGGCACGTAGATCATGCTGGCGTTCGCGCCGGTGGCATCGACCGCTTCACGCACGGTGTTGAACACCGGAAGGTCCAGATGCAGGCTGCCGCCCTTGCCGGGCGTGACGCCGCCTACCAGTTGCGTGCCGTAGTCCAGGCACTGGCGGGAATGGAAGGTCGCCTGCTTGCCGGTGAAACCCTGGCAGATGACGCGGGTGTCCTTGCCGATCAGGATGCTCATGCCGCTGCCTCCACCGCCTTGCGCGCCGCCTCGTCCAGTTCATTGGCGGCGATGATGGCAAGACCCGAACGCTCCAGCAGGGCCCGGCCCTCGCCGGCGTTGGTGCCTTCCAGCCGCACCACCACGGGCACGCCGACCTGGACCTCGCGCACCGCGGCGATCAGCCCTTCCGCGATCAGGTCGCAGCGGACGATGCCGCCGAAGATGTTGACCAGTACGGCCCGCACGCCCGAATCCGAAAGGATCAGCTTGAAGGCTTCGGCCACCTTCTCCGCCGTGGCGCCGCCGCCGACGTCGAGGAAATTGGCCGGCAGCCCGCCATAGAGCTTGACCATGTCCATGGTGGCCATCGCCAGCCCGGCGCCGTTGACCATGCAGCCGATGTTCCCGCCCAGGGTGACGTAGCTCAGGCCGTGTTCGCGTGCGGCGTTCTCGCGCGCATCCTCCTGGGCGGCATCGCGCAAACCGGCCAGATCGGGGTGGGCGAACAGCGCGTTGTCGTCGACGCCGATCTTGGCGTCCAGTGCCAGCAGTTCGCCATCCGCCGTGACGATCAGGGGATTGATCTCGATCTGGCTCAGATCCTTCTCCAGGAACAGCCGGTACATGCCCGCCATCAGCCGGGTCAGCGCACCGACCTGGGCCGTGTCCAAGCCCAGCACATAGCCGATGTCCCGTCCCTGATGAGGCTGGAAACCGGCGGCCGGATGCACCCGGCAGGAAAGGATCTTCTCCGGCGCTTCGGCCGCTACGGTTTCGATGTCCATGCCGCCCTCGCCGGAAGCCAGGAACATGACGCGTGCGCTGGATCGGTCGACAAGCAGGCTCAGATAAATTTCACGGGCGATTTCCCGCACCTCTTCGACCAGCACGGCATGCACGGGCAGCCCCTTACCGCCGGTCTGGTAGGTGACCAGTTCGGAGCCCAGCAGATGATGCGCAGCGGCAGCCACGTCGGCTTCGCTGTCGCACAGCTTCACGCCGCCAGCCTTGCCGCGTCCGCCGGAATGCACCTGGGCCTTCACGGCCCAGCGATCCCCGCCGATGTCGAAGGCGGCGGTCCCGGCCTCTTCGGGAGAAAAAGCGACACCGCCGCGCGGCACGGGGATGCCGTATTCGGCAAGCAGCCGCTTGGATTGGTATTCGTGGAGATTCATGTATCGACCTGAAAAAACCAGACGAACGGGATCACGACGCAAGCGCCGGCCCCGCAAGAGAAGCCCGGTGGCGCGCCCGCGCCGCCGGCTGCGAGAAACGGAAGGGCTCCGACCAGCGGAGCCTTCGATCTAGCCTTGATACTTGGCCAGTCCCTTGAAGCGTTCGAGCGCGTCTTTGACCTTCTGCACCGTATCGCCCTCCAACTCGGCGTTCTTATAGACCCGGTCCAGCAGGCCTTCCGCGACCAGCGCTTCCTTGATCCACTTCTTGGCGAACCGGTAATTGGTGGGAATCGCGGCGATTTCGCCGGTCGCAGGATCGCGCAGCGACACAACCTTTTCTTCACCTTCCGCCGCCGCTTCCTCCGTAACCGGCGCCTTCTCCTCGGCTGCGGCAGCTACGGCGGGTTCTTCGGCTGCCGGCTCAGGGGGTGTTTCAGCGGGTTTCTCCGCAGCCGGCTCCGGCGCGCAGGCCAAATGTGTATCGGCGGTGGACGCCGGCCGGGATACGGTCTTGAAGACCTCATAAAGCACATAACCGACAAAAACCACGGTGAAGACAAACAGAAGCTCGGTCATCACGCCACTCCTCGATATGCTTGGCGGGGTTAATCCCCCGTTCTTGTCACACGCCGGTCAGCCCGGCCCTGTTATCGGCTGACAGCTTGCACCGCCACCGCTTCCGGCACGCTCGAATAGCCGAATTGCATCGCATAGAGATCGGCATAACCGCCCCGGGCCGCCATGAGCTGGGCGTGGGTGCCGCACTCGATGATACGCCCGCCGCGCATCACGCAAATCTGGTCCGCATTCTGGATGGTGGAAAGCCGGTGCGCGATCACCAGCGTGGTCCGGTTTCGCATCAGGACTTCCAGCGCCTGTTGCACGTAGCGTTCGGATTCGGCGTCCAGCGCCGAGGTCGCCTCATCCAGGATCAGAATAGGGGCATTTTTAAGCAAGGCCCGCGCAATGGCAATACGCTGGCGCTGGCCGCCGGACAGAACGATGCCCTGCTGGCCGACGAAGGTCTCGAATCCTTGCGGCAGTGCCTCGATGAAATCCAGCGCATTCGCTGCCCGCGCGGCTTCGCGGACCGCACCGACACCGACGCTGTCCAGGCAGCCATAGGCGATGTTGTTGGCCACGGTATCGTTGAACAGCGTTACTTCCTGGCCGACGTAGGCGATCTGCCGGCGCAGGCTCTCCAGCTTCAGTTCGCGGATATCGTGTCCGTCGATCAGTATTTCGCCCGCCGAGTTTTCATATAGGCGCGGGAGGAGGCGCACCAGGGAAGTCTTGCCGCTGCCCGACTGGCCCACCAGCGCCACGGTCTTGCCGGCCGGGATGACGAGCGAAACGTCGTCGACCGCGGCGCCGTGGCGATCGTCATAAATCAGGCTGACATGCCGGTATTCGATCGTCCCATGGGCGCGCTTCAGGCTGATCCGTCCGGTGTCGCGCTCCCTCGGCATGTCGAGCATGGCGAAGATGCTGTCGCCCGCGGCGATGCCGCGCTGAACGACCGAGACCACCTGGCTGAGCCGGCGGATCGGGCTCAGCATCATCGCCATGGCGGCGATGAACGCCATGAGGCTGCCCGGCGTGATGGTCTGCCGTACGGAATCGAGCGAAACGACGTAGAGAATCCCGGCCACGCCGGCAACGCTGATGAGATGGATCACCCCCCCGCCCAAGGCATCGGTGGCGATAAGCTTCATTTGCCGCTTCTGGTTGCGGTCGTTCTCCTTGGCGAATTTGGCGGCCTCGTAAGCCTTGCCGTTGAACACCTTGACGATGCGCTGGGCATCGATGACCTCCTGGGTCACATGGCTCACCTTGCCCATCGACTCCTGGATGCGCATGCTCAGGCGCCGGAACCGCTTGCTGACGAACCGGACGCTTAGCCCGAGAATCGGCCCCAGCACCAGGAACACCAGGGACAGCACCAGGTTCTGGTACACCATCAGCGCCATCAGGCCGATGATGGTGAAGCCTTCGCGGATGCAGGTGATGATGCCTTGCTGGAGCGAGGCCGAGACCTGTTCGGTGTTGTACAGCAGCTTGGACAGGAGCTGGCCACCCGAGGCGTTGTCATAAAAGGTGCAGGGTAGATTGAGCAGCTGGTCGAAGATGTCCCGGCGCAGATCGGCGATCACGCGCCGCCCGACTGAACCGGAGCAGTATTCGCTCAGGAAGCCGGCGATGCCGCGCAGGACCGAGAGGCCGATCAGCATCAGGGACACATGGCGCAGCACCGTCGGATCATTGTCGATGAAGCTGCCGTCGATCAGCGGCTGGATCAGCTTGGCAAAAAATGGCGTGATGGCGGCATAGGCGATCATCGCCACCACGGCGATGAAGAACGACTTCCAGTACGGAAATCCATAGCGGAGCAGGCGGCGGTAGATGGCCAGTCCGCTCGACAGCGGCTTGGACTCCGAAGCTGAATGTTTCATGCGAAAAACGTGGGGAAATCTCGAAATGCCTGGCGGCCATCGTTACAATGATGCCCAACCCACGGTGCAGTTACAACGCCGACAAGCACATACGTCGTTTCGACCGCCGTTCCCGCCCCTGGAAAACTGCAGTTTTCGCCCTGCCGCCGGCATTCCCCGCGCCTGGCTCATGCCGGATGCGCTCACCGGCGCCTGCTGAACCGGACATGCGCACCCACAGACATCTCGCCTATCGCCCCGACATCGACGGTCTGCGCGCCGTCGCCATCCTGGCCGTCATCGTGTTTCACGCCTATCCGCGTTCGCTGCCGGGCGGTTTCGCCGGCGTCGACGTGTTCTTCGTGATTTCCGGCTACCTGATCGGCGGCATCATCTTCAGAAACCTCGACGCCGGCAGTTTCAGTCTGGCCGATTTCTATGCGCGCCGCGCCAAGCGCATATTCCCCGCACTGATCACCGTGCTGCTGGGCGGCCTAGCGTTCGGGTGGTTCGCGCTGCTGGCCGACGAATACCGGGCCCTGGGAAAACACGTCGCCGCCGGCGCCGGGTTCGTTTCCAACCTGGTACTGTGGCGCGAATCGGGCTATTTCGACACGGCGGCCGAATTCAAGCCCCTGCTGCATCTGTGGTCTCTGGGCATCGAAGAACAGTTCTACCTGCTCTATCCCCTGCTCATGGCGCTGATATGGCGCCTCCGGGCCAATCCGGCGCACGCCCTGCTCTCGCTCGCCGCCCTCTCCTTCGGCGGCAACCTTTACCTGGTCCATAGCGACACGGTTTCCGCCTTCTTCCTGCCCTTCACCCGCTTCTGGGAACTGTTGGGCGGAAGCACCCTGGCCTACGTCCATTTCCGGCGAGCCGCGGCCAAACCTTCGACGAGCTTGCGCCACGAGTTGCAAGCCGCTGCCGGAATACTGCTGATCGCCGCGGCGATCCTCGTCCTGGACAAGGACAAGGACTTCCCCGGTGCCTGGGCGCTGCTGCCCACGCTGGGCGCCCTGCTGCTGATCGGCGCCGGCCAGGGCACCTGGATCAACCGCCGGCTGCTCGCCAGCCGTCCGATGGTCTTCATCGGCGTGATCAGCTACCCGCTCTATCTCTGGCATTGGCTGCTGCTGTCGTTCGGGCTGATCCTGCGCTCGGGCGAACCGCTGCATCACCGTGCCGCGCTCCTCATCGCCGCCGCCTTCGCGCTGGCCTGGCTGACCTTTCGCTACGTCGAACGCCCGCTGCGTTTCGGCGCTTTCGGGCTGCAGCGGCTCAAACAGGCCTCGCTGTGGCTGATGCTCGCCGCCACCGGTGGCCTGGGCCTGACCGTGTTCCGGGCGGACGGCCTGCCGGAACGCCCCGCACTCGCCGGCGTCCGCCTGAAAATCGACCGCGACCTGCCCCGCCTGGCCGCGGAGGGCTACCGCGGCAACGGCATCGCCAAGGCGCTTTTCCAGGGCGAGTTCAAGCCGGGTGACGACTTCTTCCAGCTCGGCGACTTGCCCAAGGACCAGCCGCTGACAGCAGTGATCGGCGACTCCCACGGCAACATGCTCTACCAGGGCTTGGCGACCGCGGCAGCGCGGCCGGAAACCGTCATCAACCTCGGGCGCGGGAGCTGCCTGCCCTTCGTCGGGTTGAACACGGTCAAGAAAAATGGCAAGAGCGCCGGCTGCCAGCCTTTCGTCGGCAACGTGGTCGACTTCATCGCACAGACGCCGGAGATCACCACGGTGGTCATCGCGGCGTTCTACAAGCAATACCTGGACGGCGGGGTGACGCTGCGAAGCACGCAGGGCGGCGGTTCGGCTCCGCTCACCGCAAGCAGTTCGGCTCCGCTCGCCGCAAGCAGTTCGGCTCCGCTCGCCGCAAGCGCCGCCGAGCTGTTCCGTACCGGCCTCTCGGACACCCTGGAGCGCCTGGTGCGGGCGAACAAGCGGGTCGTCCTCAGCCTGGACAACCCGGACATGGACCGGACCGTCATGACCGCCTGCTATTCGCTGCTGCGCCCGCTGCTTCCCCGGAGCCCGGAAACCGGCTGCCAGATGCCGCGGGCCGGCCACGAACGTGACCAGGCCCTCGCACGCGGCCTGATCGAAGAAGCCGCGGCCCGCTTTCCGGACAATGTCCGGGTGTTCGACCCGGCGGCGGTCTTGTGCGACGCGCAATACTGCTACGCCTATCACAAAGACGACCTGATCTACCAGTTCGACGGCAACCACCTCACGGTGAAGGGTGCCGTGCTGGTGGCGGAGCGGCTCTTCGCCCGCCCCGACGGCGTCCGAACCTTCGCCCACGCGCCCTGATGCCGGCCATGTCCCTTCTCCGTCACCCCATTCCCCGCGGCGAAGCCGGCGCGCGTCTCGCCGCGGCCACCCTCATGACCTGGTTCTTCGTCATCTCGGTGGCCGTAGGCGACGTCATCAACAAGGACGGCGTGCTGTACCTGGACGCCGCAGCGGCATTTCTCGACCAGGGGGTGAAGGCGGCGGCGTCGATCTATGGATGGCCCGGCTATTCCATGCTGATCGCGGCGGCCTCCCGCCTCACCGGCTGGCCGCTGGAGACTTCCGCCCATCTGCTCGACGCCATCTGTTTCCTGGCCATCGCGGACAGCTTCGTACGGCTGCATTTCGCACTGCGCGGCGAGCGAGAGTCGCCTTCCGGCTGGGTGCCGGTGCTGCTCATCCTGGCTTTCCCGGCGCTGGCCGACCGGCTGAACATCGTCCGGGACTGGGGCTTCCTGGCGGCCAGCCTTTGGGGACTGCTGCATCTGGTCAAATTCCGCTTCGAGCCTCAGGGCAAGTTTGGCCATGCCGTGCTCTGGCAAGCCGGCGTCGCAGCGGCGTTCGTGTTCCGGATCGAGGCCCTGGTGCTGATTTTCGCCGTCCCCGTCTACTTCCTCTTCGAGCCCTTGCCCTGGCGCGCCAGGGCGCGCAATTTCCTTTTGCCGATCAGCGGCATCGTACCGGTGCTGATCCTGGGCGCAGCTCTCCTCGCCACCGGCAGGCTCGCCCCCGGCAAGCTGTGGGAAATCACCGCCTACGGCTACCACGACCCGGCGCTGATCTGGAAGTTCTTCTCCCTGCACGCCGATCGGCTGGCCGCAGCGCTGCCCAACGACTACGGCGCGGAGTACGCGAAGCTGATCCTGGGCACGGGGCTCGTCGCCACCCTGTTTTGGCTGATCGGCGCCAATCTCGGACCGATGCTGCTGGGGATTTTCGGTTACGCCGTATACCGGTTCGGCGGGCAGATCCCGCATCGGTTCAGGCTGATCCTCTGGGCGGCCGGCATGGCCAGCGGCACTCTGCTGATCTTCCTGGCCGTCCAGTTCGTCCCGGACAAACGCTACGCGCTGCTGCCGTCGGCGCTGCTGCTGCTCGCCGGCGGGGTTTACCTGGAGCGCATCGCCGCCGGAGCCGGATCGCCCCTTGCCGTGAGCGGAGTCGAACGGTGGGCCAGGCGGCTTGCGCTAGGACTGGTCGCGGTGCTGTGCATCAAGAGCGCCGTCGTGACTCCCGACTACCGGCTCTACCTGCGCGACGTCGGGCGCTGGATGCGGGAAAACCTCCCTGCCGGCGCCAGCCTCGCGACCAACGATCCGAGAATCGACTACTATGCCGGCCGCCACATGAATCAGAACCAGACCCGCCAGCTCATGCCGGTCGATCGGCTCCCGGACTGGCTGGCCCAGCCCGGCCTGCCCGACTACCTGGCGCTGCGCCTGACCTCGCCGCGCGACCTCAAGAAGGCGGGAAAGGCGCTGAACCGCGACCCCCTCAAGATGTTCTCTCCCAGCCCGCGCGAACACGTGGTGATATACAGGCTGAACGGCGGGAGCTCAGGCACCCCCTGAGTAAAAGCTCCGCAGCAAGCGGATCATGTGGGTGTGATCCCGCACCCCGGCGCTTTCGCGAACGCTGTGCATCGCCCACATCGGGTTGCCGATATCGGCCGCGGGGATGCCCAAGCGGGCAGCGGTCATCGGGCCGATGGTGCTGCCGCAGCCCAGATCGGTGCGGTGCACATACTGCTGGTACGGCACCCCCGCCTGCTCGCAGAGGCGGATGATCCGCGCCGCCGCCTCCGCATCGGTCGCGTAACGGCCACAGGCGTTGGTCTTCACGACCGGCCCCGCGTTCACGAAGACCTTGTGCTGCGGTTCGTAAAACTGCGGAAAATTGGGCTGATAGGCATGCGCCATGTCGGCGCTGACGAGGAAACTGCGAGCAAGCGCCTGCTTGTACCGGACGCGGTCCAGACCCAAAGCCAGCGCGATGCGTTCCAGCACGTCCGGCAATAACGCCCCGTCCGCGCCCTTGTGGCTTTCGCTGCCGATTTCCTCATGATCGAAGAACGCCGCCACCGCCACCGCCTCGGAGTCGGACGCCTGCAGCAGGGCGCTCAGGCCGGCATGGCAGGAGGCGAGATTGTCCAGCTGGCTGTCGGCAATGAACTCCCGCTGCGGGCCCCAGAAAGCCCCCGGCTGAACGTCGAACACACTCAGCTCCCAGCTCAAGACAGCCTCAGGCTCGCAGCCGGCCCGCTCCGCCAGCAAGGCGCGCAGCCGGTCCTCCGCCGGCGTGTCGTCCGCCACCGCCAGCAGCAGCGGCAACTCGGTCTGCTTGTTGAACTTCAGCCCGTCCTTGTTGACTTCGCGGTTCATGTGGATGGCCAGGTTCGGCAAGCGCACCAGCGCATCCGGAAAGCCGACCAGGCGGATATCGACGCCAGCCTCCGTCCGCACGCCCACCCGCCCCGCCAGGCCCAGATCCCGGTCGGCGAAGGTAGCGAGGATCGGCCCGCCATAGACCTCCACCCCCAGCCGCAGCATGGAGCTTTCCGCATGCGCCCCTCGCGGCTTGACCCGCAAGCCGGGCGAGTCGGTATGCGCGCCGACGATACGGAAGCCGGTTTCGGCCAGCGCCCTCTCGCCCACGGCGAAGGCGACCACCGAGGAGTCGCCCCGCACCACGAAAGCGCGATCGCCAGCCTCCAGCGTCCAGACCTCGCCCTCCTCCAGGCGCCGGAACCCCGCCGCCAGCAGCCGGGCCGCAATCGAATGTCCGGCATGCCAGGGGCTGGGGCTCTGGTCGATGAAATCGAGAAGCTGCCGGGCGTTGGCCGAGAATTCAGCCGTCGTGTCGTCGTTCATGGCGGTGCGGAAAGAGTTGAGCCTTAGACTTGATAACTTATCACGACCGAGGGCGAATCGTTTGGCGCTGGACCGGAGCCGTTACCCCTTGGTATGCCGTTGCAGCCATCGATGGCCTTTGCGCGTCAATCGATAACGCTGGGTCGGACTGCGCGGAGCGTTGGGCCGGGTGCGTTCGATCCACTCGGCTGCCAAGGCTGGGTTCAGGTAGTTTTCCCGGAATGTGGGCCGGTGGGACAGTCCCAGAGCCTGCATCACATCCTTGCTGCCCAATTCGCCGGTTCCAATCGCCCGCATCAGCGCGGCTACTTGGTCGGTTACTTGATCGCCTACTTGGTCGGTAGCCATCGCCTCGCGAATGCCATCGCGCAGGGCACTGAGCATGAACTCGATAAAGGGGCGGCGTCTTGCCCGCAGGTCGGCTTCGGCCAGGGC
Source organism: Methylococcus mesophilus (assembly GCF_026247885.1). Classification (NCBI taxonomy): domain Bacteria; kingdom Pseudomonadati; phylum Pseudomonadota; class Gammaproteobacteria; order Methylococcales; family Methylococcaceae; genus Methylococcus; species Methylococcus mesophilus. The sequence continues at coordinate 3,702,420 of NZ_CP110921.1, read as the reverse complement.
CGGTAATCGGCATCCTGTTTCATGCATCAGAAAACCATGCAGTGCCGGCAAATCCCGGTCGAAGCTGGTGTCCCACCCTCCATAACGTCGTGGGTCAGGAACGCGCCGTTCTCCCCGTACAACCGCCGCGCCGGGTTTCGCATCGACAGACGCAGCGTAGATGTCGGCGATCTTTCACCAGCGCTCGCACTCCGCCCAGCATCTCGACCACCAAGCACTAGAAATAGTCCCGTCTCTACCCCGGGAAGACGCCGTTTACCAGTTGGTTCCTGTCCAACACACAGCCCTTGATGGCGACTCCCAAAGCACTTGAGTCGCCCGCCGGTATCGGCAAACCGATCCAAAAAGTCGAGGATTCTGATGGGCAAAGAATCCGGCGGAAACTCATCGAGAAAACTCAGGCCCCGTGCAGTACAAACGGTCTTGGTCGCATCGAACAGACGAATGAGATCATGACGAAACCCCTCGATGTATTTGCTGGGCGCTGGTGCCAATTTGTTGTTGGCCATATGGTCCAGGATCAAGATCACCTTCAACACCCGCTCGAAACCAATCGACAACTCGAAGAATGCCGAATAGAAAAGTCCTTTCTTGTCGCCAAGGTTGGCGCGACGTAATGCCGTCAGGCCGTTGCACAGACAGGCCTGGGCCAGCAGCCCCTCCTGTTCCAGCGAGAACCAGGTGGCACTATATGCCATCACGCATCCTCCTCTCGTTCAGCAGCGCGGCTAGCGGACTCTCATCTGCGACGTAAGGCACGACAATCTCGCTCGCCAGGACCCGTACCGGACGATTGCACGCAAGCACCTCGACCACACACCCTTTGCGCCTGGACATCGAGCACAGCACCTGCTGTTCCAGCGGCAAGTGAAAACCGCTGACGATGACCCGCCCCACTGTGCCCCATTCAGAGACGCGGTCGAGGGTTTCGAGCAGGACGTGGCCGGGGCATTCACAGGAGGCGATGAGGCCGAACAGTGCTTCCGCCAGCAGCGACTTCAGTGCCGACCCGTTCGGCGTAGTGAGGTAGCAAGGTGACAGGCGCCTGATCAACCTCATCAATGATCGATATCGATTTCTTTGGAACGACGCGCCGCGCACGGAGATGATCGTGCTTCAACTTCATGCCTCTGGTTAATGTATCAGGCCAAGACATTTTGGAGAATGTACAACGTACAGCCCATTTTATCGCGTCATCGGGATACCCTTTGGCACCAAGGAGGACCGTCCTGCCGTAGCGGCAAGGCCGCCCACCATCGGCGAGATTAAATCTCCGCCGTCCCCGCGGAGGTTGAGCGCAGACGCAAGGCATTAGCAGCATCAGCTGCGGTGAATATCTACCGGCATCAACGCGACCGGCAACCGGCCATACCGCGGAAATCCAACGCCGCTCTGTTTTACCCCGACACCCCGCTTACTTGCCTCCCCCCGCTTCTGGCACAATCCGAGCCCCGTGGCCATAGCCCGATTGGAGTACGACGCCCCACATGCCCATCATCAGCCATCTGCACCATGTCTCCCTCCTGGTATCCGATCTGGAGGCCAGCCGCCGCTTCTACGAAGGCGTTCTGGAATTGACGCCCAGCAACGCCCGGCCCGCTTTCGATTTCGACGGGATCTGGTACGACCTCGGCGCTCAGCAAATCCATCTGATGGTGCTGCCCAACCCCGACCTCGGCGCGGAGCGGCCCGAGCACGGCGGGCGGGACCGCCACGTAGCGCTGGCAGTGGCGGACTGGGAAGCATTGCTTGCCCGGCTGGAACAGAAAGGGATTTCTTACACCACCAGCCGCTCCGGACGGCGCGCCGTGTTCTGCCGCGACCCGGACGGCAACGCCGTGGAACTCATCGGCCCGGCCGCATGAAGTACGAACTCATCATCTTCGACTGCGACGGCGTACTGGTGGACAGCGAGCGGCTGGTGAACCGCATCACCGCCGCGTTCTTCAGCGAACGCGGCCTGCCGGTCGAGGCTGACGCCCTGCGCGCCATGTTCAAGGGCAAGACCATGGCGGACGTGGCCCGCTGGGCCGAAACGGCTACCCAGCCCCCCTTGAACGCCGACTGGTTCTATGAACTCGGCATCGCCACGGCCCAGGGATTCCAGCGCGAATTGCAGCCGGTGGAAGGCGTACGCCCGGTGCTCGATCTGCTGACGGCCCGCGGCGGCAAGCTGTGCGTCGCCTCCCAGTCGCCCCCGGCCCGGCTGATGCTGTCGCTGACAGTAACGGGGCTCGACGTCTTCTTCGGCGGGCATGCCTATTCCGCCGCCCAGGTCGCGCGGCCCAAACCGGCGCCCGACCTCTTCCTGCACGCGGCCCGGCGGATGGGCGCCAGTCCCGAGCGCTGCGCGGTCGTCGAAGACTCTCGCAGCGGCGTGCTGGCGGCGCGGGCGGCCGGCATGACCGTGTACGGCTATGCCGCCGACGAGGCGCCCGATACGCTCACCGAGGCCGGTGCCATCGTGTTCGAGTCGATGGCACAATTGCCGCACCTCCTGTGCGCCGGCTGAATCCGGCAGGAATCGGAGCCATGAAAAAACCTGTCGTCATCATCGGGATGGGCGAAATGGGCGATTTGTTCGCCCGGGGGTTCCTGAAATGCGGCCACCCCGTCTACCCCGTCCTCCGCGGGACCCAGCCGGCAAACGTGGCGAGGGCGATTCCCGAGCCCGATCTGGTGCTCGTCGCGGTCGGTGAAACCGAGCTGCATCGGGTGCTGGAGTCTCTGCCTCCGGCATGGCACGGACGGCTGGGGCTCTTGCAGAACGAACTTTTGCCCCGCGACTGGCAGCTTCACGGCCTCTCCGATCCCACCGTGATCGTGGTGTGGTTCGACAAGAAGAAAGGTCGACCCTTCGTCCCGGTGCTGCCCACGCCGGTCGCCGGCCCCCGCGCCGGGCTGGTCGTCCAGGCCCTGGAGGCGATCGAGGTTCCCTGCCATGCCATTCCCGACGAGGAACTGCTGAACGAGCTGGTCCGGAAAAACCTCTACATCCTCACCATCAATATCGCCGGCCTCCGCAGCGGCGGGACGGTGAGCGAGCTGTGGGAACGGCACCGCGAACTGGCGGAGGAAACCGCCCGCGAAATCCTCGACCTCCAGGAGTGGCTCACCCAAACCCGCCTGCCGCGCGACCGGCTGATGGCCGGCATGCTGGAAGGCTTCGCCGGCGACCCCAACCACATCTGCATGGGGCGCACCGCGCCTGTGCGGCTGCGGCGGGCGCTGAGCTGGGCAAAACAAGCCGGCATCGCCACCCCAATCTTGCAAAGCATTGCCGATGAATTGGCGGCTACGAACCCGAAACAGGCACTCTGACATGGAAGCGATCCAGAACATCAACATCACCTCCTTGCTGGACACCCTGATCAGCCTCACCGCGGCCTTCGTGCTCGGCGCTGTGATCGGACTCGAGCGCCAGTTCCGCCAGCGTACCGCGGGCCTCCGCACCAACGTCCTCGTCGCATTGGGCGCCGCCATCTTCGTCGACATGGCGAACCGCCTGCACGGCCACGACGGCGCCGTGCACGTCGTCGCCTATGTCGTTTCCGGCGTCGGCTTCCTGGGGGCCGGCGTCATCATGCGCGAACAAGGCAACGTCCGCGGCCTGAACACCGCCGCCACCCTCTGGGGATCGGCGGCGGTTGGCGCCTGCGCCGGCGCGGACCTGGTCCTGGAAGCACTGATGGGAACCGTCTTCGTGCTCGCGGCCAACACCCTGCTGCGTCCCGTGGTCGACCGCATCAACCGGCAGCCGATCGACACGCCGGCGGTGGAAGTCACCCATACCGTCTACGTCATCGCCCCGCGCCAATGGCGGAAGGATGCACTGGCGCTGGTGGAACAGGTGCTGCAGCAGGCGGGTTATCCGCTCGGCGATCTGGCGGTGCACGCCTTCGGCGACGAGGAGATCGAAATCGAAGCCACGCTCGCCGCCGCCTCGGTCGACGGAACCCACCTGGAGCGCATCCTCAAGCAGCTCAAGGAACACCCGGTCGTCAGCCAGGCGTTCTGGAGCCCAAGCACATCGGAGTGACATCAGGCAGGCCGGTGTTCCGGCAATCCCCGGCGGCTCGAACAACGCTTCTTATTGACGCCATTTAGTTTTGCCCCGATACTTTCGACCGGTAACAAGCCGGGACGGATTGCCGAAGGAGCACACACGATGATCAGAACAACGACGACATGGCTGCTGGCCGCTTTGCTGATGCTCGTTCAGCTGACGGCATCCGCCGCAGCGGGCGAGACGGATTTTTCCAAGCTCAAGGACAAGTACGAGAAGGACCATCCCGGCAAGGGCAAGTTCTCGCAGTACTGGGAGCCGATCCCGATCCAGAAATACTGGAACCCCAGAAATTTCTACCAGCCGCCCACGGCGGTCTCCGGCGAAGTGACCCGCGACCAGTGCGTGGCCTGCCACCAGAGCCTGACGCCCGGCGCGTTCCATGCCTGGGAAAACAGCACCCATGCGAAGCTCGATGCGATCCGCAACCTCAGCAACGGCCAGGATGCCCGATTCTACAAGAAGGATAAGCTGGCCGAGGTCGAGAGGAATCTGGTCAAACAAGGCCTCTTGAAGGAAGGCGAGCCGCTCAAGGAAGTCGGCTGCATCGACTGCCACGGCAAGGTCGGGGCCCAGTCCATCCGCCACGACAAGGACCTGGTCATGCCCGACCGTGCCCAATGCGGCAGTTGCCACGTGCAGGAGTTCGCCGAGGCCGAATCCGAAAAGGAGCAGCAGTGGCCGCAGGCCCAGTGGGGCAAGGGCCATCCTTCCCATGCCGTCGACTGGGAAGCCAATGTCGAAACCGCCATCTGGGCTGGCATGGCCGAGCGCGAAATCGCCCAGGGCTGCGATCAATGCCATTACCAGCAGAACAAGTGCGACGGCTGCCATACCCGCCATACCTTTTCGGCCGCCGAAGCCCGCCAGCCCGAAGCCTGCGCGACCTGCCACAACGGCGTAGACCACAACGAATGGGAGAATTTCTCCCTGTCCAAGCACGGCACGGTCTACCAGACCCACAAGTCGAGCTGGAACTTCGAGGCCCCGCTCAAGGACGCCCTGACCAAGGGCGGCTACACCGCGCCGACCTGCCAGTATTGCCATTTCGAGTTCAACGGCGAGTTCTCACACAACCTCGTACGCAAGGTCCGCTGGGGCTTCAACCCCACGCCGGCCATCGCCGACAACCTGAAGCATCCGTGGTTCGAAGGGCGCAAGGAAAGCTGGAACGCCACCTGTGCCAACTGCCACAGCCCGAGCTTCGCCAAGAGCTATCTGGAGGCCGCCGACAAGGGCACAATCGCCGGACTCAAGGTGGAGCAGGAGGCCAAGCAGGTAGTCGAGGGGCTGTTCAAAGACGGCCTGCTGCCGGGCCAGAAGACCAACCGCCCCATCCCCCCGGCGCCGGAGAAGGACGCCCCCGGCGGGTTCTTCCAACTGTTCTGGGCCAAGGGCAACAATCCCAGCCACGTGGAACGCGTGCATGCCGATATGTGGGAGCACGACCTGATCAAGCTTTACAAGGGTCTGGTCCACGGCAACCCCGGCGGCTTCACCTACACCGAAGGCTGGTCCGAACTGATGCGGGACTACGCGGTCATCATGGACGAGAACACCCGCTTGCGCGAGAAGGCCGGCAATGCCGGTGGCACCGCGGCAAACCCGCCCGCCAAGAAAGAAGGTTCGACCATCCGCAACGTGCTCGGCGGACTGGCGCTGCTGGCAGGCATCGCTGTGCTGCTCTACAGGCGCAAGCCCTGATGGCGGATACGACCGGCCGGCCGAAGCGGTTTCGGCTGGCCACCTTCGCAGGGCTCGCGCTGCTGCTCGCGGGCGGCGCGACTCTGCTGTACGACCTGTTCGGCCCGGAGTTCAGTTATGAAGAAGCGCCGGTACCCGCCGCGGAGTGGGCCGCCATGGAACCCCGCGGCCCTTTTCCCGTCAAGGCACTGACGCGCTACACCCTGCACCAGGGCGACGGGGCTTCGGTTCCCCTCACGGTTGCCGACTACCGCGACGGCCGGAACCAAGATCAGAGGGTGACGCTGTATGCGGCTGAAGCCGGAAGTACCGCGGCGCGGCTGCGCCACGATTTATGGCGGGCCGCCGGAGAAACCATCATCCGGCACACGAACGATAACGCCCTGTTCCTGGCTTGGTGGGACGACGCCCAGCGTATCCGTTTCCTCACCGGACGCGACACCTGGCTCGACCGGCCAGCCGCCGCCGCCTTCCCGAACGGCGCAGAGCGCGGCTTGTGGGAAAAGGTCGGGGGCGGATTCGCGGCAGTCCCGGCCCCGTCGCGGCGGCTGGCGCGCTGGCTGACCATGGAAACGGGCGCCGCCTTGAACGAGATGAAAGCCGAACTGCCGGCAGACCGTCCGGTCTACCTGCTCGTCTGCCTGGACGATCTGGCCCGCGTCGGCGAAATCGAGGCGCTGGCCGGCGTCCGTCTCCCGCTTCAGGCCGCCCGCTTTCCCGGCAGCGACCTGCACGGCCAGATCGCGGCAGTGCAGCAGTGGGCCCGGCAGGACGTCGATCAGGCCAGCTATCTGGTCCAGCAGATCCCCGGTGCCGGCGTGCGGGCCTGGCGCATCACCACGCCGCAGGGCCGCGATACCCTGCTTGCGCGGCTGCTGCCCTTCAGCACCTCGCTGGCGAGGCCGCTGCCGCAACTGCAGGCGGTCTATCAGTCCGGCTGGGGTTCCTACCTCACCATCTATGCACTGAACTTCGGCGAAGGTAAGATGTGACCCGCGCGGCAGCCGCGCGTTTGTCCAATCCTTGAACATCCACGCCTTTGTCTGACGCCCCTCTTCGCGCCGCAGGCCTCGAGTGCATCCGGGGCGACCGGCTGCTTTTCTCCGGACTGAACCTGAACCTTTCGCCCAGCCAGTTGTTGCAGGTCGAAGGCGCCAACGGCGCCGGCAAGACCAGTCTGCTCCGCGTGCTGGCGGGCCTGAGTCGTCCCGCCGAAGGCGAGGTGCTCTGGCGCGGACTGGACATCCAGCACAACCGGGCGGCCTACTTCACCGAGATGGTCTACATGGGACACGCACCGGGTTTGAAGGCCGAGTTGTCGCCGCTGGAAAACCTCAAGGTTTCCACCGCCCTGCGCGAAGAGCCGGCGGATGAGGCCCGCATCGAGGAAGCCCTGACGCGGGTCGGCCTGGGCGGCTTCGAGGACGTTCCGGCGCGGGGGCTTTCCGCCGGCCAGAAGCAGCGCACGGCGCTGTGCCGCCTGCTGCTGAACCCGGTACCGCTGTGGATCCTCGACGAGCCTTTCACCGCCCTGGACGTGCGCGGCATCGCCCTGGTGCGCGAACTGCTGGAAGCCCATCTGGAGAACGGCGGCATGGCGCTGATGACTTCGCATCACGCCCTGGAGGTCCGCGGTAACTGCCGGAGCCTGAACCTGTCATGAACGGCCTCGCCCCCGCTTTCTTCGCCATCCTGCGGCGCGACCTGATGCTGGCCTTCCGCCACCGCGGCGAACTGGCCAATCCGTTGCTGTTCTTCCTCATCATCGTCACGCTGTATCCCCTGGGGGTCAGCCCGGACCCCGAACTGCTGCGCAAGATCGCGCCAGGCGTGATCTGGATCGCGGCCCTCTTGGCTGCCCTGTTCTCCCTGGAAAACCTGTTCCGCGGCGACTTCGACGACGGGTCGCTGGAACAGATGCTGCTCAGCCCCCAGCCGCTGTCCGTGCTGGTGGTAGCGAAAGTGCTGGCGCACTGGTTGGTCAGCGGCCTGCCCATGCTGCTCCTGGCGCCGCTCCTGGCCCTGTTGCTGGACATGCCGTCCAAGGCGGCCTGGGCGCTGGAAACGACGCTCGCCATCGGCACGCCGCTGCTGAGCCTGATCGGCGCGATCGGGGTGGCGCTGACCGTGGGCCTCAAGCGCGGCGGCATCCTGCTCACCCTGCTGATTCTCCCGCTCTACATCCCGGTGCTGATCTTCGCTACCAATGCCGTCGCCGCCGCCGGTGCCGGCATGCCGGTGGAAGGTCAGTTGTACTTCCTGGCCGCGTTGCTGGTGCTGGCGCTGACGCTCGCGCCTGTCGCCATCGCGGCCGCCTTGCGCATAAGCATGAGTTGACGCCATGTGGACCTTCTTCCATAAGCTCGCATCCCCCAAGCATTTCTACCGCATCAGCGGCAAGCTGATCCCCTGGCTGGGCGCGATCACCGCCCTGCTGTTCGTCTCCGGTCTTTACTTCGGTCTGTTCAAGGCCCCGCCGGATTATCAGCAGGGCGAGAGCTACCGGATCATGTTCGTCCACGTGCCGGCGGCCTGGATGTCCATGTTCATCTATACCTTCATGGCGGTGCTGTACGCCATCCACCTGATCTGGAACATCAAGCTGGCCGACGTGATGGCCTCCAGCTCGGCGGCGATGGGCGCCTCGTTCACCTTCCTGGCGCTGGTGACCGGTTCGCTCTGGGGCAAGCCGATGTGGGGGACATGGTGGGTGTGGGATGCGCGGCTGACTTCGGAGCTGATCCTGCTGTTCCTGTACCTGGGCTACATCGCCCTGGTCTCGGCGATCGAGGACAAGCGCACCGCCGCCCGCGCCGGCGGCCTGTTGATCCTGGTCGGGGTGGTCAACATCCCCATCATCCATTACTCGGTGGAGTGGTGGAATACCCTGCACCAGGGGCCCACGGTCACCAAGCTGGACAAGCCTTCGATCCATCCCAGCATGCTGCTGCCGCTGCTGCTGATGGCGCTGGCCTTTCAGTGCTACTACTTCACGCTGGTGCTGGTCCGCGCCCGCACCGAACTGCTGGAGCGGGAACGCCGCAGCGCCTGGATCAAGGAGCTGTTCGGCTGAGTCAGAACGCGATGGCCAGGCCCATCGCTCCCAGGTAACTCGGGGCATAATCGCCCAGGGCCCCGGTGTAGCTGCCGAAAATCGCGATGCGATCGTTTACCGTCCACTGGAATCCGGCGCCGAGCGCGTGCTCCTCCAGCGTCTGAACCGGGCCTACCGCTCCGGCGTGCTGGGTACGCGGCAGAGCCGCGGCGTTGACGTATCCCTGGATAAATAGAGCAAAATCGTCGACCACATCGCGCTGCAGCGCCCATTGGAACGAAGGCAGGATGACCTCGGCGCCTTTGAAATCCTGCAGGCTCGCAAAACCGAAGTTCCAGTTGAAAGCGATGTCCCAGGGGAGGACATGGTCCACGTTGACCATCAAAGAACCCTGGGTGCCGTCATTGAAGTCGGGGCTCCCCCACGTCGTCTGGACATAAGCCTCCAACCCGACCGAATAGTTGAAATTTTCGAAGTCGTCCTTGTACAGATGCACCTTGGTATCGAAGGTCAAGGGCGAAAACCCGGTGGCCGACTGCGGCGGCCCCTGGACGGTCAGCCCCTGGGTGAACAAGCGCAACTCCACGTCGTCGGTCAGGCCGTAGCGGAACAGGAATTCCCAGTTGTACTGCTTCACCGAATTCGAACTCGCTCCCTGCAATGTGAACGGGCTCATCTCCAGGTAGATGCCGCCTTCGGGCAACGTGTAGGACGAGTTGGGAAGGTTGGATAGATCGGGGCCGGGCTCCCTGATCGTCGGCGCCGAAGGCTCCGGCACGGTTGCCCCGGGCGCGGGCGAAGCCGCTGGACTTGGCGGCGGCCGGTCCCGCTCCGTACTGTGGACGTGCTCGCGGTAGGTTGCAGCGCGTTCGCCGGGACGCCCGGGAGCCGACTCGGCCGAGGACTGATCCGCATGCGCCTCGAGACCATACACCATCACGGCGGCCAGCAAAGCGACCGCCGCTCCCGCCATAAGCCCTTCAGGGCCAAATTCCCGCAGCCGGCACGAGCGTTTCGAATAGCAGCCATCGAGGCGCATCCCTGCCTCCCTTCGCCGACAGGCTACGCCGGAACCGGCAGATTCGCCGGGAGCACGGTTCGGCGGTCAGTCATCGAGCGCAGCCCCCACCGCTTGGGCAGCGGACAACAGGAACGCATCGTTCCCTTCGGCAGCCAGCAGAGAAAGACCGACCGGTGCCCCTTCCACGTCGACTGCAGGGAGCGAAATCTGCGGCAGCCGGCCGATCCCCGCGATCGCCATGCGGGCCAGCACACGCGGAAAATAATCGCCCTGGGTGCGGTCCAACCCGAGGCTGCCCTTCAAAGGCGCCGGCACGTGTGCCGTAGGAAAGCAGAGCAGGTCTTCCGGCCCCAGGAATCTTGCAAGCGCGGCCCGATAGCGCTCCCTGCCCGCCAGCGCAGCCGGCAGCAGACGGCGATCCAGCCCCTTAGCCAGCTCGAAGTTGCGGCGGGTGCGCTCACCCAGTGCCGGCCGGGCCGACTCGATCCAGGAACCCAGGGTGCTCCAGATCTCGGCCCACTGAATGGGCTGAAAGACCTGACGCCAATTGTCCATGCCGGAAATTCCGGCCTCCCCGTCGATGCTTCGCAAGGAAATTTCACGGCTCGGGAAACTGCCGGCCAGCCGCTTCAGCAGCGGTTCGAACGCATTGCGGACCGCAGGCTCCGCGTCGTCGAATCCCTCCCGCAGCAACCACAGCCTGCCGGAAACGGCCGGGAGGGAGTCGACGTTCAGCAACAGGCTCATCACCCGCTGCAGCAGCTCGCCGTCGCGGGCAAAGGCGCCGATGGTGTCGAAACCGGGCGCCAGCGGATTGACGCCGGCCACGGAAATCCTACCATGGCTGGGCCGCATCCCCCAGATGCCGCAATTGCTCGCGGGCAGCCGGATGGAACCGCCGGTGTCGGTGCCCAGGGCGAAATCCACCTCGCCCGCCGCCACCGCCGTCGCCGAGCCGCTGGACGAACCGCCCGGCACCCGGTCGGGCGCAGCCGGATTCAACGGGGTGCCGTAGAACGCATTCTCCCCGCTGAGGCCGAAAGCCATCTCGTCCGCATTGGTCTTGCCCAGACACACGGCGCCGGCTTGCAGACACTGCTCGACGCACACGGCATGAGCGGCCGCAGGCGGATGGCTCTTGGCCCAGTCGGGATTGGCGCAGCCGGTCACGTGGCCGGCGATATCGATCAAATCCTTGACGGCGAAGGACAGATCCGCCAGCGCCCCGGTGGCCGCCGCGCGAAGCGTCAATTGGGCAAGAAACGAGTGGGAAAGTTCAGTCATCCGAAAGACAGCAGAGTGAGGAGGCTTGGGGAATACGTCGTGCCCGAGCCATTTTAATCGGTTCGCCCTGCGCCAAGAAGGAAGACGCGTAAACTCTTTCCACGAAAAAGGCCCGGAGATCGAAGACCTCCGGGCCCTGGCAGAGCGATGTGAAGCGCGATCGGTCCTTACAAGGACAGCGACTTCAGCTTCTTGGCGTCCTCGGCCATTTCCTTCCGCTCGTCGGTCGGCAGCGGGACCAGTCCGCGTTCGGACAGATAGCCGTCCTCACCCCACGCCTTCTCGCTGGTGAATTCCGCGATGTACTCCGCGATACCCGGAATCATGCCGACATGGGACTTCTTGACGTAGAAGTACAGCGGACGGGAAATCGCGTAGCTGCCGTCGGCGATCGATTCGAACGAGGGATCCACGCCTTCGATCTTCGCCGCGGCGACCTTGTCGGCATTTTCTTCCAGGAAGCTGTAACCGAAGATGCCGACAGCGTTCGGGTTGGCAACCAGTTTCTGCACGATCAGATTGTCGTTTTCGCCGGCCTCCACATAGGCGCCGTCTTCACGGATGGTGTGGCAAACCTTCTTGAATTCCGGCTCGTTGTCCTTTTTCAACGCGGCGATCCACTTGAACTCCTTGCAGCCGCCCTCCAACGCCAGTTCGGCGAAGGCGTCACGGGTTCCCGAAGTCGGCGGAGGACCCAGCACTTCGATTTTGATCGCCGGCAGCGCGGGATTGACCTCGTTCCAAGTCTTGTAGGGATTGTCGACCAGATTGTCGCAGCCGCCGCAGTCGGGGTCCGGAATCTGCTTGGCCAGCGCCAGGTAGACTTCCTTGCGGGTCAGCTCCAGGTGCTTGGATTTCTTGGACTGCGCCAGCACGATACCGTCGAATCCGATCTTGACCTCGACGATGTCCTTGACGCCGGACTTCTTGCACTGCTGGAACTCGGTGTCCTTCATGCGGCGCGAAGCGTTGGCGATATCGGGATGGTCGACGCCTTCGCCGGCGCAAAACAGCTTGATCCCGCCGCCGGTGCCGGTGGATTCCACTTTCGGCGTCTTGAACTTCCCGCCCTTGCCGAAGTGTTCAGCCACCACGGTAGCGAACGGATATACCGTGGAGGAACCCACGATGCTGATGGTGTCACGCCCACCGGCAGCCCATGCGCCGGCGCCGAATACGGTGGCCGACACGGCCAAGCCCATGCTTAGGATCTTTTTCACGTGAATTTCTCCACTGTCAAATAAGGGTTTTTGCGTTCGCTAGAACAAGAGCGGCGCCGCGTCACCGGGACTCTCCCGTATCGGCGCCGCCGTTTCTTACCAGGCGCCGCCGCGGTTGCCGGGCTGCGTCACCATGTAGTAAATCGCATCGGCGACGTTCTTCTCGGAATAGCCCTGCCCAACGATGGTTTTGGGGTTTTCGAGATATTTGAGATCGACGTGCTTGTTCAGAATCTTCCGCCACAACGCGGAGGGTTCGCCCCAGATGACGGTGGCCGAAGGAGTCAGCGCCCCATTGGTACCGTTGTCGTGACAGGCCGAACAATAGGTGGCGTAGGTATTCCGTCCGTTCTGATAGTCGAAACGAGCGTTCGCCAATTCGGGCGTGTTCGCATCGATCGGTGTGTGCAACGCGCAACCCGCCATCAGCAGGGGCAGCGCAGCCAGTATCGACAGTTTGGTTTTCATATCTGTGTTCCTTGAATGAGGTCGACAATGCGCATCGGCCCGACCGGCTTAGTAATTGGCCTGAAGCTGCAGGCGCAGCACGTTTCCGTCGGCCTGGCCATAACCCGAGGCCAGTTCCTTGGAGTTCCAGCCGGCCGTGCTTCCCGCCGTAGTCGTACGGAAGTTGGTCGTATTGATCAAATCGTACGCCGCGGTGACTTCGACTTCTGGCCAAGGCTGGTATTCCACACCGAACTCCCACAGGCGTTCGGAGATATTCGGCGAGTTGTTGTCGAATTTGCTGCCGCCATTATAGGTTTCGAAGCGGGCGTAGGGCATCCAGCCGCCGTAGAAGTGGTCGATCTTGTAATGGGCCTGGACGTAGCCGCCCCACACGTTCTTGGATTCGATCCAAGCGAGCTGTTTGCTGGGATCGATCTGCAGCGTCGGCGCGATACCCCAGGTCCATTCCGTCTGCAAGCCGAACGGCTTCGGATAGAGCACGGCATGAATGGCGCCGCGCAAATCCTGCTGACCCTGGCCGTCGTTGATGCCGTTGACGCTGGTGCCGGTGATCTTCCCGTTCTGGGTCATGTTGCGGCCACCGGCGGCGGTGTTGAAGAAATTCTTGCCGATGGTGTACTGGGTCACGTCGCCGGTGACCGGATCGGCCGGGCCGTTGAAGTTGGCCATCTGGACGACGTACTTGCCGTTGTAGCCGGAAGCACCGACTTCGAGGATCTGGTCGCCCGGCAGTTCGAACGGATAGGTTACGCGACCGTCGATGTGGAGGTTGTCGTTCAGCTCGAAGCGGTTGGCGCCCTGGCCGTTGTAGACGCCGAAAGCCACCACGCCGTAGTCGCCGGAACCGCGCAGGCCGCTCTTCTGCAGGTACTTGAAACGTTCCTGGGCGACGTCGGGCGACCACATCGCGAAGACGCCGAGATCGCGTTCGTCGCGGATGGCGTTGGCGTCGGTCGCCAGGTTGCGTTCGAAGGCGATGCGGTTCTGAGACGACTGCAGGTTTTCCCAACCGAACGGTACTTTCGACTGGCCGACACGGAAGCGGTATTCGCGTTCGGAATCGACGAAGACGTCGGAATAAGCGTCGCGAATCTGTGCAAACTGGTACTGGCTGGTCGAGCTGTTCTGATCAACTGCAGGAGTGTTGGCAGCAAAATCCGTCTGCAGATAGAACAGCAGGTGGTCCGACACGTCCGCCGTCAAGGCCAGGCGCGTACGCCGTAGCAGGAAGTCCTTGTTCTGGCCGATGGAATTGTCGTTCGGCATCGCCAGATTGTTGCGCGAGTTCTCGTCGCCGTTCAGCAACTGGCTGTAGCGGACCTGGTTGTAGCCTTTGATGCTGATTTTGTCGAACCACTTCTTCTCGCCGGAAGGCGCAGGAGCCGTAGCGACTTTCTTTTCGGATTCCTTGATGGCGGCGGCCTTCTTGTCTATGCGCTTTTCCAGCGCTTCGAGCTCCACCTTTTTCTCGTCGAGCTTCTGGTCGATGGACGATGCCTTGTTCTCGTCCACCTGCTCGAAGGTCCCCATTCGCACGCGGCCCGGGCCTGGCTCCGCATAGATCTGCTTGGTCTTCTTGTCCATGTACAGATCGATCGCGGCGTATGCCGGCACGGCCAGCGTTCCGCCGAGCAGAGCCGTCACGCTCACACGCAACAGATTGGATTTCATTTGTCGTTACTCTTCATGATGTCGTTGATGTCGTGCCCTAAGCAACAGGCAGTGGCAAATCGGCAGCGCAACGATAATGAGAAAATATGACAGGATTGTTACAAAGTGATGTAAGCACGGAGAAAAGCGCTCCGAACCGAAGGGCCCGGTGCGCGGGCGAGAGCCCGTATGACCCGGCCGCGGGGAGCAAGAAAGTCCGGTGCTCGCAGAGCTGCGCTGTTTTCGCCCTCGCGAGAAGAACCTCAATGGCAAGAAGAGGACAAGGTTTTCGACAAAGGTGTCGTCAGAAGCTGATGAACAGCGATCCCATGATGAGGTTGTGCATGACCTGGTCCTGGTGATCGGAAGTGTCGATGTACTGGTTCATGTAGCCCAGTTCCACCCGGAATCCGGGATCGAAGCTCCATCCCGCTCCCAGAAAGGCCCGGTTCTGGTCGAAGCCGGCCTGACCGCCCCACTGGGTACTGTTGAGACGCACAAACACTTCGTCCCAAGCGATCAGGCTCAGGCGCGGCTCGAAATCGAAAGGCCGCATGTAGCGCAGCATCTGTCTGGGGCGATAGCGGGGATCGTCGCCTTTCACGAAGTTGGCCTCCAGCATCGTCCTGAATGTCACCGTCCCGATCTCGGTGGGCAGCACGTAACGGAAGGCGGGCCAGAAGTCCTGCTCGGCGACATAGGGTTTCCCCTGGTTCTGCGTGGGCACGAAGGTGTACCCGAGCCACACGGTTGCCCGGTCGCTGAGCGAATACCCCAGCGCCGCTCGAGCCACGCCCTGATTCCAGTGCTGCCAGTCGTCGTCCCAGCGCATCTGCCCTTCCAGCCACAGCCGCCCTTTTTCCAGGCTGGGAGCGATGAAACCCAGACCGCCTTCCGCCACGACCTGCCCCCAACTGCCCCAGTCATTGGTCACCAGCTCGGCCTGTGCGCCGTATGGCAAAGCCGAGGCGACCGCGACGGCCGAACAGACTGCTGGAAATTTCCCCATGTCGGTCAACCTCTGTTTGACGCTCGATATCCCGGCTCTCGCGCAGCTTCGCGAGCCGCTTGAATGCCATACCCGATATTCATTGGCTTGGACTATGCGTGCAGGGATTGCCGGGTCGAATCCACCGGAAAACGCCGGGGCAGGCCCAACGCTATGGTTCAATCCAGCGTCGGTTTTTCCCGCACCGCACAGATTTTCTGGTCGCGGCATTCGATGTCGTAGAAAACGGCCCGTCCGCAGCCGTTCACGCGGATGCCGTATTCGCTGTAAAGCTCGCCCAACGGCTGGCCCGGCACCTCCTTTTTCGTCACTATCTCCGCCTTGGCCTGCGGGCAATTCAGTTCCCTGGCGGCGCGTGTTTCGGTGGTCTGCAACGCGATCCGGGAATTTTCGGCCAGAAGCTCGGCGTCGGTCACACAACCGGAAAGCGCTGAAATAACTGGCAACAGGCGAATAATTGCCCCACCCCTACTTGTCACGGA
Source organism: Methylococcus mesophilus (assembly GCF_026247885.1). Lineage (NCBI taxonomy): Bacteria > Pseudomonadati > Pseudomonadota > Gammaproteobacteria > Methylococcales > Methylococcaceae > Methylococcus > Methylococcus mesophilus. The sequence continues at coordinate 3,686,458 of NZ_CP110921.1, read as the reverse complement.
TGAGAAACCAAACCGGTATCGTCGACCGCTCTGCATAACAACGCCTCCTTGATATGGGGTGGTGGAATTCCGGACGCTTCGGCGTCTCCCGGAATCGTCCCGTATGACTATATACTCTGCCCGGCTCTTCTTGGGCCAGACAAGCTTCAGGCCCGCGATGAAAACAGACAGACCGATACCCGACTCGGAAGCCGCTATCCGCGAACTGCTGGAACGGGCGACCGCGCGTGGCGTCGCTGGCTATATCGAAAGCCGGAAAGCGAGAATCCCCGACTTCGTGGAGCGCTACTTCTCCTTCCGAGGCGCCTGGGAATTGCACAAGAAAACTCTGGGACGGGATTATTACCGTATCCCTGTCAATCTCCTGTGGAGTCTCCCCGCGTTTCTGGCCCATTCCGCCGCCGCCGTTTCCGGGAAGCTGGGGGCATCCGCCGCCGCCCACTGGCTCGGCAAGGTCCCTTCCGGCCTGCCCACGGCCTTCCAGAATGAGCTGAACTGGCTGATCCATGTCGAACTGCTGGAACTCCCTTACTCGGACGGCGTTCGCCAGTCCACCAAGGATGCATTGCTGGAGGCAATCCTGAGCGATCCCGAATTGTCGGCCCGGCTCGCGGAATATCTCCGCGTCATACAATCCCGCGCCGAATCCGAAGAATTTCGCGCGATACTGGCAGCCAAGCTTGCGGAGTACGGCAAGACCCGTCAGACCGCGACCGAACTGGCCGGCAACATCGCGACTCTGGCCGGCGGCTATGCGGCTTTCGGCCAGCTGACCCCGGGCGCCGTTTCCGCCGGCAGTGCTGCGGCGGCTGCCATCGCTCAGCAGATCGCAATCGCCAATTTCTGGCTCGGCCCCACGCTGGGCGCTTGGTACTACACGGTGTTTCCGGCCAGTGCCTCGTTCGGCCTGATCGCGGCGAGCACGGGTGCGGTGATGGCGGCCCTGGGCGTCCTCGCCGCGCTGTCGGCCGTCGTGGTCGATCCCCTCCTGGCCAAGACAGGCTTCCATCGCAGGCGGCTGGAACGCTTCGTCGATGCCCTCGAACCCGTGCTTGCCGGCCGGGAGGGGGGCGATTACCGCGTGCATGACCATTACCTCGCCCGCGTGTTCGATCTCGTCGATCTGCTGCGGCTGGCGGCACGGGCGGCTCGCGCATGAAGAAGACGAACACCCTCCCCGCCTGGTGGCAATCCGGCATCATCTACCAGATCTATCCCCTATCTTTCCAGGACGGCAACGGGGATGGGATGGGCGATCTTCCCGGCATCCGCCGCCGGCTGGACTATCTTGCCAGTCTGAACGTCGACGGCATCTGGCTCTCGCCCGTCTTCCCCTCGCCCATGCGGGATTTCGGCTACGACGTGGCGGACTACACCGGCATCCATCCCTGGTTCGGAACGCTGGAAGACTTCGACGGGCTGCTGGACGACCTGCACAGCCGCGGCATCAAGCTGATCCTGGACCTGGTGCCGAACCATACCTCCGACCGGCATCCCTGGTTCCTGGAAAGCCGCGGTTCGCGCGACGATCCCAGGCGTGACTGGTACCTCTGGCGCGATCCGGCACCCGATGGCGGGCCGCCCAACAACTGGCTGAGCTTCTTCGGCGGGCCCGCCTGGACCTTCGACGAGGCCACTGGGCAGTACTACCTGCACCAGTTCACCCCGGAGCAGCCGGAGCTGAACCTGCGCAACCCCGCCGTGCTCGAAGCCCTGCTGGATGCCATGCGGTTCTGGCTGGACCGCGGGGTGGATGGCTTCCGGGTGGACGTGCCCTGGCTGCTGATCAAGGACGCGGAATTCCGCGACGAGCCGGAAAACCCGGCCTGGGACGGTCTCGATCCGCACGGCCGGCTAATCCACGTCCACACGGCCCACCGACCCGAGCTGCACGCCATCGTCCGGGCCATGCGCGCGGTCATCGACGGCTATCCCGGCGACCGCGTCCTGATCGGGGAAACCAATGTGCCGGATGAGGAGCTCGTGAAGTATTACGGCACGGCGCGGGACGAATTCCACCTGCCCTTCAATTTCAGGCTGATCTATGCCCGCTGGAATGCACGGGAAATCCGGCGGCTGGTCGAAACCTACGAAGCGATCCTCCCGCAAGGCACTTGGCCCAACTGGGTGCTCGGCAACCACGACCAGCCCCGCATCGCCAGCCGTGCGGGTCCCGGGCAGGCCCGCGTCGCCGCGATGCTGTTGCTGACCCTGCGGGGCACGCCGACCTGCTATTACGGTGACGAGTTGGGGATGGAGAATACGGCGATTCCGAGAGAGCGCGTACGCGACCCTCAGGCGCTGAACCAGCCCGGGATTTCGGGCGTGTTCAACCGCGACTCGGCGCGGACGCCCCTGCCCTGGGACGGCTCGGCCAATGCCGGGTTCGCGCCGGACAGCGTGGAGCCCTGGCTGCCGTTGGGCGAGGACTGGCCTGTGAGAAATGTCGCCGGCCAATCGCAGGACCCGCATTCCATGCTGAGCTTTTTCAGGAAATTGACCGCCCTGCGCCGCCGCACGCCCGCGTTGACCAACGGCGACTACACGGCTGTCGACACTGCGGCCGACGATGTCTTCGCCTATACTCGGGCTTCCGGAGCCGAGCGCATTCTGGTCGTGCTCAACCTGGGAGGCAACGACCGCCTGCTGGACCTGAGCCAACTCGGCGATGGCGCGGAGATACTGCTGAACACCGGCATGCAGCGCTCCGGCAGAGTCGAGCTGTGCCGGCTCCGCTTACTCGCCAACGAAGGTCTCGTTCTGCGAACATGACAGGAGGCCCAGCGCCATGATCGAGCTCCGCGACAAGACCATCCTCATCGACGGCCGGCCCCGCCTCGTGCTGAGCGGCGAGGTGCATTACTTCCGCCTCCGGCGCGAAGACTGGCAGGACCGGCTGGCCAAGCTCAAGGCCGCCGGCTGCAACACCGTGGCCTCCTACATCCCCTGGCTCTGCCATGAAACCGTCGAAGGCCGGATCAACCTCGACGGCCACAGCCGTCCAGAGCTTGATCTCGGCGCCTTCATCGACCTGTGCCGAGCCAACGGCCTCTGGTTCATCGCCCGTCCCGGGCCGTTCGTGATGGCCGAGATGAAGAACGAAGGCCTGCCCTACTGGGTTTATGAAAAGCACCCGGAGATCGTACCGGTGGGCTGGGACGGCAAGCCGGCGACCACCCACACCGTCGACTACCTGGCGCCCGGCTTCCTGGACGCGGCCCGGCGCTGGTACGACGCGGTGATGGCGGTGATCGCGCCGCGCCTGCAGCCTGGCGGCGGCAATGTGATCGCGCTGCAGCTCGACAACGAGATCGGCATGCTGTCCTGGGTCAGCAACTGCCCGGACCTCACCGAAAACGTGCTGGCGGATTTCGCGGTCTGGCTGAAAGCCCATCACGGCCCTGAAGCCTTGCGCCGGCGCTATCCGTTCGACCCGGATGCGCCGGAGGCGCGCCGCGACGGCATCCGCTCGCCCGCCGAGAGCTATGCCCCGGCCCTCATGCGCGACCTCGGCCATTACATGCGCGACCGTTTCGCCCGCTACGTCGCGACCCTGCGCACCTGGGCGGAAGACGCCGGCATCCGCGGCATCCCGTTCGTGGTCAACATCCACGGCACCGGCGGCGGCCGCGGCTTCGGCTTCCCGATCGGCATCAGCCAGCTCTACCCGTCCTACACCCAGGACGCCGGCTACCTGTCGGGCTCGGACATCTATTTCGGCAACCTGACGTTCGACAACTTCCAGGACCTGTATCTCTGCAACGCCTTCATGGACGCCGTGCACCGGCCCGAGCAGCCGCTGGCCTCGATGGAGTTCGAATGCGGCGACGGCAACTACGGCAACACCTACGGGAACCGGCTGGACCCATCCGCCGCCGACTTCAAGGCACGCATGTGCCTGGCCCAGGGCGCACGGCTCATCAACTACTACGTCTTCACCGGCGGCTGCAACTACAAGCTCGACCCGCCGCCGCAGGACGGCGACGATCGCATCGCCTTCACCGGCGAACGCCATGGCTTCGCCGCGCCGGTCGATCCCGAAGGGCGGTTGAATTACAGCTATCCGCGCCTGGCGAACCTGACCCGCACCGTGGCCGCGGTCGCCGACAAGCTGGCCACAATGAAGGAGGAGCGCGACAAGCTGGCCTTCGGCTTCATCCCCGATTACTTCATGACCGAATACCGCCATCCCGCCAGCGCCGCGATGGCCGAGATCGTCCGCAACCTGGAAGCGAACCGCGGGCCCGGCGCCTGGGAAACCATGGCGCGGGCGATGCTGCTCGGCGGCTACCGCTTCGGCGCGGTCGACATCCAGAACCGGCCGCTCGACGTGGAGACCACGCCGGTGCTGGCGCTCGGCTCGGCCCGCTACATGGACGCATCCATCCAGCGCAAGCTGGCCGATTGGCTTTCCATCGGCGGGGGGCTGCTGCTGTACGGGGAGGTCCCGCAATACGGGATGGAAGGCGAGCCCTGCACGGTGCTGGCCGAGGCGCTGGGCGCCGAAATTTCGGGTGTTCGCCAGGCCGGCGAGCGCTATTTCCTCTCGCTCGCCGCGGACGGCTGGGCCGCGCCGCGGCCGGAAGTGCGCACCCATTTCGCCCAGACTTTTGCCGCGCCCTCCGCTAGAGCGCTGCTGCGGGTCTGCGACACCGGCGAGATCTGCGGCTTCGAAACGGCGGTCGGAAAAGGCCGCGCCATCGTCATTGCCACCGCCTACCCTTGCGACATCGCCCTGTTCCGCATGGCCCTGGAACGGCTGGGCGCAGTCGCCGCCCTGCGCCACGATTGCAGGGACCACGGCATCTTCATGACTTCGACCGCCAACGCCGCGGGCGAGCGCTTCATCCACCTGCTGAACCTGGACGGATTCGACAAGCGCTTCCGCCTTTATGAGCACGGCCAGCCGCTGTTCGGCGGACGCGAAATCGAGCTGCAGGCCCGCGACGGCGTGATGCTGCCGCTGGCCATGCGCTTCGGTGAAGTGAAAATCGAATATGCCACCGCGGAAATCGCCGCCGTGACACCGGACTGCATCGAATTCCGCCCGACCCAGCGGCTGGATGTGATCGCCGTCGAGACGGCACGGGAGATACAGCTCTCCTCGCATTACGAGCTGCAGCAGGACAGCCCGACGACTTATGTGGTATCGCTGCGCCCGGCCCAGCTTCACGACCGGATCACCCTGCGCCACGAAAGCGCCAGCGACGGCTGAAACGTGCCCGTTATTGCGGCGGCTCGGCTTCCGCCTTGCGCAGCGCCTTCGTCTTTGCTTTGCGCAAAGACTCCAGCCAGGCCGCCAGCCGGGCTGTCAAAGCGGGATCCGCACCGGCCTGAGCGTTGGTGAGCTGTTCCGGATCGGTCTTCAGGTCGTAGAGTTCGCGCTCCCCGGTTGCGTACTCCACGTAGGTCAGGCCCTCCGCCGTGCGCAGCCCCTCGAAGTTGGGTGCCACTTCCCCGGGCGTCGCCTGTGCGTGAATTTCTTGAGGGTCCGGCGGCTCAAGCACCTTCCGGGTAACCACGTCGGTCACATCCTCCTGCTTGCGCTGGAGCAGGAAGACCCGGCGCCAGCGCTTGGGGGGCGTACCGTTCAGGAACGGCATCAGCGAGCGCCCGTCGACGTAAGGCGGCGCGGGCTGGCGGGCAATCGCGGCGAAGGTCGGCGCAAAATCCACGTTGCCGGTCATCGCCTTGACCGTCCGCGCCGCCGGAACCCCAGGTCCCCGCACGACCAGCGGCACATGGATGTCCTCTTCGAATGCGGTGTTCTTGCCCATCGGCAACCGGTGCTGGCCCATGTGAAAACCGTTGTCGGAGGTAAAGAAGATATAGGTGTTTTCCAGCCTCCCCTGCGCCTGCAGGGTATCGACCAGACTCTTCACCATGTCCTCTACCGCCTGCATGGACCGCAAGCGCCTGCGGTATGCCGCATCCATGTCGGCGATCTGCTCCGCGGTGAGCTTGGGTCTGCTCTTGACCCAGTCTGGCTTGTCGCTCACGTCCTTTTCGTTGAAGGACGCGGTGCGGGGTATCCGAGCGTCGGGGAAGGAGTCTTCGTACCGGACCGGCGGGGTAGCCGGCCCGTGCGGAATATAGGGAGCGAGATAGATGAAGAATGGCTGGCGCGGAAAATACTTGACCGTGTCCTTGATGAACGCGTTCACCTTGGCCGAAAGGACGTCAACCAGATAATCCTGAGTTGTGTTTCCGTATTTTCGGCTCTTGCCATTCTCGTTCAGCGAGTAGTCATACTCCCGGTAAGGATCGCCACCGTTGGGGCTGAGCCAATACGACCAGCCCGGTGGAACATAGCCGGGCGCGCCGACCGCCGGATAACCGTTGAGGTATTTTCCGAACAACGCCGTACGGTACCCGGCCGCCTGCAGCCAGGTAGCGATGGTCGCGCCTTCCAAGCCTCTGGCATAGACTTTGTCGAACCCGCCCAACGGACGTTTGTTGCCGTAGATCTTGGTGTTGTGGGCGTATTGCCCCCGCAAAGTCGTCACCCGGGAAGGACAGCAGAGGGACATGTTGACGAAATGATTGAGAAATACGGTTCCCTGCTTAGCCAGGAGAGAGTCGATGACGCCCTGCTCGTGGAACGCCTGCATGTCGAGATCGTCGGTCAGGATGAAGACGATGCTCGGAAGCCTGGGTTGGGGGCGCGCTTTGGCTTCGGTCGCGGAAACGCCTGCCAAGAGGCAGGACAAGAAAATGAAGCCCACGCGGATGAATAAAGATTGGCTCATGGAGGTCGTTCCGAATTTGCGAGACGGAGTCCTGTAGCACAGCCGGAGACGAAACCGCGGGTGTTACAGTTCTTGCAAGAATACGTCCGCGCAATGCGCAAGTGCAAGACCGCCCCTCTATATATCAGGTGGCGCCGATTCAGAGACAGCCTAGCTTCCGGAAGGAAGGCTCGGAATGGCGTAAGGGAGCTGGGCGGGAGCAGCCCGGATTGGCCGCGGACGCAAGAGTATACCCAGCGGCGGAGCGGCAATGAATGTCGCCGGATCGATACGATGGTCACGACTCGCCGCGCGGGCAAGCCAATCGGAGCTTAGAACAGGGCACGAGCGCCCGATCCGTGGCACAGGGGAATCGCGACGTCGCGCCTACGCGACACTCTTACGGAAACGCTGGAGTGCGAAACCGCGGCATCGCGCCAAGCCTTGCCCGTACTTACACGCTTCAGGAGGGAAAACTCCGGGAAGGCTTCCGTTCTCGGTAACCGTGGCACGAAATATGGGTGGGGAAAAGAATCCTTTGACTCTCGGATGTACCACCATGAAAAAGGCAGTTGTCTCGACGGCCGCTCTTCTGGCTTCCCTCATCGGAAACCATGGCGCTTTGGCAGGGGGACACCACCATGGTCATGGCCACGAGCACCATCACGGCCATCACCATGGCCACGGCCATGCCTATGGTCTCCACCGGCACCATCATCATTACGCCGGGGATGAAGCGCCGGTAATCCATGTCCCGCTGATTCCTGCCCCGACAATTGCACTGCCGGCGCCGCCTTCCCTGCCTCGCCTCTCACTCCCCGTGCCGCCCCCCTTGCCGGGTCTTCCGCATCCTTGAATGGCGGGGCGAAGCGGATCAGCGTGAAATCGGCGCCAGATAGCCCAGGAACTGTTCGGTGCAGCGGTCCCAGGTGAAGGCCTGCGCGAACTTCCGGCAGTCTTCGCCCCGCAGTTCCAGCGCCCGCAATGCGGCGGCACGCAGATCGTGGTCGAGACACCCCACGGACGAATCGGTGATGACATCCTGTGGCCCCGGCACCGGATAGGCGGCGACCGGGACACCTGCAGCCAGGGCTTCCAGCATGACCAACCCGAAGGTATCGGTCCGGCTGGGGAATACGAAAACGTCCGCCGCCGAGATCGTCTCGGCCAGATCCAGACCGCAGCGATAACCGAGGAAGCGCACGTCCGGATAGCGCTTCTGGAGTTCGGTCCTGGACGGTCCGTCGCCCACCACATACTTCACGCCGGGAAGATCGAGCCTTAGGAAGTCGTCCAGGCCCTTCTCCACAGCGAGGCGTCCCACATACATGAACACGGGACGGATGTCGTCGATCCGCCCCTTGCCGCGCGGCGCGAAAAGCGTCGTATCGACGCCCCGAGACCACAGCACCAGATTGCGGAAGCCCTTGCCGCTAAGATCGCTGACCTGAGTCGGCGTCGGGGCCATCACCCGCACGCTGGGACGGTGGAACCAACGCAACGCCGCATACCCCAAACCCAAGGGAAGCTTGGTCCGCAGATTTACGTATTCGGCGAAACGCGTGTGAAACGAAGTCGTGAACGGCAGCCGCCGCCGCAGACAGTAGCGGCGCGCCGCCATTCCCAGCGGACCTTCGGTCGCGATGTGGATGGCATCCGGTGCGAATGCATCGAGCTGCGCCGGCAGCATGGAGCCGCAACCCAGCGCGAGCCGAATTTCCGGGTACCCTGGGCACGGCCAGTTCCGATAGCGATCCGGGGTAAACGTCTCGACCTGGCAACCCCGCTGCCGGGCCCCCTCGCAGATCCGGCTCAGCGTCGTGACGACGCCGTTAACCTGCGGTCGCCAGGCGTCGCTTATCAGTGCCAGTTTCACTCTTGATATCCTCGAGCAGGAAGGCGCTTTCCTCGACCCAGCGCACAACCTTCAGCTCGCCGGCTCCCGTTTCCACCAGCGCCGTGCAGCTTTCCACCCAGTCGCCGCAATTGGCATAGATGAGGCCGTCGATCTCGCGCAGTGCCGCATGGTGAATATGCCCGCACACCACGCCATCCAGCCCCCGGCTCGCCGCTTCATGCATCAGCACTTCCTCGAAGCGGTAGATGACGTTGACGGCATTCTTGACCTTGTGCTTGATGAAAGCGGAAAGCGACCAATACGGAAAACCGAGCCGGCGGCGTCCCCAATTGAACCAGCGGTTGCATGCCAGCAGCACTTCGTAGGCCTCGCTGCCGAGCACGGCCAGCCATTTGGTGCTGCAGACTACACCATCGAACTCGTCACCGTGCAACACCAGCAGGCGGCGTCCGTCTTTCGTTTCATGGACGGCGCGATCGACGACCTCTACGCCCCCGAACAGGCTGCCCGTGTAATCGCGCAGCATTTCATCGTGGTTACCGGGCACGTATACGACCCTGACGCCGCGCTTGGCCCGATCCATGACCGTACGCAGAATTTCGGAGTGCATCGGCGGCCAGTGCCATCCCGACTTCAGTTTCCACAGGTCGAGGATGTCGCCGACCAAATAGAGCGTATCGCACCGGACATTCTTGAGAAAATCCACCAGATACTCGGCCTTGCAACCGCGGGTACCCAGGTGCACATCGGAAATCCATACCGTTCTATAATCCAGACTCATTAAGGCCACCTCATTCAGCCGGATCGATAAACGGTCACAAGTTAACCACTGCGTATTACAAAGCCGTCATGATTTGATGACAGTTTCAGGATTCAGAATTTTGGATACCCATGGAGAATGGCCATTCACCGAGCAGAAATAAAATCGTCATTACTCTGTCATGTCTAGCCGCTAGCCTTTTTTCTGAGCTAAGTTGTCTCAACCTCTTGAGACCAAGTCTTGTGCAAACCCGTCCCCGGACGGGTTCTTTTTTGCCCATCCATTTGAAGCGCCCGTGACAGGCTTGTTATGATCCCAGCCTGATCGCGGGTTTCCGGCGCAGCACACCATGCAGTTCAAGGACTACTACCAGATCATGGGCATCTCCCGGGATGCTTCGCAGGAGGAAATCAAGCGCAACTACCGCAAACTCGCCCGCAAATTCCACCCCGACGTCAGCAAGGAACCCGATGCCGAGGAACGCTTCAAGGAAATCAACGAGGCCTACGAAGTCCTGCAGGACGAGGAGCGGCGCGCCGCCTACGACCGGCTGGCGTCGGGCCGCAGCGCCGGCGAACCATTCCAGCCGCCGCCGGACTGGCACTTCGAGTTCCACGGCGACATCCCGGACGAAGCGGCGCATGGCGTCTTCAGCGATTTTTTCGAAACGCTGTTCGGCGATGCGATGCGGGAACGCGGCGGCCAACACCGTTCGGCGCGGAACCGGCCCATGCCTGGGCAGGACCGGCACCTGCGGCTGCAGATCGATCTGGAACTGGCCTACCGCGGCGGCATGCAGGCGGTCACGCTTTCCGCTCCGGAAATCGATGCCCAGGGACGGATCTTACGCAAAGACCGCACCCTGAACATCAAGATTCCCCGCGGAATTCGGGAGGGGCAGCACATTCGCCTGCCCAGGCAGGGATCGCCCGGTCCGCATGGAGGGCCCGCCGGCGACATTTTTCTGGAGATTCGCTTCAAGCCCCATCCCTGGTTCCACGCCGAGGGCCGCGACATCTATCTCGATCTGCCCGTCGCCCCTTGGGAAGCGGCTCTCGGCGCGGTCGTGACGGTCAAGACCCCGGATGATGCACGGCTGGAGCTGCGGATTCCGCCCGGATCGCAGACGGGGCAGAAACTGAGGCTCAAGGGCAAAGGGCTTGCCGGCGACCCACCCGGCGACTTGTACGCGAAGCTGCGAGTGCTCGCCCCGCCCGCCCAAGACGAGCGAGCCAGAGCGTTGTATGAACAGCTGGCGCAGGCCATACCCTTCAACCCGCGAGCATCCATGGGGATCTGACATGCCCGACAATGCCGTTGTCGTCACGCAGGAACTGGTTCTGGACGAACACTTGGAGTTTTCGCTGCTGGAAGTCTGTGACTACTGCCGAATCGACCCAAGCGACATCATCGAGATGATCGAAGAAGGCATCGCCGAACCGGAGGGGTCCTCCTCGGAAGACTGGCGCTTCAGCGCGAGGGCGCTCAGGCGTGTGCAGCTTGCGTTGCGTCTCCAGCGCGATCTCCGGGTCAACACGGCCGGCGCGGCTCTGGCGCTGGAACTGCTCGAGGAACTGGAACAGCTAAGGCGACACGCCCAGGATACCCGGCATTTGGGCTAGCGTACCCCGCAACGCCATTTCCAGCTCAGGGTATCTGAACCGAAAACCGGACTCCAGCAGACGGGCAGGCAAAACCCGCTGGCCACCCAGCAGCAAGCCGCTCATTTCCCTTCCCATCAGCAATCGAAGGAGACCGGCAGGAACGGCCAGGAAAGCGGGACGGCGGAGCAGGCGCGAGAGGATTTCGGTAAATTGCCGGTTGGTCACCGGATTCGGCGCCGTGGCATTGAAAACGCCCGACATGTCTGACGCATCCATCAGCCGCCGAATAACGGCAACATAATCGCGCGAATGGATCCAGGACATCCATTGCTCGCCGCCTCCGATGCGGGCCCCGAGCCCAAGGCGGAACGCAGGAAGCAAGGGTGCAAGAAAACCGCCGGACGCCCCCATGACCAAGCCGGTCCGCACGACACAAACGCGAACGCCGAAATCGGCCGCGCGCAGGGCAGCCGACTCCCAGGCCTCGCAGAGCCGGTGCCCGAAACCGTTGGCGTGGGCCGAGGATTCATCCAGAATGCGATCCCCCTGATCGCCATAGAAACCGACCGCCGAGCCGCTGATCAGCACTTTCGGTTTGACCTCGGCGCGATCGACGTAGTCGACCAGGGATCGGGTCAGCTCGACCCGGCTGTCCCAGAGAAGCTTCTTGCGCGCCTCCGTCCAGCGTGACCCGACGATCGGCTCGCCCGCGAGGTTGATAACCGCGTCGAATGCCAGTGAAGGCGGTAGTTCGGAAAACGAGGTGATTGCGGTGACGCCCAGACCACAGCGGTCTCGAACACGGTCCGGCCGTCTGCTCAGGACAACCAGCCTCGCACCACTGCCGCCAAGATCCTGGCACAATTGGCTGCCAAGAAATCCGGTACCGCCGGTAACAAGAATTCGCATCATCGCCCTCCGTGCCCCGCACCCACGCGGGCCGGACTCGTGCCGGGACAATCGATAGCTTAGCCGGCGCCCCTATCCTGTCCGGACAGAATTTGCCGAAAACGCAAGGCCCGAGCTCATGCGAGTCTCGCCGGCCTATTTGGGGGACTCTAGCTGCGCCCCTTAAGGGGCCGCGCGCTGCGACCGAACCGGCGCACGACGCGAGAATGAAGAGAACGCATGATATGTGCGTGGCAAGAAAGGGGACTACAACAACCTGCACCCCAAGCTTGCCACACCACGGGGAGACCTCTTATTGGTTGCTATCTTCGTCCTTGAAGACCCAACGAACGAAAAAGAACGCAACCGCAACGATGACGATGGTGACAACGATCCCCGTCGGCGATCTCATCTTTTCAACCAGATCAAGTATAGCTCCCATGTATGTACCTACCTTGTAGTGTAATGATTTGAAAGAAATAGATATCAGATTGGGTCTGAACGCTACCGGCTCGTAATGTTACCTTGCCTTCATCTCCTGTCAAGAAAAACGACTCGACCGGGGAAGTGGACTGGCTTATGGACACAAAAAACCCGGGTGTCGACACCCGGGTTTTGAAAGACAGACAGCTCTGTATGAATCCGACCCGTAATTTTATGGGTATTGGAACCGGGCCGGGCTGACGACTTTACAGAGACGGGGAAACGATGCTGCTGGAGACCTTCTGCTTGTCACCGTCCGGCGAGTTGCCGCAGCCGACCACGACCAGGGACATCATGACAACGCTCAGGGCGCACAGTACTTTCTTCATAGATCCTCCTCAATTAACAATAGGTTAGAGTTGTGCTTTTATTGTCGGTGCCGTTAGCACGGTTGATTTTATAAAGCACATTTTCGAAAAACGCAAGCCCCGGCAGCGCGCTTCGAAGACCACTGACGGGACTCTACGGCGCCGCTGCTCCAATTGACTAATGAGGCGCCTTCCCTATAGAATTGCGCGTTTACGCGAATCCCTCTCAGGAGCACCTGAACATGTACGCTGTTATCCAGACTGGCGGCAAGCAATACCGCGTCCAACCCGGCGACAAGGTGAAGGTCGAGTCTCTCGACGCCGAAGCCGGTCAAGAAATCGCTTTCGAAAAAGTCCTGCTGATCCAGTCCGATGACGGGATCAAGGTCGGACAGCCGTTCGTCTCGGGCGGCAAGGTGACCGGCACGGTCGTCGCCAATGGACGCCACCCGAAAATCCGGATCGTCAAGTTCCGCCGCCGCAAGCATCACATGAAGCAGGCCGGCCATCGCCAGAACTACACCGAAGTCCAGATCAACGAGATCTCAGCGTAATCACCCCCATACGGAGAGACACCCATGGCACATAAGAAAGCAGGCGGCAGCTCCCGCAACGGCCGCGACTCCGAATCCAAGCGACTGGGCGTGAAGCGCTTCGGCGGCCAGATCGTCCAGGCCGGCAATATCATCGTCCGCCAGCGCGGCACCCATTTCCACCCCGGCGACAACGTCGGCTGCGGCCGCGACTACACGCTGTTCGCGCTGACCGAAGGCCGTGTGGAATTCAAGGTGAAGGGCCCGGCAGGCCGCAAGTACGTCTCGGTGGTTCCCGCCTGAGCAACACCGGCGCACCACACCGCTTAGGCCCAGCTTGTCTGGGCCTTTTAGTTGATATCCATGAAATTCGTTGACGAAGCCGAAATTCGCGTGGACGCCGGCGACGGCGGAAACGGTTGCATCAGTTTCCGGCGCGAGAAATACATTCCGTTCGGCGGCCCCGACGGCGGCGACGGCGGCGACGGCGGCAGCGTTTACCTGGTCGCTTCGAACAACCTCAACACGCTCGCCGACTTCCGCTTCCACTCCCGCTTCCGCGCCCAGCGCGGCGAGAATGGATCCGGCAACAACTGCACGGGAAGAGGCGGTGAGGACTGCGTCATTCAGGTCCCCGTCGGCACCATCGTTTCGGACGCGGACACCGGCGAGCACCTCGGCGACCTGACCCGGCCCGATCAACGCCTGCTGGTTGCCCAGGGCGGCTTTCACGGCATCGGCAACACCCGCTTCAAAAGCAGCACCAACCGGGCGCCGCGGCGAGCCACGCCAGGGACGCCGGGCGAACACCGCACCCTGCATCTCGAGCTCAAACTCATCGCCGACGTCGGCCTGCTCGGCATGCCCAATGCCGGCAAGTCGAGTCTGATCCGCGCCGTGTCCGCCGCCCGCCCCAAGGTCGCCGACTATCCATTCACGACGCTATACCCCAACCTGGGCGTGGTACGCGTCGGCGATCAACGCAGCTTCGTCATGGCCGACATTCCCGGTCTCATCGAAGGCGCCGCGGAAGGCGCCGGACTCGGCCTACAGTTCCTCAAGCACCTGACCCGCACCCATCTGCTGCTGCACCTGGTCGACGTCGAGCCCTACGAAACAGGCCTCGATCCCGTCACCGCCGCGCGCAAGGTCATCGCCGAGCTGTGCAAATGGGGACACGGACTGGAGGAGAAACCGCGCTGGCTGGTGCTGAACAAGATCGACCGCCTGGCGCCGGAAACCTTGGAAAGCCGCTGCCGGGAAATCATCGACGGCCTGCACTGGACAGATCCTGTTTACCGGATTTCCGCCATAAAGGGCGAGGGCCTCGACCGCCTGACCCACGACATCATGCAATTCCTCGAACGGGAACGGAGTCCGGATGCAGAGCAGGAGTGAGCTCCCCGGTAGCCGGCGCGTCATCGTCAAGATCGGCAGCGCCCTCCTGACCGCCGGCGGCAAAGGCTTAGACCAGCCCGCCATCGGCCAGTGGGTGCAGCAGATCGCCGAGCTGCGCCAGCGGGGGATACAGGTGGTGCTGGTGTCCTCAGGCTCGGTCGCCGAAGGCATGTCGCGGCTGGGCTGGAAAACCCGGCCGCATCGACTGAACGAGCTCCAGGCCGCGGCCTCCGTCGGCCAGATGGGCCTGGTCCAGACCTACGAGAGCCTGTTCAAGCGGCACGGCCTCCAGACCGCGCAGATCCTCCTGACCCATGACGACCTGTCGAACCGGGAGCGCTATCTCAATTCGCGCAGCACCATACTCACGCTGCTCGAGCTCGGGGTCATCCCGGTCATCAACGAAAACGACACCGTCACGACCGAGGAAATCCGCTTCGGCGACAACGATACGCTGGGCGCATTGGTGGCAAACGCGGTTGAGGCCGACCTGCTCGTCATTCTGACCGACCAGACCGGACTGTTCGAGCGCAACCCCTCCCTCGACCCCACCGCCCCGCTGGTCTCACAAGCCGGCATCAACGATCCCCGCCTCAATGACATGGTCGGGGACAGCCTGAGCGGACTGGGCCGGGGAGGCATGATCACCAAGCTGCGCGCCGCCCGCCTGGCCGCCCGTTCGGGAGCGGCCACGGTGATCGCCAGCGGCAGGGAAAGCGGAGCGCTGCCTCGCATCCTCGACGGGGAGAAGCTGGGAACGCTGCTGATCCCGGACGTCTCCCCCCTGATCGCCCGCAAGCGCTGGATGGCCGGGCAGCTCAAATTGAAAGGGAGTTTCGTCGTCGACGAAGGCGCCGAACGAGTGCTACAGGACGCCGGCAAGAGTCTGCTACCGATCGGCGTGACCGCCGTGGACGGCGAGTTCCGGCGCGGCGACCTGGTAGCCTGCCTGAATCAGGCGGGACGGGAAATCGCGCGCGGATTGGCCAATTACAGTTCAGACGAATCCCGCCTCATCATGCGCCAACCGAGCTCGCGCATCGAGGAGATTCTGGGATACGTGGACGAGGCCGAACTCATCCACCGCGACAATCTGGTGCTGAGTTAAGCGGCGAGCCGGACACGAACCCCGCCCGCCACTGCTCGGATTCAGGAAGCAGCCTGCAGTGCCAGCGCCTTGACGCGGGCGTTCAGGCGGCTCTTGCTGCGCGCAGCCTTGTTGCGATGAATCAGCCCCTTGTTCACCGAAGAGTCGATGATGGGCACGGCCTGCCGGAACGCTTCCTGCGCCTTCGTCAGATCGCCGGAATCTACCGCCAGGATGACTTTCTTGATGTACGTGCGGAGACGGCTACGCAGGGCGGCATTGTGTGCACGGTTATTTTCCGCCTGCCGAGCGCGCTTTTTCGCGGAAGCGATATTAGCCAAGGTCGACCTCTTCTGGATTGCGACTGTAAGAAAAGGCGAGGATTGTCCTTGTCTTTACCACCACTGTCAACCTGGAAATCACACGCGGCGGGGCATCACGGCCACCGATTGATTATACTGGGCCTTTTTCCCGACGGAGCCGAACTCTGAGCCGACGCTTGCTGAAATCCACCGCCGTGGTGGGTTCCATGACACTGATTTCACGTCTGCTGGGCTTCGTCCGCGACCTGCTCATCGCGCGGACCTTCGGCGCCGATGCGGCAACGGACGCATTCTTCGTCGCCTTCAGAATCCCCAATTTCCTGCGCCGGCTTTTCGCCGAAGGTGCTTTCTCGCAGGGGCTGGTGCCGATCCTGTCGGAACTGCGCGCCAGCACGGACGATGCGGCGACCCGGCGCGCCCTCGGCCGGATGGCCGGAACGCTGGCGCTCGCCGCCGCTCTGCTCACCGCGCTGGGCATGGCGGCTGCGCCGATCCTGACCCTCCTGTTCGCGCCGGGCTTTCATGACCACCCCATCCAGTACGGAATGGCGGTGGAGATGCTGCGCATCACCTTCCCTTACCTTTTCTTCGTCACGCTGACGGCCTTCGCCGGCGGAGTCCTGCATACCTGGGGGCAATTCGCGGTACCAGCCCTGACCCCTGCCCTGCTCAACCTGGCGATGATCGCCGCCGCCCTATGGCTGGCGCCGCTGATGGAGCGGCCGGTCGAAGCCCTGGCCTGGGGCGTTTTCGCAGCCGGCATCCTGCAACTGGTATTTCAGCTTCCCTCGCTCTGGGGCATTCGCCAGATCGCCCTGCCGCGCCCGGCTTGGCGAGACCGGGAGGTCCTGCGCATGTTCAAGCTGATGGGGCCGGCTATCCTCGGCGTCTCCGCGACCCAGATCAACCTGCTGCTCGACACGCTGGTGGCCTCGTTCCTGGTCTCCGGCAGCGTATCCTGGTTATATTACTCGGACCGGCTGGTGGAGCTGCCGCAGGGGCTTCTGGGCGTGGCGATCGGAACGGCCATCCTGCCCCATCTGTCCGCCAACCATCTCGGCCGTGACCGCGACGGTTTTTCCCGTGCGCTGGACTGGGCCTTGCGCTGGGTCGCTTTACTCGGCCTGCCCGCGACGCTGGGATTGATGATTCTTGCCAAACCTCTGGTATCCACCCTGTTCGAGCACAACGAATTTTCATCTTACGATGTGGAGATGGCGAGCCGCAGCCTCGTCACCTATGCAGCGGGCCTGCCGGGCGCGATCGCCGTCAAGGCGCTGGCCTCCGGATTCAGCGCCCGCCAGGATGTCCGCACCCCACTGCGGTACAGCCTCCACGCCATCGGCGCCAATTGCGCGCTGGCTCCCGCCCTGGCCTTTCTCCTGGCGCCCCACGGCTGGGGACATGCCGGCCTGGCCTTGGCGACCGCGGCGGCGGCCTCTCTCAACGCATTGCTGCTGCTCGGCAAGCTGCTGGCCGAACGGGCCTACCGGCCAAGCGCTTCGTGGCGCAGCTACGCGGCCCGCCTGGTAGTGGCGAACACAGCGATGAGCGCGCTGCTGGTCCAAGCCCTGGATTCCCCTTGGGCCGACTGGTCCACACCGGATCGAATCGTCCATCTCGCCCTGTGGCTCGGCGCCGGCATCGCCATCTATCTGCTGTGCCTGCTGCTGACGGGCCTGCGGCCCCGCCACATGCTCCTGCCCGAACGGGCATGAGGCCGGTCATGCGCATCATTCACGGCATCTCCGGCACGACAGGCCCTTCCGCCTGCGTCGCCAGCATCGGCAACTTCGACGGCGTCCACCTGGGGCACCAGACGCTGGTCCGGCGGCTGGCGGAAGAAGGGCGCCGTCTCGGCCTGCCGGTCGCGATCGTCCTGTTCGAACCGCAGCCGCGCGAATTCTTCGATCCGGGCCAGTCCCCTCCCCGCCTGATGCGCCTGTCGGAAAAGCTCTCCAGGCTCGCCGATCTGCCGGTCGACTGGGTGCTGCTGCTGCGCTTCGATGAGAAACTCGCCAATCTGGCACCGGAGGACTTCGTCCGCCGGATACTGGCCGAGCGGCTGCATGTCCGCCACCTCATCGTCGGCGACGACTTTCGTTTCGGCCGCGGCCGCAGCGGCGACCACGAACTGCTATGCCGCCTGGGCCGGCTCCAAGGCTTCACGGTAAGCGATACCGAATCGGTGACGGTCGACGGCTGCCGCGTCAGCAGCACCCGGGTACGGGAGGCGCTCTGGCGGGGCGACATGGCCGGCGCGGCCAGACTGCTGGGCAGGCCCTATGCCTTGCGCGGACGCGTGGTCCACGGCGACCAGCTCGGCCGCCGGCTGGGCTTTCCCACCGCCAACATCGAACTGCGCCGCGAAAACATTCCGGTGCAAGGCGTATTTGCCGTTACAATGTCGGGCATTTCTGCCGAAGCTTGGCCCGGCGTGGCCAACATCGGCATCAGGCCGACCGTGACCGGCAACCGCAAGGCCATGCTGGAAACCCACTTGTTCGATTTTGCCGGCGATCTGTATGGGCGCCGGGTGGAAGTTCATCTGCACCACAAGCTTCGCGACGAGATGCGGTTTGCCGGCCTCGAAGACCTGAAGGAACAGATTGCCCGCGATGCCGCCGCCGCGCGCGGCTATTTCGCGGCAGGCTGACCCGATACACGACTGCCGACTTTCGACCATGGATTACAAGACCACTCTCAACCTTCCCCAGACGCCGTTCCCCATGAAAGCCAATCTGGCGCAGCGGGAACCCGAGCAGCTTGAACGCTGGCGCACGCTGGACCTTTATAAGAAGGTGCGGTCCCAGCGCGCCGGCCGGGACAAGTTCGTCCTGCACGACGGCCCGCCCTACGCCAACGGCGAAATCCACATCGGCCACGCGGTCAACAAGATCCTCAAGGATTTCATCGTCAAGAGCAGAACCCTGAGCGGCTTCGACGCCCCGTACGTGCCGGGCTGGGACTGCCACGGCCTGCCCATCGAGCTGATGGTCGAGAAGAAGATCGGCAAGGCCGGCCACAAGGTCAGCCCCGCCGAGTTCCGCAAAGCCTGCCGGGAATACGCCGCCGCCCAGGTCGACATCCAGCGCCGCGAATTCGTCCGGCTCGGCGTGCTGGGCGACTGGGAAAATCCGTACCTGACCATGGATTTCCGCTTCGAGGCGAACATCGTCCGGGCGCTCGGCCGGATCTCCTCGCGCGGCCATCTGGTCAAGGGTGCCAAGCCGGTGCACTGGTGCATCGACTGCGGCTCGGCCCTGGCCGAAGCCGAGGTGGAATACGAGAACAAGCATTCGCCGGCGATCGACGTGCGTTTCGCCGTGGTCGACGAATTCGGCCTGATGGCGCGGTTCCATACCGCCGACGGCGCACTCGGCGAAGGCCCCCTGTCGGTCGTGATCTGGACCACGACACCCTGGACCCTGCCCGCCAACCAAGCAGTGGCGCTCAACCCCGAGCTGGACTACGTGGTGGCCCAGCGCACGGACACGAAGGAGCGGCTGGTGCTGGCGGATGCGCTGATGAAGGACGTGATGCTGCGCTGCGGTGTGGAGGATTACCGCGTCATCGGCTACTGCAAGGGCGCGGAGCTGGAAGGCGTGCAACTCCGGCATCCGTTCTACGACCGCATCGTCCCGGTGATCCTGGGCGACCACGTGACCCTGGACGCCGGCACCGGCGCGGTGCACACCGCCCCCGGCCATGGCCAGGAGGACTACGCCGTCGGCCAGCGCTACGGTCTGGCCGTGGACAATCCGGTCGGCGACGACGGCCGCTTCCTCCCGAACACCGAGCTGTTCGCCGGCGAACACGTGCTGAGCGCCAACGGCCACGTGATCGAGGTGCTCAAGGAGCGGGGCGCCCTGCTGCACGAGGCGCGCATCGAGCACAGCTATCCGCATTGCTGGCGCCACAAGACGCCGGTCATCTTCCGCGCCACGCCGCAGTGGTTCATTGCCATGGACAAGGGCGAGCTGCGCCGCCAGGCCCTGGAGGCCATCGGCCAGGTGCAATGGGTGCCGGACTGGGGGCAGGCCCGCATCGAGGCCATGGTCGGCAACCGCCCGGACTGGTGCATCTCGCGCCAGCGCAACTGGGGCGTGCCGATCCCGCTGTTCGTCCACAAGGAAACCGGCGCGCTGCATCCCGACACCGACCGGCTGATCGAAGAAGTCGCAAAGAAGATCGAGACCCGTGGCATCGACGCCTGGTTCGATCTGGACCCGGCCGAACTGCTGGGCGCGGAAGCGGACCGGTACGGCAAGATCGGCGACACCCTGGACGTCTGGTTCGATTCCGGCGTTACCCATCACGCGGTGCTAGAACAAGACGCCGGCCTGGCTGTCCCCGCCGATCTTTACCTGGAAGGCTCGGACCAGCATCGCGGCTGGTTCCAGTCCTCGCTCATGACCTCGGTCGCGATGAGCGGCGAGGCGCCCTACAAGGCGGTGCTGACCCACGGCTTCACGGTGGATGCCGAAGGCAAGAAGATGTCAAAGTCGCGCGGCAACGTGGTGGCACCGCAGAAGGTCATGCAGACCCTGGGCGCCGACGTGCTGCGGCTGTGGGTGGCGGCGACCGACTACCGCAGCGAGATGACGGTATCCGACGAGATCCTCAAGCGCATCTCGGACGTCTACCGGCGCCTGCGCAACACCGCCCGCTACCTGCTGGCCAATCTCGACGGCTTCGACCCCGCCCGGCACCTCGTCGAGCCGAAAGACATGCTGGCGCTGGACCGCTGGGCGGTGGACCGCGCCCTGGCGATCCAGCGGGACGTAATCGAAGCCTACGAGACCTACCAGTTCAACACCATCTTCCAGAAGGCCCACCATTTCTGCTCGGTGGACCTGGGCAGCTTCTACCTGGACGTACTCAAGGATCGGCAATACACCTGCAAGACCGACAGCCTGCCGCGCCGCTCCGGCCAGACCGCGATGTACCACATCGCCGAAGCCATGGTGCGCTGGCTCAGCCCCATCCTGAGCTTCACCGCCGAGGAAATCTGGCAGTACCTGCCCGGCCAACGCGAGGAGTCGGTGTTTCTGTCGGCCTGGTACGACGGCCTGTTCGCGCTGGATACGGACAGCCGCTTCGATCGGCCGTTCTGGGAGCAGCTCTTGAAGATCCGCGAGGCCGTCAGCAAGGAGCTGGAAATCCTGCGGGTCCGCGGCGAAATCGGCTCCTCGCTCGATGCCGAGGTCGAGCTGTTCTGCGACGCCGCCTTGTTCGAGCGCCTGAACAGCGTGGGCGAGGACCTGCGCTTCGTGCTGCTGACCTCCTATGCCACGGTTAAACCGGCGGCGGAAGCCGGTGCCGGCACCCTGCCGACCGAAGTGCCCGGCCTGGAATTGAAGCTCACCGCCTCCGACAAACCCAAGTGCGTGCGCTGCTGGCATCACCGCCACGACGTCGGCTCGGACCCGGACCACCCGGAACTGTGCGGCCGCTGCGTGGAAAACGTCGCCGGCACCGGCGAATCCCGCTCGTTCGGCTGAGGTCGTCCATGTTGAAATGGCTTTGGCTATCGGTGCTGGTCTTCGCCCTCGACCAGCTCAGCAAGCAGATCGTCGACGCCTCGATGCGGCTGTACGAGACGATTCCGCTGCTGCCGGTGTTCCAGCTCACCTACCTGCGCAACCAGGGCGCGGCGTTCAGCTTCCTGAGCCAGGCCGGCGGCTGGCAGCGCTGGTTCTTCATCGCACTGTCGGTTGGCGCTACGGTGCTGATCACGTACTGGCTCAAATCCATGGACCGGCGGAAAACCTGGGAAGCCGCCGCCTGGGCCCTGGTGCTGGGCGGCGCGGTCGGCAACCTGCTGGACCGGGTCGTCTATGGCTACGTCATCGACTTTCTCGACGTGTTCTACGGCGACTGGCACTGGCCGGCGTTCAACGTCGCCGACTCGGCCATCACCGTCGGCATCGGCATGCTGCTGATCGATTCGTTCCGGGTCCGCGTGAACGCCTGAATCTCAAGCGGACGCTAACCCGACCGGCGGCTGAGGCAGGAGAGATAGGACGACGTGATCTCGTTCAGGAGGAACGAGGCATTCGGATACCGATTCCGGAACCGGCCCGGTTTCCGGCTCGCCTTTCCCCTGGTACAGGAGACCTCCACCGGATAGACCATCCAGCCGGCGGCGCCGACACGGGACTCGATCGCCCACGCGAATTCCGGCGCGCCGTCGTGGATGACCGCCAGTTCGGCGGACCGCTGCCGCAGATCGACCGCGCCCATGCGCCCGTATTCGCTCAAGGCGCCGGCGAAGGTTTCCAGGGCGGGCCCCACGACATCGCGAAAATAGGCGTCGCACTCCCTGCCATATTCCGCTTCGGCGGCCCGGGCACCCTGGGCCTCCAGCGCCAGCTTGCGGAAATGCAGGTCCAGACTTTGTTTCCAGGCCATCCGTTTACCTCCCCTCCGGGCTAAGAGCCGGCCCGATCGCGCACAGGCGAATCCGCATAGCCGTGTCCCCGCAGAAACAGATCGACGGCCGCGCCGACCAGTGAAGTTTTTTCGTCTTCGCTGAGGCCTTCCTTCTGGCCGAGCAGGCAGCGGAAGTGCTCGTCGCCTTTCAGCATTCCCAGAAACAGCCGGGCCGAGACGCCGACGTCCGGAATCGCCAGGACTTTCTGGGCCGACAGATCCTCGAGATAGGCCGACAGCTTCCGGAGCACCGGCTCGGGCCCGGTCCGGTACACGCGGGCGCCCAATTCCGGGAAGAGTTGCTGCTCGCCGATGATCACCCGGTAAAGCGTCAAGGCGTCTTCCGAATAAACCAGATCCACGAAGGCGCGTGCAATGGCGGTAAGCGCGGCGACAGGATCACGCACCTCGGTCTGCGCCTTGGCCAAGGTGTTCAGCAGGGCCTCGCACTGCAGCGAAATCACCGCGGCGAACAGATCCTGCTTACCCTCGAAATGGCTGTACAGGGTGGCCTTGGACACCGGCGCTGCTTCGGCGATGGCCTCCATGCTGGCGCCGGCGTAGCCGTGCAGGAGAAAAATCCGCTTGGCAGCCAGCAGGATGCTTTCGCGTTTGGAAAATCGGACGGTGTTCATCGGCTCTCATAAAGATCGCGCCGGCTTGCGGCCGGGTCGGTTCGTGATTATTCTAAACTGAACGTATCAGTTCATTTTTCTTATTCCGCCTGCTTAATAGTAGACGCACAAGATGCGACTGCCCACCTCCCCGCGACATCTGCTCCTCCTCGTCGGCCTGGCATCCCTGAGTACGGGCGGCGCAGCGTACTGGCTCGAGGCCGTACGCCCCTACGAAACCACCGACAACGCTTACCTCAAGGCACACCTCATCCTGCTCAGTTCCAAGGAAACGGGCTACGTGAAAGAGGTGTTGCTCCAGGACAATCAGCGGGTGAAGAAAGGGGACGTCCTGGCGGTGATAGACGATCATGAATTCAAGGCGCGCGTCGCCGAAGCCAGCGCCGAGGTGGCTGCGACGGCAGCGCGCATCACGGCCCTGGAGTCCGAGAAGCGGACCCAGGCTGCCAGGGTCCGCGAAGAGGACGCCAATATCGCGTCCGCTTCAGCCGACCATGAACGGTCGCTACGCGACCTGAGACGGCTCGACCGCCTGGCCGAAGCCGGCGCGGCCTCGGCCCAGTCGCTGGACACCGCGGAAACCTACTGCAAGCAGGCCAAGGCGCTGCTGGACAAGAACCACTCGGCGCGGGATCAGGCCGAAATCCGCCTGATCGCCCTGGACGCGACGATCGCTGAAAAACGGGCCCAGCTCCAACAGGCCGAGGCCCGTCTGGAACTGGCCCAGATCGACCTGGAAAACACCCGCATCCTCGCTCCCATCGACGGCACGGTAGGAAATCGCAGCGTCCAGATCGGGCAACTGCTCCAGCCCGGTAGCGTACTTGCCTACCTCATCCCGGCGGACGGAGTGTTCGTAGAAGCCAATTTCAAGGAGACCCAGATCGAACACATGCGGGTCGGGCAGGCGGCAAACATCGTCGTGGACGCCTACCCCGCGGCGCCGTTCGAGGCGGTGGTCGACAGCCTGGCACCGGCCAGCGGATCGGAATTCAGCATTCTCCCGCCGGAAAACGCCACCGGAAACTTCACCAAGATCGTCCGGCGCGTATCGGCCAAGCTTTCGTTCGCCGCCGGGGCCGATCTCAGCCTGCTCAAACCCGGCCTGTCGGTTCAGGTGCGAATCAAAGTCCGTTGACCGCCATGACAGCGGACGAAAGCGTCCCCGCCCGCGCCTGGATAGGCTTTTTCGGAATGGTGTTCGGGGTCTTCATGGCGGTCCTCGACATCCAAATCGTCGCCAGCTCGCTGGAACAAATCCAGGCCGGGCTGGCTGCCACCCACGACGAAATCACCTGGGTGCAAACCGCCTATCTCATCGCCGAAGCCATCGTCATTCCGCTGTCCGGCTGGCTCAATCGGGCACTTTCCACCCGCATCCTGTTCACGCTGTCCTGCGGCGGCTTCACTCTGACCAGCCTGTGCTGCGCGCTGGCCTGGAATCTACCCTCCATGATCGCGTTCCGCGCCCTGCAGGGCTTCTTCGGCGGCGCCATGATCCCGACCTTGTTCGCCGTGATCTATACCCTGTTCCCACCCCGCCAGCAAGCCGCGATGGTGATCGTGGTCGGCATGGTGGTGACGGTGGCGCCCACGGCCGGCCCCGTACTCGGCGGCTATTTGACCGAGATCCTGTCATGGAAGGCCCTGTTCCTGGTCAATCTGCTGCCGGGTCTACTGGTCTGCCTTTCGACCTGGCTCACGGTGGAGGTGGACCAGCCTGAATGGGCGCTGCTCAGGCGCGTCGATTTCGCCGGCATCCTTTACATCGCACTTTTTCTCGGCAGTCTGCAATTCGTGCTCGAGGAAGGCATACGCAACAACTGGTTCGAGAGCCGCGAAATCGTGTTTTTCAGCGTCATGACGCTGATCACCGGCAGCGCAATGTTCTATCGCGAACTCCGCATCGATGCGCCCATCGTCGATCTCTGGGCGTTCCGCGACGCCAATTTCGCGGTCGGCTGCCTGTTCAGTTTCATCATCGGCATCGGCCTCTACACCATGATCGCGCTGACGCCGGTCTATCTTTCATCGGTCAAGCGGCTCAACAGCCTGCAAATCGGCGAATACCTCATGATCACCGGCCTCTTCCAATTCATTTCGGCATTCGTGGCGGGCCCCCTGGCCAAGCGGATGGACTCGCGCCTGATGCTGGCGCTGGGCCTCTTCCTCTTCGGACTGGGCTCATGGCTGAACGGAAGCCTGAGCTACGACTCCGGCTACTGGGAATTCTTCGGGCCCCAGGCCCTGCGAGGTTTCGCCCTGATGTTCGCTTTCCTGCCGATCAACTCACTGGCTCTGGGCACTCTGCCCGAGAACCAGGTCAAGAACGCCAGCGGACTTTACAACCTCACTCGGAATCTGGGCGGCGCCATCGGTATCGCCGTCACCAACACCCTGATGATCCGTTGGAACAAGGAACATTACGCCGCCCTGCGCGAATCGGTCACTTCGGGCTCCCCGCAAGCCGACGCGCTCCTCGCCCGGCTGGAAAGCCACGCCGCCCTGCTCCACCTCCCCGATCCCTCCGACGCCGCGCTCAAGCAGCTCTATGGCCTGGCCCTGCGGGAAGCCCAGATCATGACGGTCAACGACGTATTCCACGTGCTCGGGTTGTTGTTCTTCACCTCGCTGCTCCTGATGCCGCTGGTCAGAAAAGTCAGCCGCGATGCCGGCGACACCTGCGCGCACTGAGCTGGCGCCGCCGCCAGTTCCAAGCCTTCGTCCGCATCCAAAGACCGGCATCCGGTAGATCGTTCCATAACAACGTATACAAGTTGGCGAACCCCGATATTGAATACAGCCTCGTCATTCCGCCATGGATTCATGCCGGGCTATCCTGCCCGGCACGCTGCGCACGTGTGCAAATCCGCTCCCGGCGGATTGGTGGCGGAATCCAGGCACAGGGATGTGAATCGACGTCACCCTCCTTGGCACTGGATCCCGGCTTCCCAGCCGGAATGTCGCTCGGCCTTTTTTATAACTATATTGATGGACCTATCTACTAGACGCCGTGATGCGCGGTTTCACTCAGAGAAGAGTGATATCACACAACATGGCTTTTCGCTGATGTGAGATTGGCATTGATTCTCATAGAGTTTCCTCCTGGCTTGATTGCTGCACAAGCGCATCGACGAGCCCCCGCTCGCCGTCCGCGGAACAACAATCAAGAAATACGACGGAGGAACCGTGACTACCACAAGCCATGCACCACCATCATTGCATCGCAGCGGCCCGCTTGTCGCGGGCCTGCTGCTGATGCTGGCCGCCACGCTGGCCCCCGAGGCCGCCGTGGCCGCGACCAAGCTCAAGATCAAAGCCGCGTGGTCGGACAAGGCCGCCACGCTGACGATCAAGGGCAGCGCCAAGGGCAACAGCGGCCCGGTCGACGTCTACGACATCAACGGCCGGCGGCTGGGCAGCGGCCAGGGCGCCAGCTTCGCTCTCGCCCTGGGCCGTCAGGACCTCGGCAACGTGCCTTGCGCCGTGCGGATCGAGGCGGGCGGCACGGAAGCGGTCAAACTGGTGAAGGGAGCCCCTAAATCCTGCACCGGCGTTCCCACCTGCAGCATCACCAGCCCAGCCGATGGCGCGTCGCTCCAGATCGGCGTGCAATCCCATTTTGAGGCCACGGCCAACAGCAGCGATCCGACGGCACAGCCGCTCAAATATGCGTGGGATTTCGCCGGCGGGGCGATGGGCCATCCGACCGAACTCATGGCCATGCCCACCTTCATCCGCGACAACAGCCATTACCGGGTGCGCTTCAGCGCCACCGATGCCAAGGGCCGGCGCTGCGAGGATGCAGTCGAAGTCGTCGTGGGCAGCCCGCCCGAGGGCTTGCCGGGCAAAGTCTCCGAACAGTCGGCCCCCAAGTTCGGCGGTGAACTGGACGGCACCAAGGGCGATGTCGTGGTAATGCCGTTCGAAAACTGGACCTATCAGGGCATAGCCGACCACGACTTCCAGCCCAACCAGGAGCTGGCGTTCAATCCGCCGCTGAATATGCTCAATGCCCTGGCCTACCGCAAGGACCGCCTGCCGGTGGCGCTGGACCCGGCCCAGATCGAACTGCGCTATTCCGCCGCTTCCAACCCTTCCGATCCGGCCGGCGCAGGCTCGATCAATTCCACCAGCCGCAACTGGAATTCAGCGGACGGTGCCAATGTGGAATACATCCTGGACGGCGCACTGCAGAAGACCGACATCTGGGACCGGGTCGACCGGCGCGGCGCGACCAATCTGGCCTCGGATTATGTCTCGCGTTATATCGCCTGGCAGGAGAACTGGCCCACGGGCAGCCCGGAACAGACCCCTGCACGCGACGAAGGGTATGTGATTGATCCGTTCAAGCCGTTTCTGGACGACAACGCCACCACCAATTTCCCGGCCAAAGGCGCCCAGATGCCCGGTTCGGCCAAGCCTTACCAGGCCAACGATCCCCAAGCCTTCGCGTTCTACGACCCCAGCACTCGCGCACTCGGAGCCGGCTATGTTCCGGTGACCGACGTGGACGATACCGGCCGGGTCAATCCTTATCCGCTCATGCGCGTGCAGGCGGTGGACAAGAGCGGCAACGCCGTGGCCTCGACCGACGGCGTAATGACCACCAGCCGCGACCACCATTGCCGGGAATGCCATGCCAAGGGCAAGATCGCCGCCAATCCCAACGCCGGCTGGACTAAGGATGCTTTCCATTATTCTGCGTATGGCAAGGCGGTGGACGCCGGCACCTGTAGCGGTAACGGCGGTGGCCATGACCACGGCGGACATGGGGGCGTGCTGTGTAATTTCGCCCAGCCCGAATTCTTCGATCCGGCGGGAAACTCACTGCGCGATCAAGAAGACGCGGCCATGAAAAACGTCTATAGCCTGCATGACTTCTATGACGGTCTGAATACCCTTCAGCAACGGCTATATGGCTCTGGGACTAACGATCAAGGCCAGATCAACAACGACGGCTCAATTTTCTGCTCGGGCTGCCACGACTCACCCACCCGTCATTGGCCCGTCGGCGTCGTGATGTGGAGTGATTATTTCACTATGGATGAATCCGGTACCCAATATGGCAACTACGGTTATTATCCCAACTACACTATGACCATGCACAAGTTCCACGGCCGCCTGCAGCGCGACCCGTCCAACCCGGACAAAATCCTGCGCGAAGCCGGCGGCATCCCGAAGCTTTGGGACCCAACCCAGGGCGCCAATCCCAACACGCTGTTCCCGGTGAAAACCGCCGGCGGCGACTCTCAGCCGATGGAGGAAAACTGCCTCCAGTGCCATGCCGGCCAGCGCGAGCAGCAATACCGCGACCGGATGTACACGGCCGGGGTCACCTGCTACGACTGCCACGGCGACATGCTGGCGCAGGGCATGGCGTATGAGAAATCCCAAGTCGGCGCCGACGGCAACAAGTACCGCGTGGCATATTACGACGAGCCCGACTGCGGCTCCTGCCATACCGGCAACGGCAACGACGGCGGCAGCGGCTTCTTCAGCGCCGGCGTCATGAAGCGCGCCTTCGACGACGGCGACCGTTCAGCCACCACCCGCCCGCCCAAGACCGAGCGTTTCGCGGTCCAGCCCAAGGACTACGGCAAAATGCCGGTAAGCCAGTGGGTGAACGATCCGTCGTCGCCGGATGGCGGGCACAGCGTCGACCTCTCGTTCAACATCAACCAACGGGTCTACCGCGACAGCAAGGACAAGCACGGCGACGTCGCCTGCGGCGCCTGCCACGGCCCCGCCCACGGCGTCTGGCCGAATGCCGATCCCAGCGCCAACGACAACGTCACTGCGCTGCAGCTCCAGGGCCACACCGGCACCATCCTGGAGTGCAACGTCTGCCACACGGCGGATTCCTTCGCCAAGCTGGAGGATCTGGACGGCGGCCAGTACAGCGGCGACGCCAAAACCGGCATCCTGGGCGGGCCGCACAACACCCACCCGATCGACGATCCGTATTGGTGGAAGCAGGCCAATGGCGACGTCGCCAACAGCGACGGCAGCAACTACGGCGGCTGGCACAACAACTACGCCAAGCTGCCCGGAGCGAACGGCGAAGACCAGTGCGCGGCCTGCCACGGCAGCGACCACAAGGGCACGCGTCTGTCCAAGACGCCGGTGGACCGGGTGTTCGACTTCCGCGGCTTCGACGCCAAGAAGCTGAAGAAGGCCGGGTTCAAGACCAAGGTCGTGAAAGTGGCCGCCGGCACGCCGATCGGCTGCGACACCTGTCACAGCCTGGAGACCGGCTTCAAGGGATCGCCGGGACACTGAGTTCCACTCCGGAACCGGTGCCAGGGAAGGCGCCCATTCGGCGGAGTGCACAGTTCACTCTGCCGAATGGCAATACGAGGACAAACCAGGAAAGGGCGCTTCGGCGCCCTTTTTTGCTTCAACGAGGCGCGCGATTCCACGCAACACAGCGTGAAATCGCGCAGACGCCAACAAATTGACAATATTTATCTAATGGTAATTACAAGTTTTTTATAAATGGCCTATTTGCTGCTTTCGAGGCTGGTACGAACTCATACCAAGGCTCGCAAGCATCGCAGCCCTACTCAGCCATCGAGAGCGAACATGAACACCATGAGAAATCCCCTTGGGGGCGCCTCGCCTCCAAACGCCTCCGGGGCGGCCATCGCCTGCCTGCTCCTGGGGCTCACCGCCGCCCTGGCGCCGGAAGCCGTCCTGGCTGCCGGCAAGATCAAGATCGCCAGGGCCGGCTGGTCGGACAAGACCGGCACACTGATCGTCAAAGGCACGGCCAAGAACGTCGACGGTGCGGTCGACATTTACGACATCAACGGCCGCCGCCTCGGCGGCGGCCAGGGGCCGTCGTTTTCCCTGAGCCTGGGCAGGAGCGACCTCCCCGCAGTCCCCTGCGCGGTCCGGGTCCAGTCCGGCGATACGGAAGCGATCAAACCCGTGAAGGGCGCGCCCAAATCGTGCGCCAAGACGCCGACCTGCAGCATCGTCGCCCCGGCCTCCGGCACTGCCCTCAAAGTCGGCGTGGAAACCCACTTCGAAGCCGCCGCCGGCAGCAAGGACCCGGCGGCGCAACCGCTCAAATACGAATGGGATTTCGCGGGCGGCGCCTGGGGACACCCCACCGACCTGATGGCGATGGCGACCTTCATCCGCGACAACAGCACCTACCGGGTGCGCTTCAGCGCGACCGACGCCCAGGGACGGCGCTGCGAGGACGCCGTCGACGTCGTGGTGGGCACTCCGCCGGCCGGCCTGCCCTCCAAGGTCCCGGAACAAGCGGCACCGAAGCTCGGTGGCGAGCTGGACGGCACGCCGGACGACCTCGCGGTGCTGCCCTTCGAAGACTGGACCATGCAGCACACCACCGACGCCAAGACGATGCCCAACGACTACGTGTCGTTCAATCCGCTGATCAGCACGATGAACGCCTACGTATACAAGAAGGCGAGGCTGCCGGTCCCACTCGCCGGCGATGCCGTGGAGGTCGACTATTCGGCCGCCTCCAACCCGAGCGATCCGGTGGGCGCGGATTCCGTCAACTCCACCAGCCGGAACTGGCCGGTTGGGGCCTCTTTGATGGAGGCGGCCGTGCAAAAGACCGACCTGTGGGAAACCTTCACCCGCGGTGATTTCGCGGACGTCGACCAGAGCAAATACATCAATGGCTCGTGGATCATGGACCCCTGGAAGAAAGGCGGCCAGCCGCAGCCGGACGAAGGGTATTTCAAATACAAGGCCGTGACCAGCAGTGGCGGCGGCAAGGTCTACGGTTCCGTGCCGGACAACGACCCGAACAACTCCGACCACGGCCGCTACATGCCCGGCATCGCCCAGCCGTACCAGGCCAACTACTCGCAGCCGTTTTCCAAATTCCTGGATGGCGAGCAGCGGTTCGCGGCCACTACGATCCCAATGACGGACATCGACGACCAGGGCCGGGTCAACCCCTTCCCGCTCCTGCGGGTGGAGGCGAAACAGAACGGCCGGACGCTCGCCGGCACCGACGCCGTGCTCAGCAACTCCAGGGACCACCACTGCCGGGAATGCCATGCCAAGGGCGGCATCGCCGCGCCCGAGAACCCGCCCCAGACCAAGGCCGCGTGCCGTTCCAGCCCCTTCGGCGCGATTTCGGACGAGCGCCGCAAGCGCATGGGCAGGGCGGCTTATCCGCCGTGCGAGGAGAAGCCTGCCTATTATTCGGTATCGGACTTCGGCGGCGATCCCAACAGCATCTTCGACCAGGAGTACGCCGCTGCCCTCAACTATTCCAGCATCCACGAGTTTTACGACGGCCTGTATTTCCTGGACCAGATGCTGCACGGCGTAAAGGACCACCACTCCGGCAAGGTCATCGCCGACCGACCTTCCCCCTGTTACGGCTGCCATGCCACGGCGATGCTGTTCGTGCCCTTCAAGCAGGACTGGTGGGACGTCGAGGGCTTCAAGGCGAACGATCCGGTCTACGAACCGAACTATTCGATCGCCATGCACCGCTTCCACGGCGAGCTGCAATGGAACGACGCCAAGACCGGCATCGTCCGCGACGACAAGGGCATGTACGTGCGCTGGGACTGGAAAACCAAGGGCCGTAACACCAGGACGCTGTTTCCGACGCTCGACGCCAACGGCAATCCACTGCCGATGGAGGAAAACTGCCTGAAGTGCCATTCCGGCCACCGCGAACAGCTGTACCGGGACCGCATGTACACCGCCGGCGTCACCTGCTACGACTGCCACGGCGACATGCTGGCGGTGGGCGAAGCCTTCCCCAAGAACTATCTCGCCAACAAGGACAAGGTCGGTTCGCTCGAACGCGACGACTACCGCGTGCCCTGGTTCGACGAAACCGACTGCGGCTCCTGCCATGTCGGCGACGGCAACCTCGGCAACGACGGCTCCGGCGGCTTCTTCAGCGCCGGTGTCATGAAACGGGCTTTCGACGATGCCGACCTGTCGGCGACAACCCGCGCCGTGGACCGCACCCATCCGGATTCGGTCCGCTTCGCGGTCGCGCCCAAGGAGAACTACAAGGCGACCTTCCCGACGCTGTTCTATTACACTGTCGATCCGACCTCGATGGTGTTCCAGACCAAGATGGTCGACACGAAGATCGACGCCCCCGTCTACCGGCACGGCAAGGACAGCCACGGCGACGTCGCCTGCGCGGCCTGCCACGGCGCTGCCCATGCCGTCTGGCCGAACCGCGATCCGAACGCGAACGACAACGTGACCGCGCTGCAGCTCCAGGGCCATACCGGCACCATCCACGAGTGCAACGTATGCCACACCACGGATTCCTTCGCCAAGAAGGAAGACCTGGACGGCGGCCAGTACAGCGGCGACGCCAAGGCCGGCATCCTGGGCGGGCCGCACAACATGCATCCGGTCAACGACCCCTACTGGTGGAAGTCAACCGAAGGGGACAGCCCCAACAGCGACGGCACGATCTACGGCGGCTGGCACAACGATTACGCCAAGTCGTCCGGCGCCAAGGGCGAAGACCAATGCGCGGCCTGCCACGGCAACGACCACAAGGGCACCCGTCTGTCCAAGACGCCGGTGGACCGGGTGTTCGACTTCCGCGGCTTCGACGGCAAGAAGCTGAAGAAGGCCGGGTTCAAGTCCAAGGTCGTCAAAGTGGCCGCCGGCACGCCGATCGGCTGCGACACCTGCCACAGCCTGGAGACCAGCTTCATCGGCTCACCGGGACATTAGTCAACGGCCCTGCCCCGGCTGACCGTGGCAGGACTCCAGTCCAAATTCGAACGGCAGCGTGCGGTAACGCACCCTGCCGTTTTGCTGTGTAAATTAGCGATGCCTGTGAGCGAAATGACGCACGACACACGCAAGAGCTATCTCTGCCTGCCTGCAAAACGGGCTCAGCAGCGTCATTCAGTGCTTCCTTTGCCCCGGTATGGAAATTGCCGGTTGTCTCCGGGACCTCAGGCCTGAGCTTCGCGATTTGGAACCCTTAGCTCTTCCATAACGACAAGAAGGAAAACACCCATGTATCGGTCGTCATCGCTCGTAAAACCATGGTCGCTGCGCCTCGCGGCGTTGACCGCCGCTCTGATGTTTGCCCTGTTACCCGGCGGACCGGCAATAGCGGCAAAATCCGGGGTCGCCGTCAGCCAAGCGAGCTATGACAAGAAAACCGGCACACTCAAAGTCATTGCGGTTGCCAAGGGTCTTGCTGGAAACCTTACCGTACTCCATGCCGGTGGCGGCGTTCTGGCAGAACAGCCGGCTACCGGCAAAAGCCAGACCTTCACGATCGCGCTGGAACAAATGGGGCAAGTGCCCTGCGAAGTGGAAGCACGCGTAGGCGAGACATCCTCGATGCGAAAAGTCGCTGGTGCGCCGGCGGAATGCAAAAAGGTGCCACTTTGCCGGATTCTTACGCCCGCCGATGGCACCCGACTCACTGTCAACACCCCCGTTACCTTCAGCGCCCAGGCCACTCTTAAAGACAAGACAGCCGGCCCACTCACATACGAATGGGACTTCGCCGGTGGCGTGTTCGACAACAGCCATCCGACCACCTTGGAGAGCCAAGCCAGATTCGTTCGCGACAACAGCGCGTACCGGGTGAGATTCGCCGCCACCGACGCCAAGGGCCGGCGCTGCGAGGCGGCGGTAGAGGTGAAGGTTGGCACCCCACCCACCGAGGCCGCCAATTTTCCAGCCAAGGTAGCCGAGCAACCGGCCCCCTTGCGCGGCTCGGAAACCAACGGCGACAAAGGGGACCTTGTGGTGCTGCCATTCCAGGAATGGTCCATGCAGCACACCAGCGACCTGAACCAGAACCCCAACGCCTATGATTCCTTCAACCACCTGTTCAACACACTGAACGCCTATGTCATCGAAAAGGGCGGCGTAGGCGGTGCCAAGCCACGGTTCCTGACTCAGGACGAGGTGGATCTGCGCTATTCCGCCGCATCCAACCCGCAAGACCCGGCGGGCACCAATTCGATCAATTCCACCAGCCAAAACTGGCCCCTCAACGCAGATACGACCAAACCGGCGCCGTTCATGGAGCCGGCCACCACACTCAAGAAAACCGACATCTGGGAAGTCCACCCCGACCGCGACCCGACCAAGCTGGACCCGAGCTATCGGCGCTGGTCCGCCGTCCAGGGCATTTTCGGCTGGGCGGGGCTGCACAACGCCATTCCCGGCCTGCCGGCCCCGGACGAGGGTTATTTTCCCCACGCCACCCCGCCTCTCGAGGGCGAGCAGACGCCCGATTATTTCCAGTATTACTTGGACCAATATGCCAAATTCCAGGCATTGATTCCGCCAGGTGTTGAGCACGGCAGCTACATGCCGGGCAAGGATCAGCCCTACGTCGCCAACCGGCCCCAGTCCTTCGCCCGGTTCGATGCCGAGCAGCAATGGTTCCGAGCGGAGACGATTCCCATCACCAGCGTCGACGACCAGGGCCGGGTCAATCCCTATCCCCTGCTGCGGGTGGAGGCCAGCCGCAACGGGAATAGCAGTGTTGCGGCGGCTACCGATGGGGTGTTGAGCAACAGCCGGGATTTCCACTGCCGGGAATGCCATGCCAAAGGGAAAATCGGCGCAAATCCCAACGCGGGCCACAAGCCGGAAGCGTTCCTGTCCAGCCCCAAGGGACAGGACTCCTGGTATTTCGAATACCGCGATCCTAATTTCCACCCGGACCGTCCGGTGCTGTACGAGGCGGCGAGCGACAGTATTCACGACCAGGAATACGCGGCATCGCTCAATTATTCCAGCGTCCACGATTTCTACGACGGCTACGACTTCGTCGGATCGATCTTCAACGGCGGCGGCTCGCTTTGGGCCTTCCACAACGGCCCGTTCAAGGAGGACACACCCAAGACCTGCAACGGTTGCCATTTCACCATGCCGGAGGGTTTCTACAAGAAGGATACCTACTGGGCTGCTGCGCCATACGACAATACCAATCTGTACTACAACCCGGATTATTCGATGTCCATGCATCGCTTCCACGGCGAGTTGCAATACAACGCAGACAAGACCGATATCCGGCGTAACGAGAAAGGCGGGTATTTGCGGTTCGATTGGAAGACCCTCACCAGCCGGACACCCAACCAAAATCTCAATCCCAACACTCTGTTCCCGATCTTCGACGCCAACGGAAAGCAGTTGCCCATGGAGGAAAACTGCCTGAAATGCCACTCCGGGCATCGCGAGCCGCTCTACGACGACCGCATGGCAACGGCGGGCGTGACGTGCTACGACTGCCACGGCGACATGCTGGCGATGGGGAGGTCCTTCCCGAAAGACTCCGCCAAGGCCGGTTCCACCAACGTAGCGGATTACCGCATCGCGTGGCTGGAGGAAACCGATTGCGGTTCCTGCCATAGTGGAAAAGGCGTCGAAGCCGTGCGAAGAACCGCGTTTGAGTCCACCGACCTGTCTGCCACTTCGCGGCCGGTCGACAAGAACGATCCGGACGCGATCCGCTTCGCCGTGGTGCCCAATTACCAGAAGGAGCTGGAGTCATATGTATACAGCTGGGACCCGACCGGCAACGGCGGCCAAGGGGCGGACGTAGACGATTACACCCCGCTCCGGCTCGACAGCCCACTCTACCGCTACGGCAAGGACCAGCACGCCGGCATTACCTGTGCGGCCTGCCACGGCGCGGCGCACGGGGTGGGACCGAACCGCGATCCCAAGGCCAACGAGAACGTGACGGCCATCCAACTGCAGGGCTACCCCGGACCGATTGCGGAATGCAAAGTCTGTCACACCCGGGATGCCTTCAATGCCCCGGAAAGCGTCGGCAGCACCACGCATTACCCGGACAAGAACGGCAACCCGACGATTCTGGCCGGGCCGCACAACCTGCACCCTGTCTACGACCCGTACTGGTGGAAACAAGCACAGGGCGACAGCGCCAACGGCGACGGCGGCAACTACGGCGGCTGGCACAACAACTACGCCAAGCTGCCCGGCACCAAGGGCGAAGACCAGTGCGCGGCCTGCCACGGCAACGACCACAAGGGCACCCGTCTGTCCAAGACGCCGGTGGACCGGGTGTTCGACTTCCGCGGCTTCGACGCCAAGAAGCTGAAGAAGGCCGGATTCAAGTCCAAGGTCGTCAAAGTGCCCGCCGGCACGCCGATCGGCTGCGACACCTGCCATAGCCTCGAGACCAGCTTCATCGGATCGCCGGGGCACTGAGTTCCACTCCGGAACCGGCGCCAGGGAAGGCGCCCAATCCTGTCGAGGCATCACGCCCCGAAGGACTGTTCCAACCGATGGACCGACCAAAAAGGGCGCCTCGGCGCCCTTTTTTTTCGCAATCCGGTCGCGCCGGGTTCCCCGCAGGCCGACGCCGCGCTCAAGCAAGTCTACGGACGGGCCATGCGGGAAGCGCAGATCATGACCATCAACGATTTGTTCCACGTCCTCGGCCTGCTGTTCTTCGCCTCTCTCCTCCCGATGCCTCTGGGCAGAAAAGTCCGGCACGATGCCGGCGGCACCGGCTCCAAACCGTCACCCGCATCCAAAGACCGGCACCAGGACGCCGCAGTGCGTGGTTTCGCATAGATCAACGCGATGTTACGCAACATAGCATTTCCATGATATGCAAATGGCATTGATTCTCATACGATTTTCTTCTGGCTCGATTACTGCCTTGGCACATTTGCGAGCCCCCGCTCGCCGTCCGCGGAACAACAACCAAGAAATACGACGGAGGAACCGTGAATACCACAAGCCATGCACCACCATCATTGCGTCGCAGCAGCCCGCTTGTCGCGGGCCTGCTGTTGACGCTGGCCGCCACGCTGGCCCCTGAAGGCACCTTGGCCGCCGCCAAGCTCAAGATTGCCAAAGCGGCCTGGTCGGAAAAGTCCGGCACGCTGACGATCGCCGGCAAAGCCAAGGGCGGAACCGGCCCCATCGATGTCTACGACGTCAACGGCCGGCGGCTGGGCAGTGGCCAGGGCGACAGTTTCGCGGTGACGCTGAGCCGCCAGGACCTCGCGGGCGTCCCCTGCGCGGTGCGGGTCCAGACCGGTGACACCGAGGTCATCAAACCGGTGAAGGGCGCACCCAAATCCTGCAGCGGCGCTCCCGCCTGCAGCATCGTCAGTCCTGGCCCAGGCACCGCGGTCCAGGTCGGCGTGGAGGCCCATTTCGAAGCCACCGCCACGGCCAAGGACCCGGCGGCGCAGCCGTTCAGCTACGAATGGGACTTCGCCGGCGGCGCCATGGGCGAACTCATCGCCGGCAGCAATCCACCCGCCTACAAGCGGCCCACCGGGCTGATGGCGATGGTCGCGTTCGTCCGCAACGACAGCCGTTACCGGGTGAGGTTCATCGCCACCGACGCCAAGGGCCGGCGCTGCGAGGACAGCGTCGAGGTGACGGTAGGCAATCCGCCGACGGGGCTGCCTGGCAAGGTGTCGGAGCAGGGCGCGCCGGCGCTGGGCGGCGAGCTGGACGGCACCAAGGGCGACGTCGTGGTCATGCCGTTCGAGGAATGGAGCTATCAGAATCTGAGCGACATGCGCTATGGAAGGAACGGATGGGGTTCGTTCACGCCCGTCGTGAACAACGTCCGGGCCTATGCCTTCAAGAAGGACCGGCTGCCGGTGTTCCTCAGCGGCAGCGAGGTGGAGCTCCGCTATTCGGCGGCATCCAATCCGTCCGATCCGGTGGGCGGCGGTTCCATTAATTCCACCAGCCGGAACTGGCCGTTGGGCGCCTCCCTGGTCGATGCTGCGCTCCAAAAGACGGACATCTGGGAACTTTCCGATCGTCCGGATGCCGAGAAATCCGCGAACTACTATGCCTGTTCCTGGGCGATGGAGGGTGCCTGGGGAGCAATGTGGGGCTGTTCCAGTGCGCTCGGCAAGCCGGAGCCCGATGAAGGCTATTTCATCGCCAAGAAGGATGACGCCGGGAATATCGTTTCCGACGACCACAACACCGACCTGCAACACGGCGCCTACATGCCGGGCAAGGCCCAGCCCTTCGAAAGCAACGTACCGCAGCCCTTCTCCCAACACGTCGCGGTCACCCAGTCCGACGGCAAGGACAAGCCGGCCGCCTGGTTTGCCGCCAACATGCTCCCCTTCACCGACATCGACGACCAAGGGCGGGTCAATCCCTATCCGCTGCTGCGAGTGGAAGCCGTGGCCAAGGGCGGCGGGAGCGTGCTCGCCAAGACCGACGGCGTAGTGAGCGCCAGCCGCGATTTCCACTGCCGCGAATGCCACGCCAAGGGCGGGGTCGCTGCCAATCCCAACGCGTCCCGCACCAAGGCCGCCTACGGCTCCAGCGCCTGGGGCAAGACCGCGCTGCAAATCGGCAGGGAAAAAGGGCCGGCCCACCGTTACTACCTCCCGGACGACAAGATCCCCAGCCAGCCGGAATTGTTTTCGGTGAGCGAAGCCGGGGGAGACCCCAGCAATCTGTTCGATGCGGAGTACGCGGCGTCGCTCAACTATTCGAGCATGCACCAGTTCTACGACGCCTATCCGTTCCTGTACAAGATGCTGTACGGCATCGAGAAACTGAACCTCAGCGACAGCGAAAAGGCTAATCCGGCCAACATCGGGCACGACAATCCGATGCCCTGTTATGGCTGCCACCTGTCGCCCCTGGCCTATGTGCCGTACAAAATGGACATGGCCTGGTATGACGAGGAAGGCTTCGACGTCAACGACCCGGCGTACGCCCCCAACTATTCCATCTCCATGCACCGTTTCCATGCCGAACTGCAGTGGAACGACGCCAAGACCGACATCGTCCGGGACGACAAGGGAGCCTTCGTCCGCTTCGACTGGAAGAACAAGGGCCAGCACAATTCGACCAAAACCGGCAGCCTGTTCCCGATCTTCGACGGCCAGGGCAAGCAGCTTCCTATGGAGGAAAACTGCCTCAAGTGCCACAGCGGTCACCGCGAGCAGCAGTTCCGAGACCGTATGTACACCGCGGGCGTGAGCTGCTACGACTGCCATGGCGACATGCTGGCCGTGGGCGAGGCCTTCCCCAAGAACTATCTGGCCAACAAGGACAAGCTAGGCTCGATCAACCGGGACGACTACCGGGTACCCTGGTTCGACCAGCCCGACTGCGGTTCCTGCCATGTCGGCGACGGCAATCAGGGTGCCGATCAAGGCGGCGGATTCTTCAGTGCCGGGGTCATGAAACGGGCCTTCGACGAGGCGGACTTCTCCGCCACGCCCCGCGCCATCGACCGGAGCGACCCCAATTCGCGGCGGTTCTCAGCGGCGCCTTTGGAGACCTACAAAGCGGTGTTTCCCACGACCTATGCGTATGACTACGACCCGGTAGGCAAGACGTTCCTGGAACAATCCACCGAAACCAGGATCGACGCGCCCCTGTTCCGCGAAGGCAAAGACCGCCACGGCAACGTCGCCTGCGCGGCCTGCCACGGCGCGGCGCACTCGGTGTGGCCGAACCGCGATCCGAGTTCGAACGACAACGTCACCGCGCTGCAGCTCCAGGGCCACACGGGCACCATCCTCGAGTGCAACGTCTGCCACACCGCGGATTCCTTCGCCAAGAAGGAAGACCTGGACGGCGGCCAGTACAGCGGCGACGCGCAGACCGGCATCCTGGGCGGACCGCACGACATGCACCCGGTCAACGACCCGTACTGGTGGAAAGGCGCCCAGGGCGACGGAGCCAACAGCGACGGCAGCGCCTACGGCGGCTGGCACAACGACTACGCCAAGCTGCCGGGGATGAAAGGCGAAGACCAGTGCGCGGCCTGCCACGGCAACGACCACAAGGGCACGCGTCTTTCCAAGACGCCGGTGGACCGGGTGTTCGACTTCCGGGGCTACGACGGCAAGAAGCTGAAGAAGGCCGGGTTCAAGACCAAGGTCGTCAAAGTGGCCGCGGGCACGTCGATCGGCTGCGATACCTGCCACAGCCTGGAGACCAGCTTCATCGCCTCGCCGGGGCATTGAGGACGTGCCGGGCCACGCCAGGGACGGCTTTTCGCCGCGGGGAGGCTGAACGGTAGCGGGTTCGGCTCAATTCCGTATCGGCGCCTCGAGGTGGAGGGACACTGGGAAAAACGGCGGAACCGGTTGCCCGATTCCGCCGTTTTCATTTATGTCCGATTCGAGGCGGACACTGACTTTACGCCGCCGATCTGGCCGGCGATATCGCCCCTCGCATCGCCCTGGCCGCCTCTACCATGTTCGCCAGCGCCTGCTCCGCTTCCGGCCACTGGCGGGTTTTCAGGCCGCAGTCCGGGTTGACCCACAGCCGCTCGGGATCGACCGCCGCAGCCGCCTTTTCCAGCAGCGCCCGCATCTCGGCGCCGGCCGGAACCCGCGGCGAATGGATGTCGTAGACGCCGGGGCCGATGTCGTTGGGATAACCGAAGACGCGGAAGGCTTCCAGCAGGTCCATGGCCGAGCGGCAGGTTTCGATGGTGATGACATCGGCATCCAGCGCGGCGATGGCCGGCAGGATGTCGCCGAATTCCGAATAGCACATGTGGGTGTGGATCTGGGTGTCGTCGGCGACGCCGCAGGAGGCGAGCCGGAACGCCTTGACCGCCCAGTCCAGATAATCGGCCCGATCGGCGGCCTTGAGCGGCAGCCCCTCGCGGAATGCCGGCTCGTCGATCTGGATCGCAGCCACGCCGGCGGCTTCCAGGTCGGCGACCTCGTCCCGGATCGCCAGCGCGATCTGCAGGGCCGTCACGGCGCGCGGCTGGTCGTCCCGCACGAAGGACCATTGCAGCATCGTCACCGGCCCCGTCAGCATGCCCTTCACGGGCTTCTTCGTCAGACCCTGGGCGTAGCCGATCCATTCCACCGTCATCGGCCGGGGCCTCGCCACGTCGCCGTAGATGATGGGCGGCTTGACGCAGCGGGAGCCATAGCTCTGCACCCAGCCGTGTTTGGTGAAGGCATAGCCGGCCAACTGCTCGCCGAAATACTCCACCATGTCGTTACGCTCGGCCTCGCCGTGCACCAGCAGGTCCAACCCCAGGGCTTCCTGCCTGCTCACGGCCTCGCGGATGGCAGCCCGCATCGCATCCCGGTAGGCCCCCTCGTTCAGCTCGCCGCTGCGGTGGGCGGCCCGCGCCTTGCGGATCGCCGGCGTCTGGGGAAAGGAGCCGATGGTGGTGGTCGGAAACGGCGGCAGGCGCAGCCGCTCGCGCTGCAGCGGACAGCGCTCGGCGAACGGCGAGTAGCGGCGGAAATCGGCATCGCTCAAACCCTCCAGCCGCCGCTTGACGGCGGGATCATGGGTCAGCGGCGATTGCGCCCGAGCGTGCAGCAAGCGCTCCTGTTCCGCGAGTTCCGTGGCGACGGCCTGCCGCCCCAGCCGCAGACCCTTGTCGATCACGGCCAGCTCTTCCAGCTTCTGCACGGCAAAGGCCAGCCAGGCTTTGATCTCGGGATTCAGCGAGGTTTCCAGGTCCAGGTCCTGCGGCACGTGCAACAGGGAGCAACTGGGCGCCAGCCACAGCCTCTCCCCAAGCGCCGCACTGGCGCTTTCCGCCAGGTCCAGCGCGCGACGGAGGTCCGTGCGCCAGATGTTTCGCCCGTCGGTCAGGCCCAGGGAAAGCACCTTGTCGGCCGGGAAATCCTCCACGAAATCCGCAACCTGTTCGGGCGCCCGCACCGCGTCGACATGCACACCGGCGACCGCCGAGTACTTGAGCCATGCTGCGTGTTCCGCCACCGAAGCGAAATAAGTCGCCAGCAATAACTTGGGGCCTGCTTCCGCCAGGGCGGCATAGGCCGGCGCGAAGGCTTCGATCCATTCCGGCGGCAGATCCAGGCCCAGGATCGGCTCGTCCATCTGTACCCAGTGCACGCCTGAGGCATGCAGGCGCTGCAGAATCGCCGCATAGGCCGGCAGCAGCCGGGGCAGGAGCTCCAGGCGGCTGAAGCCGGCCTGCCTTTCCTTGCCGAGATAGAGAAAGGTCAGAGGCCCGATCAGCACCGGCTTGGGATTGAGCCGCAGGGCCTTGGCCTCCTCCACCTCGTCGAACAGCCAATCCACGCCCGGACCGAAGCCGGTCTCCCGGTCGAACTCGGGGACGATATAGTGGTAGTTGGTATCGAACCATTTGGTCATTTCCATCGCCGGCTGCTCGACATTGCCCCGCGCGAGCTGGAAATACTGGTCCAGGCTCAGGGCATCGGCCTGGAAACCGAAACGCCGGGGCGCCGCTCCCAGCAGCGCCGTCATGTTCAGCATCTGGTCGTACCAGGCGAAATCGCCGACCGGCACCAGGTCGATGCCGGAACCGCTCTGGATCATCCAGTGCCGCTCGCGCAACTCCCGGCCGGTCTGCGCCAGTTCCGCCGGGCCGGTCCGGCCGGCCCAATGGGCTTCGACGGCCTGCTTAAGTTCGCGCCCGGCGCCGATGCGGGGAAATCCCAGGGAATGTGTGACTGCCATATCTGCCTCCTCGTGCTCATCGAATTGAGATCTGGCATGATCGGGACAGGACAATTATTATTCAAACTCAATATTTTCATCACAGTCATCGATTTCATTCATGAAGCCATCTTTACTGGAACTCCGCCACCTGCAAACCCTGTTGGCTCTGGTGGAAACCGGCACGCTGTCGAAGGCGGCGGCGCGGGTCTTCCTCACCCAGTCGGCCCTCTCGCACCAGATCAAGCAGTTGGAAGACCATTACGGCGTGGTGCTGTTCGAGCGCAAGACTCAGCCCCTGCGCCTGTCGCCCGCCGGCCAACGCCTGCACAGTCTGGCCGAGACGGTGATGAAGGCGGTGCGGGAGGCCGAACGCGACGTCGCCCGCATCGCCCAGGGCAACAGCGGCCAGCTCCGGATCGCGGTGGAATGCCACACATGCTTCGACTGGCTGATGCCGGCGATGGACCAGTTCCGCGAACACTGGCCGGAGATCGAGCTGGACCTGGTCTCCGGCTTCCACGTCGATCCGCTGGCGCTGCTGCGGGAGGACCGCGCCGAGCTGGTGGTGGTGTCCGAACCTCAGGCGCGCGAGGGCATTGCCTTCCATCCGCTGTTCCGGTTCGAGATCGTGGGCCTGGTGTCGCGCCAGCATCCCCTGGCCCCCAAAGCCTTCCTGGCCCCGGAGGATTTCGCCGAGGAAACCCTGCTCAGCTATCCGGTGCCGGAGGACATGCTGGACATCGTCCGCAAGGTGCTCAAGCCCCGCGGCATCGAGCCCAAACGGCGCACCGCCGAACTCACCGTCGCCATCCTGCAGCTCGTCGCCAGCCGCCGCGGCATCGCCGCCCTGCCCAACTGGACCGTGCAAGGCTATCTCGAGCGGGAATACGTGCTGGCCAAGGCGATCGGCGAAACCGGCCTGTGGAGCGCGCTGTATGCCGCCACCACGGAAGACATGGCGCAATCCGCCTATATGGGGGACTTCCTGGACATCGTGCGCTCCAGCAGTTTCCGCAATCTGCGGGGGCTCATGCCCCTCGCCGAAGAATCGCTGTGAAATATCGTGGGAGCGGGCTTTAGCCTGCGACTATGCCAGTGGCCGATCGCGGGCTAAAGCCCGCTCCCATAGTTGTATCCGCTGGACCGGCAAGCGGGCGGCCAAAACGCATTCGCGGTTGCGCGATCGCCGGCAAAATGGTTTTATTCGTCGCCATGCCGATGCCTTCGCCCGCGCAAATCCGCCGCTCGCTCGCCTGCCGCCTCTGCGCGGTGCTGAGCCTGTGCGTCTGGCTTTTGTCCTCGGCTGGCACGGTCTGCCTGATGGGAGGCATGGCGCAGGCCGAGCAGGCCGCGGAGCATTGCGCCGGCATGCCGGAGCAAGACACATCCCATCAAGCAACGCCGGACGGCTGCGACAAGCAGGCCTCCTGTTTCGGCCTGCAGGCCGTGGACGAAGACGA
The DNA here is from genome assembly GCF_026247885.1 of Methylococcus mesophilus. Lineage (NCBI taxonomy): Bacteria > Pseudomonadati > Pseudomonadota > Gammaproteobacteria > Methylococcales > Methylococcaceae > Methylococcus > Methylococcus mesophilus. The sequence goes on along the minus strand of NZ_CP110921.1, from coordinate 3,642,554 downwards.
CATCGCCATCGACAAGGCGGGCACCGGTCCTGGGGTGAAACTCCTCACGCTTTGCCTGCTGGTTGTCGCCGGGCTGTGGGCCGCGATCCTGCGGCTCCCGGATCACCACTACCTGCGGCGGTCTCCCCCCCTTCCCAAGGTTCCCGTCGCTCTCCGCTTCTGCATCCTGCTGAATTAGCGTTCCTTTTCCATCGCTGACCGCAACGCGATTGGCCTGCCGCGTCCTGCGCCGGACCGGAAGGGAACCGCCGCTCGACTGCGTCCGAAAAAGGAGCATTCCATGTTTTCGCTACACCCCTCGTACAGGCGATCGGACTTCGCACTGCTGCTGATCGTCTGCCTGACCGCGCCGGCACAGGCCGGCCCGCTTTCCCTGGAACAGGCGCTGAACCAGGCGCTGGCCGGCAATCCGGGACTGGCCGAAATCAAGTCTCGCGCCGACGCCCTTGCCAGCGTTCCGCCGCAGGCCGGCAGCCTGCCCGATCCTTTCCTGAGCTTCGGCGCGCTGAACATCCCGACCAACGATTTCAGCCTGAACCAGGACCAGATGACCATGATGGAGGTCGCCGTCAGCCAGCAGCTTCCCTTTCCGGGCAAGCTCGGCCTGGCCGAACGGGCGGCGCAGCAGGAAGCCATCGGCGCGGCCAAGGATGTCGACGAAGCGCGGCTCCGGCTGGCGCGGGACATCCGCCTGAGCTGGTGGGCGCTGTTCTACTACGACCGCACCCTCGGCATTCTCGCCGAAAGCCGGGACTGGATGGCCAAGCTGGCGGACATCGCCGACCAGCGCTACCGGCTCGGCCAGGCGGAACAGTCGGACAGCCTGCTGGCCCGGCTGGAACTCACCAAGCTGCGCGACAAGACCCTGGAGCTGATCAACATGCGCCACGGCGAGGCGGCCCGTCTCAACGTGCTGCTCGACCGCTCCAGCGACAGCGCGCTGGAATTGCCTCCCGAAGCCGCATTCCGTTTTCCCGAACTGTCGTCCGAGCCGGCGCTGCTCGACCAGGCCCAGGCCGAGCGGCCGCTGCTGGCCCAGAAACAGGCCGCCATCGAAGCCGCCCAGAACCGCCTCGACCTGGCGAAAAAGGAGTACCTGCCCGACCTCAACCTCGGCTTCGGCTACGCCTTCCGCCAGAACGCGCCGAATGGCGAATTCCGCAGCGACTTCGCCAACTTCCGGTTGAGCATGAACCTGCCGCTGTACGCCGCCACCAAGCAGTCCAAGCAGGTCGACCAGAGGCAGAGTGAACTGATGCGGGAACGCTATGCGCTGCATGATGCCGAACGCAGCGTCCAGGCCGACGTGACCACCGCGCTGGCCGCCTACCATCACGCCCATGAGCGCCTGAGCCTGTTCGAGAAGGAGCTCCTCCCTCAGGCGCGCGGCACGCTGGATTCCCTGAGCGCCAGCTACCGGGTGGGCAAGATCGCCTTCGCCGACGTGCTGCGCGCCCAGCTCTCGGTGTTCGATTACCAGGTGCAGTACTGGAACGCCCTCACCACTTCCCAGCAGGCGCTCGCCCGCCTGGCCGCCGCCCTCGGCAAGGAAACGCTATGAAACCGTCGGTACGTCTGATCTTGCTCCTCCTGGCATTGGCCGGCACCGGCCTCGGCGGCTACTGGCTGGGACGGAAAACCGCGCCCCCGCCTTCACTCGCCCAGGAAACCATGGCCGAGAGGCATCCCTTGTTCTACCGCAACCCGATGAACCCGCAGGTCACCTCGCCGGTACCGGCCAAGGACGACATGGGCATGGACTACGTGCCGGTCTACGCCGAAGACCTGGCGCCATCCGCCAGCTCCGGTGAAGCTGTCATCAGCCTCGGCCCGGAGAAGGTCCAGAAGCTGGGGGTGCGGTCCGAGCCGGCTCAGCGCCGGGTCCTGACCCACGTCATCCGGGCGCTGGGCGTCGTAGAGATCGACGAGCGCCGGGTCCACGCGATCGCGCCGCGCTTCGAGGGCTGGATCGAACGCCTGGGCGTCAACACCACCGGCCAGGCGGTACGGCAGGGCGAAGTGCTGCTGGAAGCCTACAGCCCGGAACTCGTCTCGGCCCAGGAGGAATATCGCATCGCCGGCTCCGGCGAGGCCAGCCGGGCCTTGCGCGAAGGCGCGATCCAGCGGCTGCGCAACTGGAGCGTTCCGGAACCCTGGCTGCGCCGGTTCGAGGCCAGCGGCGAAATCCAGCACCGGGTCCCGTTCGCTTCGCCGGTGAACGGCATCGTGCTGGAGAAGAATGCGCTGCAGGGCATGCGCTTCATGCCCGGCGACACCTTGTTCCGCGTCGCCGATCTGTCCACGGTCTGGGTGATCGCCTCGATCTTCGAGCAGGACCTCGGCCACGTCCGGGTCGGGCAGACCGCCCGCATCGGCTTCAACGCCTATCCGGACCGAAGCTTCGATGGCCGGGTGAGCTATGTCTATCCCACGGTAACCGACGCCGTGCGCACGGCGCGCGTACGCATCGAACTGGCCAATCCGAAGCAGGTGCTCAAGCCGGCGATGTACGGCGACGTTGAACTGCAAGCCGCTGCGGATACCGCGCCGGTGCTGGCGGTGCCCGACTCCGCCGTGCTCGACAGCGGCACCCGGCAACTGGTGCTGGTCCGCCTGGGCGAAGGCAGCTTCGAACCCCGGCCGGTGGAAACCGGCCAGCGGGTGGAGGGGTACACCGAAATCCGCCGGGGACTGAGCGAAGGCGAAGAGGTAGTGACCCGCGCCAATTTCCTGATCGATTCGGAAAGCAACCTGCGTGCGGCGATCGGCAGTTTTTCGGCCGGCCAGCCCTCACCCGCCCCGACCGCCGCTCCCGACCATTCGATGCACGGAGGCCATTGAAATGCTCGCGCACGTCATCGACTGGTCCCTGCGCAACGTATTCCTGGTGCTGCTGGCAACGGTCGCCGTGGTCGCCGCCGGCATCTATGCCGTCGTTCGCACCCCGCTGGATGCCCTCCCCGACCTGTCCGACGCCCAGGTCATCGTCTACACCGAGTTCCCGGGCCAGGCGCCACAGGTCGTGGAGGACCAGGTCACCTATCCTTTGACCACCTCGATGCTGAACGTGCCCCGCTCCAAGGTCGTGCGGGGCTTTTCGTTCTTCGGGGCCTCCTACGTCTACGTCATCTTCGACGACGGCACCGACATCTACTGGGCACGCTCGCGGGTGCTGGAATACCTCAATGCCGCCGCCGGCAAGCTGCCGAAGAATGTTACGCCGCGCATCGGCCCGGACGCGACCGGGGTCGGCTGGGTCTACCAGTACGCGCTCACCGGCGCCGGCCACACCCTGGCCGAACTGCGCACCCTGCAGGACTGGTTCCTGCGCTATCAGCTCAGCAAGGCGCAGGGCGTGGCCGAGGTCGCCAGCATCGGCGGCTTCGTGCAGCAATACCAGGTCACCGTCGATCCGCACAAACTGCAGGCCTACGGCGTGCCCTTGAGGAAGATCATCGAGGTGATCCGCGCCAGCAACACCGACGTCGGCGGGCGCGTGGTCGAGCTGGCGGAAACGGAGTACATGGTGCGCGGGCGCGGCTATCTGCATGGCATCGCCGACCTGGAGCAACTGGTGGTGAAGGCGGCGGGCGGCATCCCGGTGCTGATCCGCGACGTCGCCCGGGTGGAACTGGTGCCCGACGAACGCCGCGGCATTGCCGAACTGAACGGCGAAGGCGAAGTGGTGTCCGGCATCGCTCTGGCCCGCTACGGCCAGAACGCGCTGGACGTGATCGGCAGCGTCAAGGCCAGGCTGCTCGAGATCGCCCCCGGCCTGCCCGAAGGCGTCGACATCGTCCCGGTCTACGACCGCTCCGAACTGATCCTGCGCGCCATCGCCACCCTGCGCGAAACCCTGCTGGAGGAAAGCGCGGTGGTCGCCGCGGTGTGCGCGCTGTTCCTGTTCCATCTGCGCAGCGCCCTGGTCGCCATCCTGATGCTGCCGGTCGGCGTCCTGGTCGCCTTCATCGTGATGCGGGCCATGGATCTGAATTCCAACCTGATGAGCCTGGGCGGCATCGCCATCGCAATCGGAGCCATGGTCGACGCCGCCATCGTCATGATCGAGAACGCCCACAAGCATCTGGAACGCAATCCCGACCAGCCCCGGATCGAGCTGATCCGCGCCGCTTGCCGGGAAGTGGGACCGGCCCTGTTCTTCAGCCTGCTGATCATCACTGTCTCGTTCCTGCCGGTGTTCGCGCTGGAAGCCCAGGAAGGCCGGCTGTTCCATCCGCTGGCCTACACCAAGACCTTCGCCATGGCCGGCGCCGCTCTGCTATCGGTCACGGTGGTGCCGGTCATGATGCTGCTGTTCGTGCGCGGCCACATCCTGCCGGAGGGGAGCAACCCGGTGAACCGGCTGCTCATCGGCCTGTACCGGCCCGTGATCCGGGGCGTGCTGCGCCACAAGGCGCTGACCCTTGCGGGCGCCTTCGCCATCCTGGCGGTGACGCTCTACCCCGCCTCGCGCCTTGGCAGCGAATTCATGCCCACGCTGAACGAAGGCACCCTGCTGTTCATGCCGACCACCCTCCCCGGCATCTCCATCACCAAGGCGTCGGAGTTGCTGCAGACCCAGGACCGCATCCTGAAGAGTTTTCCGGAGGTCGCCTCGGTGTTCGGCAAGGCCGGCCGCGCCCAGACCGCCACCGATCCGGCGCCGCTGGAAATGGCGGAGACCCTGGTCAACCTGAAGCCTCAGGATCAGTGGCGGCCGGGCATGACCATCGACAAGCTGGTCGCCGAGATGGACCAGGCGCTGCAGATCCCCGGCGTCACCAACGCCTGGACCATGCCGATCAAGAACCGGATCGACATGCTCTCCACCGGCATCCGCACCCCCATCGGCGTGAAAGTGTTCGGCCGGGATCTGGAAACCCTGGACCACCTCGCCCGCCAGATCGAACAGGCCATCAAGTCCGTGCCGGGCACGACCAGCGTGTACGCCGAGCGCGTCACCGGCGGCCATTACCTCAACATCGAACCGGATTACACCCAGTTGGCGCGCTACGGCCTGACCGTCGGCGACCTGCAGGAGGTGATCGCCACCGCGCTGGGCGGCGAAACCATCACCACCACGGTGGAAGGACGCGAGCGCTTCGGGGTGATCGTGCGCTATCCGCGCGAACTGCGGGACGATCCCGCAGGGCTGGGCAGCCACATCCTGATTCCCACCGAGGCCGGTGCCAACGTCCCGCTCGGCCAGCTCGCCCACATCTCGCTCACGCTGGGCGCCCCCGGCATCCGCACCGAGAACGCCCTGCTCTCGGCCTACGTGTTCGTGGACCTGCGCGGACGCGACATCGGCGGCTATGTCGAGGACGCGCGGCGGGCGGTGCAGTCGGCGGTGAAACTCCCGCCCGGCTATTTCCTCACCTGGAGCGGGCAGTTCGAATACCTGCAGCGGGCCGAACAGCGCCTGCTGCTGGTGGTGCCGCTCACCCTCGCCGTGATCTTCGTCCTGCTGTACCTGAACTTCGGGCGGCTGACCGAAACCCTGATCGTGATGGCCTCCGTGCCGTTCGCCCTGGTCGGCGGCGTGTGGCTGCTGTGGCTGCTGGACTACAACCTGAGCATCGCCGTGGGCATCGGCTTCATCGCCCTGGCCGGAGTCGCCGCCGAAACCGGCGTGGTCATGCTGATCTATCTCGACCACGCCTGGAACGAACTGCGCGAAGAGGCCCGCCAGCAAGGCCGGATGCCCGGCGTGGACGATCTGTACCGGGCGGTCATGACCGGCGCGGTGGAGCGGGTGCGGCCGAAGATGATGACCGTGACGGCGATCATGGCCGGCCTCCTGCCCATCCTCTGGAGCACCGGCACCGGCTCCGAGGTCATGCGCCGCATCGCCGCGCCCATGGTCGGCGGCATGGTCTCATCCACCGTCCTGACCCTGGCGGTCATCCCGGCGATCTATGCCTGGTGCAAGCTGCGTTCGCTGGACGCCGAAGATTGGAAATGTGGTCAGTAATACTGGCGGATGTCGCTGTAAGCCTTTTCGAACAGTTCATCGTCGGCATGCAACCTGTATTTGAACAGCGATTTCCGCAGCGCCTCCTTGACCTCGCGCTCACCGGCCAGGGTGTCCCGCCAGCCGGGAAAGCGTGCCAGGCCCACGGTTTCGCGGATGTCCTCAGCCACCTGCTCGACCATGATCGGGGTGGAGCACCCCGCCTCATTTGGCGACAGCAGGCCGCTCTTGGTCTAAATTTGTCCTTAATTGACGTATCGTTGGCATACAGCCAAATTGGGTAACTGCAACAATGTCTCCAGCAAATTACGCCACCTCTTAATCAGTCGATTTGCTCGAATACAGCGTGATTTTTCATACAGCCGACCCAAAACCAAGGAATCAATATGCCTTTGAAAATTGCCGTTTTAATCTATGACGATGTGGCCGCTTTAGATTTTACGGGCCCCATGGAAGTATTCAACGCAGTCCAATATTTCAAGTTCGGCGATGTGGATATGTACACGGTTGCGACAAACGATAACGTCGTTACTTGCATGAGTGGTTTGAAGATTATCCCGGACCATACCATGGAAACCAGTCCGGTACCGGATATTTTACTGATACCAGGCAATGCCGATCCGACGCCGCAAATCAATGATCCTCGCCTGACGAATTGGCTCAAACAAACGGCACCGAAATGTCGGTGGGTGTTTGGCGTCTGTACCGGGACGCTTATCCTGGCAGCCACAGGCTTGTTGAAAGGAAAAAAAATGACGACACATTGGAGTGCCATAGAAGCCTTAGATTCTATTCCGGAAATCACGGCCTTAGAAAACGTCCGCCACGTCTGCGACGGGAATCTATTGACGAGTGCAGGTGTTGGCGCCGGAATCGATGCGGCTCTGTGGCTGATCGGCCGGCTATATAGTCCGCAGCAGGCGAGGGAAGTGCAAAAGGGGTTGGAATATTACCCAGTACCCCCGTACGCGGCCGAAGTACCCTAAGTGATTTCGACATGGCGGCAGCCCCTAAATTTCCCAGCATGGAGACCCCGAAAACCATTGCCATGCTGGCATATCAAGGCGCCGAAATGCTTGATGTCGTCGGGCCGTTGGATGTGTTTGCCGCAGCGAATGCCTTGTTCCGAAATTTTGGTTTACCCGAGCCCTATCAAATTTATATCCTGGCGAATCAAGCCGGCATGTTCAGTACATCCTCGGGAATGAAGCTGTTTGCGGATGCCGGCTGGCAAGATTGGCACATGGATACTGATACCTTATTTATAGCAGGTACTCAGAATTATCAAGAGATCAATCATTCCCTACCTGCCATTCAATGGATAAAAAGCATGGCAAGCCGAGTCCGGCGCCTTGCTTCCGTTTGTACCGGTGCATTTTTATTGGCCGAGGCCGGGTTGCTCGACGGCAGAAGGGCAACGACGCATTGGCTCGCTTGCAACTTGTTCGCAAAACGCTATCCGGAGGTGAATTTGCAGGTCGATGCGATTTTCATCAAAGAGGGCTTCATCTATTCTTCCGCCGGCGTAACCGCCGGAATGGATTTGGCATTGGCCCTGGTCGAGGAAGACTTGGGGCGCGAGGTCAGTTTGGAAATCGCAAGATTGTTGGTCGTCTTCTTGAAACGGCCGGGAGGACAAACCCAATTCAGCGCCAAGTTGCGGGCGCAATCGGTTACTCACAGCCGGCTAAAACCGATGTTGGAATGGTTATTCGACAATCTCGACAAACCGGTTACCGTTGCCGATATGGCGACGGAGGCCGCCATGAGCGCACGCAATTTTTCTCGGCTTTTTATGAAAGAAACCGGACTAACCCCTGCAAAGTTTCTGGAAAAAACCCGACTCGAAGCGGCTATTGTCGTTATGGATCAAAAAAATCTGCCTATTAAATCCATAGCCAAAAGATGCGGCTTCTCCAACATTGACCATTTCCGCAGGGCATTCCAGCGGCAGTATGGCGTGTCGCCCCAAGACTTTCGGGACCGTTTCTGCTAAATACCGGGGAAGGACATTATCTGATGATGTCACCCGCAACACTTGGACGGCGTCGCACTCACCTCCGGAGCGCAGCAAGCCGACTGCGAACCCGCTTCGGCCTTCGGCGCCTCGCCGAATACTGGAATCTCGCCCAGCGAATGGAAGGATTCCCAGGGAATGCCCTGCGGATCGAGCACCCAGTATTTGTCCGATACCGCGTAGCAACAGCCGGTGCCCTTCTGTTCGGCGATCGGCGTGTCGGCCCGGTCGAGACGCTGCTTCAACTCGGCCAGCTCGGCGTCGTCTTCGGCCTGAATGCCGAGATGGTCCAGGCCGGTCTTGCCGCTGCGGCTGGAGATGGCGAAGTTGACCCTCGGGTCCTCCAACATCCATTTGGCGTAATCGGGCTTCCGCACCGCCGGCTCGGAGCCGAAAACGGCGCTGTAAAAACCGATATTCGATTCGATATCGGCAACCGAAATGTGGACATGCAAACGTTTCATACGACCCACCTGGCATTCATCAGAGGCTAATTGAACTGCCGGAGAGCGCCGCTCATGGACGAGCGGCCGAGCCCGGCTCCGCGTACCGGCACCCTGTGCTTCCCCATGCGCCTTAATATTTCGACATTTCGATAATATTCGAAATGTATGGCCAGAGCAAACATCGGGCAGCCTCCCGCCGTTCCCGTGAGAAGCTGCGGCCCGGAGCGATCACCAGCCAGAAGGGGCGCTTCGGGAACCAAGACCGGATCACGGTTGACACTCAAATGAGAATCGTTATCATTATCTCCAAGGGCGCCGAATCAGTCGCAGCGCCCCTAAAACATGCGTTCCAGCCAACCTTGAGGAGCCAACATGAATCCCCTTCCTTCAACTCTTGCTGAACCCCAAATCTCCACGGACATCCTGGTGGGTATCTTGCGTTCCTTGCTGATGCAATATGCGAGGAGTCCCTCCTCCTCGATCGCGGGCAACATCGCAAACTGCCTCGACCGGCTTCTTTCCCACCCGCAATTCGACGAACCGCCCCAAGAGCGCTGTACCTATCTGTACATGCGAACCTACTGGCGCCTCGTCGAATCGTTGGGATAGACGGACACCACCCGCCGACCTTTGCAAGCCTTACGAGGACCTACCGCCATGAAAAATACCCCCTGCCGAGTCCAGAACCTGGCCGGCGACGGCCTCTGCCGCGTCGACTACTGCCAGGACTGCGCATGTTTCCATCTGAAAGTGGGCTATGCGAGCCTGCATATCCATCCCGAAGCCTTCCTGCGGCTGTGCAGCACTTTGAATGCGGCCTTGGCCCGCTTCCAGCGTCAGACCAAAGTGACGGCGAGGCCTGCGGCTCTGCGCCACTGATACCAATGCCCCTGACCGCAGCGGCGTTGCAGCTAAAACGGCGTGAGGTTTCGAAACTTGTCTTGACGTAACACGAAGTTCCGGGTACGGTTCCCAACTTTTCACTTGCGCGCTCCCACACCGGAGCGGTTTGCAACAGGCGCTCATAAGCGCCTGATCAGTAAAGGGGAGCCGAAGATCGTGGAACTCAGCGGTGCGGAAATCGTTGTCCAGTGCCTGAAAGACGAAGGTGTGGAATACATCTTCGGCTATCCGGGCGGTGCAGTGCTGCATATTTACGACGCGCTGTTCAAGCAGGACGATGTAAAGCACATCCTGGTACGCCACGAACAGGGCGCGACCCACGCCGCAGACGGCTATGCCCGCTCCACCGGAAAACCCGGCGTGGTCCTGGTGACCTCTGGCCCCGGCGCGACCAACGCCGTCACCGGCATCGCTACCGCCTACATGGATTCGATCCCGCTGGTCGTCATCACCGGCCAGGTGCCCCTGCCCGTCATCGGCAGCGACGCCTTCCAGGAGGCGGACATCGTCGGTATCACGCGCCCCTGCGTGAAGCACAATTTCCTGGTCAAGGACATCCACAAGCTGGCCGAGACGTTCAAGAAGGCCTTTTACATCGCGACCACGGGCCGCCCGGGCCCCGTCGTGATCGACATCCCCAAGGATGTCACCGACCCGAACATCAAGATTCCCTACGAGTATCCGCGCAGCGTCGCACTGCGCTCCTACAATCCTTCGGTCAAGGGCCACCCGGTCCAGATCAGGAAGGCGGTGGAACTGCTGCTGTCGGCCCGGCGCCCGATGATCTACAGCGGCGGCGGCGTCATCCTCGGCAACGCCGCGGACGAGTTGACCGCACTGACGCGGATGCTGAACTTCCCCATCACCAACACCCTGATGGGCCTGGGCGGCTATCCCGCCACCGACCGCCAGTTCGTCGGCATGCTGGGCATGCACGGCACCTACGAAGCCAACATGGCGATGCACGACTGCGACGTGCTGCTGGCGGTGGGCGCCCGCTTCGACGACCGCGTCACCGGCAAGATCGCCGAATTCTGCCCCGACGCCGAGATCATCCACATCGACGTCGATCCGGCCTCAATCTCCAAGACCGTCAAGGTGGACGTGCCCATCGTCGGCGAAGTCGCGCCGGTGCTGGCCGACATGATCGAGATCGTCAAGGCCTCCGGCCGCGCGCCGGACGCCGAGGCGCTGAAAGCCTGGTGGGCGAGGATCGAACAATGGCGCAGCCTCGACTGCCTGCGCTACGACCGCGCCAGCGATCGGATCAAGCCGCAGTTCGTCATCGAACAGCTTTGGGATCTGACCCGGGGCGAGGCCTTCGTGGCCTCCGACGTCGGCCAGCACCAGATGTGGGCGGCGCAGTACTACAAGTTCGACAAGCCGCGCCGCTGGGTCAATTCCGGCGGCCTCGGCACTATGGGCTTCGGCCTGCCCGCCGCCATCGGCATCAAGCTCGCGCATCCGAACGAGGAAGTCGTCTGCGTCACCGGCGAAGCCAGCATCCAGATGTGCATCCAGGAACTGGCCACCGCCCTGCAATACCGCACGCCCATCAAGATCGTCAACCTGAACAACGGCTACATGGGCATGGTGCGGCAGTGGCAGGAGTTCATCTACGAAAGCCGCTACTCGCATTCCTACCTGGAGACCCTGCCGGACTTCGTCAAGCTGGCCGAAGCCTACGGCCATGTCGGCATGCGCATCGAAAAGCCGGCCGACGTGCGCCCGGCCCTGGAAGAAGCCCTGAAACTCAAGGACCGCACCGTGTTCATGGATTTTCTGACCGATCCCACCGAAAACGTCTACCCCATGATCGAATCCGGCAAGGCCCATCACGAGATGCGCCTGGCCCCCGGCACCGCGGTCGACAGGGAGCTTGCCTGACCATGCGCCACATCATTTCCGTTCTGCTCGAAAACGAATCGGGCGCGCTGTCGCGGGTTGCCGGCCTGTTCTCCGCCCGCGGCTACAACATCGAGTCGCTGACCGTCGCGCCGACCCAGGACCCGACCCTGTCGCGCATGACCATCGTGACCTCCGGCAGCGACGAGATCATCGAACAGATCACCAAGCAGCTGAACAAGCTGATCGACGTGGTCAAGCTGATCGACCTGTCGGAATCGGCCCATATCGAGCGCGAGCTGATGATGGTGAAGGTACGCGCGACCAACGGCGGCCGCGAAGAGGTCAAGCGACTGGCGGACATCTTCCGCGGCAATATCATCGACGTCACGCCGACCAGCTACGTCATCGAAGTCACCGGTGAAAAATCCAAGCTGGATGCCTTCCTGCAAGCCCTGCGGGATGAAGACCTCATCGAGGTGGTGCGGTCCGGCACCACCGGCATCCTGCGCGGGGAACGCGGACTCCACGTCTGACCCCGCGCCAACGTTTCCCCCCTAGCAACCCGCCCTTAAAGAAAGCGCAACGAGAGGAAGTTCCATGCAGATTTACTACGACAAAGACGCCGACCTTTCCATCATCCAGGGGAAGAAGGTCGCCATCATCGGCTACGGCTCGCAGGGCCACGCCCACGCCAACAACCTCAAGGATTCCGGGGTGCAGGTCGTGGTGGGTCTGCGTCCGGGTTCGGCTTCCGCCAAGAAGGCTGAGAACGCCGGCCTCGCGGTCGCGTCGGTCGAGGATGCGGTCAAACAGGCCGACGTGATCATGATCCTGGCGCCGGACGAGCATCAATCCCGCCTCTACAGCGAACAGATCGCGCCGAACATCAAGCAGGGCGCCGCCCTCGCCTTCGCCCACGGCTTCAACATCCACTTCGAGCAGATCGCCCCGCGCGCCGACCTCGACGTGATCATGATCGCACCCAAGGGCCCCGGCCACCTGGTGCGTTCGACCTACACCCAGGGCGGCGGCGTGCCCTCGCTGATCGCGGTCTATCAGAACGCCACCGGCCGCGCCAAGGAACTGGCGCTGTCCTATGCCTCGGCCAACGGCGGCGGCCGTGCCGGCATCATCGAGACCAGCTTCCGCGAAGAGACCGAAACCGATTTGTTCGGCGAACAGGCGGTCCTGTGCGGCGGCGCCACCGCGCTGGTGCAGGCCGGTTTCGAGACGCTGGTCGAAGCCGGCTACGCGCCCGAGATGGCCTATTTCGAGTGTCTGCACGAGCTCAAGCTGATCGTCGACCTGATGTACGAGGGCGGCATCGCCAACATGCGCTATTCGATCTCCAACACGGCCGAGTACGGCGACCTGACCCGCGGTCCGCGCGTCGTCACCGAGCAGACCAAGCAGGAGATGAAGAAGATCCTGCGCGAGATCCAGACCGGCGAGTTCGCCCGCGAATTCATCCTGGAAAACCAGGCCGGCGCCGCCACCCTGAAGGCGAAGCGCCGCCTCGGCCGCGAACACCTCATCGAAAGCACCGGCGCCAAGCTGCGGGACATGATGCCGTGGATCAAGGCGAACCGCATTGTCGATACGAGCAAGAACTGATACTTTGTGCCGGCGCGGATTTCCGTGCCGGCACGACAGTTTTCCACCATGGAAGAAAATTCCTCACCCAATCCCAAGCGTCGGCGCGGCATCTATTTGCTGCCCAACCTCTTTACCACGGCCGCGCTTTTCGCCGGCTTCTACGCCATCACCGCAGCGCTCAACCAGCGCTTCGAACTGGCCGCGATTTCCATCTTCGTCGCCATGATCCTGGACGGCATGGACGGCCGGGTCGCCCGCATGACCAACACCCAGAGCGCGTTCGGTGCGGAATACGACAGCATGGCGGACATGATCTCCTTCGGGGCAGCGCCCGCCCTGGTGGTCTACATCTGGTCGCTGTCCACGATGGGCAAGCTCGGCTGGGTCGCCGCGTTCGTCCACACCGCCGGCGGCGCATTGCGGCTGGCCCGCTTCAACACCCAGATCGCCACCGCCGACAAACGCTATTTCCAGGGCCTGCCCAGCCCTTCCGCCGCCGCCATCCTGGCCGGCTTCGTCTGGTTCTCGGTGGACCAGGGCTTAAGCGGCGAGACCATGCGCTACATCGCCTTAGGGCTATCCATCGCCACGGGGCTGGCCATGGTCAGCAACTTCCGCTACTACAGTTTCAAGGACGTCGACCTGCGGGGGCGTGTGCCCTTCGTCAACGCCATCTTCGTGATGCTGCTGTTCGCGGTGCTGTTTTCCAACCCGCCGCTGGTGCTGTTCCTGTTCTTCGGCGCCTATGCCCTGTCGGGCCCCGCCTTGACGCTGGCCCTGCTGAAACGGCGGCGCGGCGAGCGGCGCGCCTGAAGGCGTCCATTGGCAAGCCGGCCGGGGCCGTGTATATTCCAAGCCAATGAAACGCATCATGTCGATCCTGCACACCTTCCGCTTCGATGCCGCGCCGGTTGCCGGTGCGTCGGCGCACGCTCTGTCGTCTTTCGATTTCCTCCGCCTGCTCCTGCCCTGAGGGGCAGAACACGCGAACCTTTTCGATATACCCCCAATATTTCCGGACGAACAGAACCGGCCGTCCGCATCGAACCGGCGGCCCTAGCGGAGTTTCGCCATGCACGACAAACTGATCATTTTCGACACGACCTTGCGCGACGGGGAGCAGAGCCCCGGCGCGTCCATGACCCGCGATGAGAAGGTGCGCATCGCCCGGGCGCTGGAGCGCCTGAAGGTCGACGTCATCGAGGCGGGCTTTCCCGCCGCCAGCCCCGGAGATTTCGAGGCTGTCCAGGCCGTGGCCCGGACCATCAGGGACAGCAGGGTCTGCGGCCTGGCCCGCGCCCTCGACCGCGACATCGACCGCGCCGGCGAAGCCTTGCAGGACGCCCAGCGCGCCCGCATCCACACCTTCATCGCCACTTCGCCCATCCACATGCGGCACAAGCTGCAGATGTCGCCCGACCAGGTGGTGGAATACGCAGTGAAGGCCGTCAAGCGGGCCCGCCAGTACACCGACGACGTGGAATTCTCGCCCGAGGACGCCGGACGCTCCGAGGAGGATTTCCTCTGCCGCATCCTGGAAGCCGTGATCGATGCCGGGGCGACCACGCTGAACATCCCCGACACCGTAGGCTACGCCTTCCCGGAGCAGTTCGGACACATGATCGGCCGCTTGATCGAGCGGATTCCGAACTCCGACAAGGCCGTGTTCTCGGTCCATTGCCACAACGACCTGGGACTCGCGGTCGCCAATTCGCTGGCCGCCGTGCTGCACGGCGCGCGCCAGGTGGAATGCACCATCAACGGCCTGGGCGAGCGGGCCGGCAATGCCGCACTGGAAGAGATTGTCATGGCGGTCCGCACCCGCAAGGATATCTTCCCCTGCCACAGCGACATCGACACCCGGGAAATCGTGGCCTGCTCCAAGCTGGTCTCCAGCATCACCGGCTTCCCGATCCAGCCCAACAAGGCCATCGTCGGCGCCAACGCGTTCGCCCACGAGTCCGGCATCCACCAGGACGGGGTGCTGAAGAGCCGGGAAACCTACGAGATCATGAGCGCCGAGGACGTGGGCTGGAGCGCCAACCGCATGGTTCTGGGCAAGCATTCCGGCCGCAACGCGTTCCGCACCCGGATGCAGGAACTCGGCATCGAGTTCGCCTCGGAAGAGGAACTGAACTCGGTGTTCCAGCGCTTCAAGGTACTGGCCGACAAGAAGCACGAGATCTTCGACGAGGACCTCCAGGCCCTCATCACCGAAGCCGGCACCGAAGCCGAGGACGAAAGGGTCAAGCTGGTCGCGCTGCGGGTCTGCTCGGAAACCGGCGAGATTCCCCACGCCCAGGTGACCATCAAGGTGGACAACGAGGAGCGCACCGGCGCGTCGAGCGGCGGCGGCGCGGTGGACGCCAGTCTCAAGGCCATCGAATCGGTGCTGCACACGGACACCGCGCTGACGCTGTACTCGGTCAACAACATCACCAGCGGCACCGATGCGCAGGGCGAGGTCACCGTGCGGCTCGAGAAAGGCGGGCGCATCGTCAACGGCCAAGGCGCCGATACCGACATCGTCATCGCCTCGGCCAAGGCCTACATCAACGCCGTGAACAAGCTGCTGGCGCCCATCCAGCGCACCCACCCGCAAGTCGGGGATGTGTGACGATACGGGCCTGAAAGAGCGGCTCCGCCTCCAGTACCTGGACGCCATGGGCATCCCGGTCTGGAAGCTGCGGAGTCAGCCGGTCCTGGCGGCCGAACCGGCAGCGGAGGCGCTCCCTTCTCCCTCTGGGAGAAGGTGGCCCGAAGGGCCGGATGAGGGAAACTGGGACAGCCTAGCGACGGAAGTCTCCGCCTGCAGCCGCTGCGAACTGCATTGCACCCGCACCCAGACCGTGTTCGGCGTCGGCAACCGCCGCGCCACCTGGATGGTGATCGGCGAAGCCCCCGGCGAACAGGAAGACCTGCAGGGCGAACCCTTCGTCGGCCGCGCCGGCCAACTCCTCAACGAGATGCTGCGGGCCATCGGCTTGAAGCGCGAAGAGGTCTACATCGCCAACATCCTCAAATGCCGCCCGCCGCGCAACCGCGACCCCAAGCCGGAAGAAGCGGAAGCCTGCGAAAGCCATCTCAAGCGCCAGATCGCACTGATCAGGCCCCGCATCATCCTTGCCGCGGGCCGCATCGCCGCGCAGAATCTGCTGAAAACCACCGAAGCGATCGGCAAGCTGCGCGGGCGGGTGCACGAGTACGAAGGCATCCCGCTGGTAATCACCTACCACCCCGCTTACCTGCTGCGCGCCCCCCTGGAGAAGCGCAAGGCCTGGCAGGACCTGCTGCTGGCCGTCGAAACCCTGAACAAGTGACAAGTCCCATTATCGAGCTAGACCATGGCCAGCCTGTTCGACCAGATCAAGAAGTGGATGAGCTACGACGCGGAAACCGAGTTCTACTACAAGCACAACCCCAGCCTGGCTGAACAGGCGGAATACCTGCTGCGGCCGATGAAGAAAATCGACCTCGGGACCGTCATCGACATCGAGAGGAGCGCCTACGAGTTTCCCTGGGAGCCGCCGACCTTCCGCGACTGCCTCAACGTGAACTACGGCTGCTTCGTCGGCGAAAAGGCCGGGCGGATCGTCAGCTACGGCATCGTCTCGGCAGGCGCCGGCGAATCGCACATCCTCAACCTGTGCGTTGCCCCGCACATCCAGGGCAAGGGCTACGGCCGCGTCATGCTCGAACACCTGGTCGAGGAAGCCAGGAGGCGCAACGCCGAAGTCGTCTTCCTCGAGGTGCGCCCCTCCAACCACAACGCCATCAAGCTCTACCGCGCCCTCGACTTCAACGAGGTCGGCACCCGCAAGGGCTACTACCCGGCGCGCAACGGCCGCGAAGACGCGCTGGTCATGGCGCGGATGCTTTAGCCGACAAAGGCAGCATCACGACGACCCTCAGGCCCGGAGCCGCATTCTCCGCGCGGACCGTACCGCCGCACATCTCGACCGCCCGCTTGGCGATGGCCAGCCCCAGCCCGCTTCCGTTCGGCGCCGGCGCGGAAACCGAAGCCTCCGGAATCCGGAAGAACGGCTCGAATATCGACGCCAGATGCTCCTCGGGGACGCCGGGGCCGCGGTCGCGCACTTCGATCACCGCGCGGCTTCCGGCCACGTGCTGCCGCACTTCCACTTCCCCGGCTGCCGGTGCATGACGTATGCCGTTGCGGACGATGTTTTCCAGTGCGCTCGCCAGCACCGGCTCCGCGGCATCGATCCGGCAGGTTTCGCTTTGGGTAAGATGCACCCGCTTGCCGGCGGCGCGCGCCTCGAAATCCGCGTCCTCCACCAACTGCGCGAGCAATCCCGCTAGCTCCAGCGGCCCGGCGCCCGCTCCTGCCGCGCCATCGTTCAGCCGCGACCACCGGAGAATCTGACCGATCAGCCCGTCGAGCCGCGAAATTTCCTGTTCGATCCGCTCATGCTCGCTGTCCGCATTGCCGGCCCCTTTCCGGCGCGCCAGCCCCATGGCAATGGACATCCGCGTCAAAGGCGAGCGCAGCTCGTGGGACACGTCGCGCAGCAGCCGCTGCTGGGCGCTGACCAGACGGTTCAGCCGCTCGGCCATCCGGTTGAAATCCTGCCCCAATTGGCCGATCTCGTCCCGCCGGGAAACCACAGCGGCGGAGACCGCCGTGTCCAGCCGTCCTTCGTTGATACGCCGGACCGCGGCGCGCAGCTCACGGATAGGCGCCACCAGATAAGCGGTCAGGATGAAGCACAGCGCGCCGCTCACCGCCAGCAGCACCAGAAACACCGAAGGCTCGTGTGAAATGAGCCGCCACAGCTTGTGCAGCATGTGGGTCGGCTTGGACTTGACCAGATAGGCCAGGTACTCCGCGCCCTCGCGCTCGAGCCGGTACGGCCCCAGCAAGACCTGCCCGTCCCGGACCGCGATGCGGTATTCCGTGGCGTCGCGGGTTTCCCGAAAGAAATCCCGCAGACTCCCCGGAGGCTCGCGCACGCCTAGCGCCCGGCCGGCCCCGTCGAAAACGTGGAGGGTATTGCGAAAGCCGCGCGACGCATGCCAGGAGGTCAGCGTGTCCAGCGCCTCGAACCGGTCCCCCGGCAACCGCTCCAGCACCCGCCCCGCCGTCTCCAGCTCGCCGAACAGCGCCTGGCGCTCCGGCAGGATATCGGCCGGATCGACCAGCACGGACAGCGCAAACGTCAGCGACATCATGACGCTGACCATGCTCAGCCAGAACCAGAAGAAGATTTTCCAGAACAGCCGGTTATGCCGGAACATCGTTACGGCCCGATGGTGTGCCGATGTAGAAATAGCCGGAGCCGCGCACCGTGCGAATCCGCGGGCTGCCGTCCGGCTTCTCGCCCAGCTTGCGGCGCAGATTGCTCACGTGCATGTCGATGGCGCGGTCGAACGGGGTCAAGCGCCGGTGCAGGACGATCCGCGTCAGCTCATCGCGACCGACCAGCGTGCCCGGAGCCTCCACCAGGGTCTTGAGCAGCAGGAACTCTGCGGCGGTCAGTTCAACCGGCACGCCGCCGCGCCGGACTTCCCGGTTCGCCGGATTGATCGACAAGTCGTCGATTTCCAGGGTTCGCGTTCCCGCTCCCTGGCGCGAGTCCGGATCGGTGCGCCGCAGGATCGCCTTGATCCGCGCGACCAGCTCGCGGTGATTGAACGGCTTGGGCAGGTAATCGTCCGCGCCGATTTCCAAGCCCACGACCCGGTCGAAATCGTCCCCGCGGGCGGTGAGCATCAGCACCGGCAAGGACGATTCCTGCCGGATGCGCTTCAGCACCTCGAAGCCGTTGAGGCGGGGCAGGGTCACGTCCAGCAGAGCCAGCCGGTACCGGCCGCTGAGCGCCGCCGCCAGACCGGCCTCGCCGTCGTGCACGGCTTCCACCGCATAGCCTTCCAGGGCGAGGTACTCGCTGAGCAGCTCGCACAGCGCCGTGTCGTCGTCGATGAGCAGCAATCGGGTCATGGGGCCGGTTCGAATCTTGAAGCTGGCATTATTGAGCAGGGGAAAGGCCGCAGACCCTCATCCTCCGGAGTCAGCCCCTCCCTCTGGGCATGGCCGTTATTAAGCCGTCATACCGGCAGGGATTGCCGGTATCCAGGTCACATGGACGTGAAGGGCTTTCGCCATCCATGGCTTCTGGGTTCCGGCACTCCCTGCCGGAACGACAAGTTCTTCTGAACTTAACGGCATTGTCCCTCTGGGCGACGCAAGGGAAAGCGACGGTTCGCACAACATCGAGGCCTTATGTCATAGGCCCGGTGCTCTGACAGAAATCAGGGAGACGGAGACTTGCCCGGCTCCGTATCCCAACCCCGGTGATGGCGCGCCCGGCGTTCCTCGGCCATCTTATCCAATTTCTCGCCCTGCTCCTTGCTCAAGACCGCCTTGAGGCGGCTGCGCACCTGTTCGTGCAGCGCCCGCTTCTGCTCGTGCAGCGCCTTCCGCTGCGGCTCGAATTCCTCCAGAATCTTGCGCACCTGCTCGGTTTGCTCGGGCGTGAGCTTGAGCTCCTTTTTCATGTGTTCCAGGCGCTCACCGGGATCGCGCTCGGCGAAGGCCGGCTGGGCGGCTAGAGCGATGGCCAGTGCAAGGGTCTTGATCGCGGTTTTCATGACGGACCTCGTAAAGTGAAAAAACGACAAACATGCGTCGGCATGTACGGGGCCAGTCTAGGCCGGAAAAGCTTGGGAAGACCGCGAGCGTGTGTAAAGATTCGGTAAGCGCGGAACCGCGCCCCAGCGCGCAGACGAGCGCGCGGAAATTCGACTTTATCAACGCACTATGGGGAGGAAAACATCATGTCCGGATACCTGCGCAACCTGGGACGGCAAATCGCACCGTTTGCCCTGGCCGTCATCGCCGCGGCCAGCACCTTGTTCGTCATGATCGGCAGCCTGCTGCTGGCGCCGCTCATACTCGCTGGGTTCTGGCTCAACAATTATCTGATGCGGGACGAAGGGGTTGTTTTCGGATAATCATTTTATTCTAATCCGCTGCGTATAACTATCCAACACTACCTAATCCCCTTTGCGATATCGCCATGTCAAAGGGGACGATATTGGGCTATACGTATGGTATATGTTCACTATCTCACATTCGTAACGTCTCTTTATGACACCACGCTTTGGCCGCGATCCTACCCGACTTACGCGGAGTCCAAAACGGACGCCATTATCGCATCCTGAAAAACAACCATTCGGCAATCATTAACTCATCAAAACTTACGACCCCAACTTTTCCGCCATAAAAACATCAAAAAGGGCGCCGCGGCGGGCGCGAAATAATCTCGTTGTATTTATGCCAGATCTCAGGGAATGCATCATGCAGCATGTCTGGATATCGATAACCGCTTGCTGATATCCTAGCTCCAGGCCAACCCCTCCCTGGCTGTTCTGGTAAATTATTAATGGCGAGAGGGCTGTCTATCAACTCAAACGCACTGAACCAAGCTACAATAACGTCGTAACAATAGCCTGCGAACACCTTTTGCAAAACCGTCCTGACAGCTTCGCTCTCCAAACCAATTGAGCGGACCGCCTCCTTGTCTTCTTCAGTCAACCCTGTTTCATTTTTTTCCAAATAGCCTGGGTACACAAATCCAATATTAAGATCAACCAGATCTTTCATGAACCTTCTAGATTGTATCTCGATCTTGCAGTAAGCTTCCAGCATCAGCGTTTTGATAACCGTGTCATCGTCCTTGAAGTTCTTTACTTTGCGCCTGACATAAGGCTCTGCCGATATCAATTGATTGAACTCTTCGTAGGCATCGTGGAACCGGCTACTCAAAAAGTCATGACCGTAATAAGTTTGCGCAGGAGACTCACTCGCGCCCCCAGAAAACTCATCTTCCTCTTCTGGCAAAGGAACTAGAATTTTAGCTCCCAACCACGCGCCACACTCATCTTCAGCTTCCGTCAACTGCGGGTCGGTCGTCCCATCCAAAAGATTGAACATGTCAAACATCAGCGAATAGAAATACTCGACGAATATTTTCTTGAAAACCTTTCGCTTCGTCTCGCCCTCAGCAAATCCCATCGATTTAATTGCTAGAATCTCCTCCTCTGATAGCTGACCCGACAGAACTCTATCGATCTCCTGCTGAGTTAGGTGCTGAAAATCCGCTTCATCCAACGTTGGTCGCCGCGGGTAGACCAATCGGATACCGTCTTCGGGTTCGCACAAGCCGCAAACCAACCCCTTGGAAAGTCCATTGATGATGCTGTGTGCTTCTATCAAAATAACCTTGACGATCCAGTCGTTTTCTAACTCAACACCTTGTACGGGCATTTGAAAATTTTCCTTTCCTTGATTCGATACTGACTATTTTCTCGATTGTATCTGCCGATAACTGAAACGTCGGCATTGCCGCCCGAGGGAGTTTTTCTTCATACTAAGCCACCGCACCAATATCCTCAACATGCACCCGCATATCGGGAGTAATCTCATACACGGAACCCTCCGGAATCTCGCGCCAAGCCTCGTGCGACAGCGGCTCCGAGGCGACGACCACGGCGAAGTACGGATTCCCCGGCGTGTGGTCGATGTGGGGAAAGCCGCAGATTTCGCAGTCGAGCAACCCCTCGCGTTCGACGTAGTAGAGCGTCCGGCCCAGGCGTGTGCCGACGAACCGGTCTCCGTCGGTGAGCAGGACGTTGAGCCCAAGCCCGCGGTGGGAGGGGAACTCCTCGCACCAGGCCATGATCCGCCGGGCGCCGTCGCGCACGATGTCGAGCAGCGGGCGGTCCGACGCCGCCTCGTGCATGCCGAGCAACAAGTGGAAGATGTGCTCGCTGTCGGTGGAACCTCCGATCGCCGCCCGGTGCTCCGCCGTCATCGCTTCGAGCATGGGGTTTCTGATCTCGGAAAACCGGGGGATGGTCCCGTTGTGCGCAAAAGTCCAGCAGCCGTGCGTGAAAGGATGGGTGTTCTGGAGCAGGGGCCGGCCGACGGTGGCGTGGCGCACATGGGCGATGACGGTGGAGGCACGGACGCTCGCCGCGGCACGCCGGAAATGCTCGCTGTGGTAGGCCGCCCAGGCTTGCCGCTCGACGTGCGGGAGGCGGTTCTCGTAGGTCGCCACCCCCCAGCCGTGGCCGTGCCGCAGCCCCTCCCGGTCGCGCCGGCTCTGGACCATCAGGGCGTTCTGGGCATGAACCAAGGCGCATTCGACCTTGGTCGGTTCGGTGGCGCGGAAGCCGTACAGCCTGCACATATGCGGTTTGCCTGCTCCGGAGCGGATACGTAGACTAAGCGCCTGCCTTGAAAAAGAAAATGGAGGATAGTAGGGCGGATAAGCGGCAGCGCATCCGCCAAATTCAGCTTCGCTGCTCTCCGAGTCAGCTCCGCTGCTCTTCGAGTCGGCGTTGCGGTGGATGCGCTACGCTTATCCACCCTACCTGAGCGGAGAATTTTCCTGATTTCAACCGATTAACTTCGCTTGAATAGATTTTTCAAGACAGGTTCCAAATCCTATGGAAAACCGTCCGTCGCCTCCAGAGCATAACTTATTCGACGCGTTCCGCGAGGACCACGCCGTGCTCGGGCGGGGCTTTCACGAGCTTTCGCAGTGCCTACGGGGCAATGATGCCGCCGCCGCGCGCGAGGCCGCGGAGCGGATCGACACGGCGGCCGGCTCGCACATCGCGTTCGAGGAAAAGCACTTCTATCCTGCCTTGGCGCGGATGCTCGGCGCGCCGGAGGTGCGCCGCATGTACCTGGAGCACAGCAAGGGCCTGGCAGCCGTCCAGGCCCTGCTGGCACGCGAACCGGGGGCACCGCTCCCGGAAGATGAGCGCACCCGGCTGATGGAACTGTCCAGCGCGATGGAAGCCCACATCGCGGAATGCGGGGAGATGTTCGCAGCAATGGGGCGGCTTCCCGAGGAGGAGCAGGCCGCGCTGTACCGGCAGTTGACGGTCTGGCGCGAAAAGCGTCCGCGCTGGACCGGCCTGGCCGCGTCCGGCTGAAGCCGAGTCTTTGCCCCGATGGCCGCGTCGACGAAGTGCCCCTGCCCCGCTTCGACGCGGCCGTCCCTGCCGATCGTGGAGTTCCCCGGCGTCGGCCTCGATGCCGCTCACGCCCGAAGGATCGCGGGCATCGCCAAGCGCATGCTCGCCGACGAGCCGATGCTGGCCTCGACCCAGATGTTCGGCGACAAAGTCTCCACCGGCGTCGACGACGCTCCCGCGCTGTTTTTCGAAGACCACGCCGAGATCACCCTGTACGCCCAGCCGGGGGCGGACCTGGGGCTGCAGTACCGCGCCCTGATGCTGGCGGGGGATGAGGACATGGTCCTCATCAGCGGTCCGCGCAGCGAGGACTTCGAGGCGTATTGCCGCCACACGCTGGGACTCGGAAGCGTCACCGTGCTCGGGGTTCCGCCGGCATCGGCCCTCGGCCATGCCACCCTCCCCGAACGCTGCGGCGCCACTCCAGGCGCACTGGAACCCATCATCGAGACGGCGCGAAAGTACCGCCGGCTGAACCTGATCCCTTACATCGGCACCCGGCAGGCATGGCGGTTTGCGGGCTTGATCGCGGAGCGGACGGGAGCGCGGATCCGGGTTGCCGCACCGCCGCCGCATCTCACGCACCGGGTGAACGACAAGCTCTGGTTCGCCCAATGCATCAAGGAATTGCTCGGTCCCGAGGCGCTGCCGCCGAGCTACTGCACGTTCGGGCCGGCCAGTCTTTCCGGACGGCTGGCGGCGCTCGCGCGGCGCTTCGAGCGGATCGTGATCAAAATACCGGATAGCGCCGGCGCCGCCGGCAATCTGGTTTTTCCTTCGGAACTGATCCGGCAACTGCCGGCGGAAGCGCTGAGCCGCCGGGTGCTGCGCCTGCTGGCCAAGCGCGGCTGGAGCGGCGGCTTTCCGCTGCTGGTCGGGGCCTGGGATTGCGAGGTCCTCGCCAGCCCTTCCGTCCAGATATGGATTCCCTCCCGCGACGATTCGCTCCCGGTGGTCGAAGGGGTATTCGACCAGACCCTAGCGGGCGAGAAAGGGACTTTCGTCGGCGCCATGCCGTGCGAACTGCCCGAGCCTTTGCGCATCCGCCTGGCCGGAGAAGCGCTGCAGCTCGCTAGCCTGTTCCAGCGCCTCGGCTACTTCGGGCGCTGCAGCTTCGATGCCGTGGTCGCCGGCGACGGCGCGGCCACCGCCCGGCCGCACTGGATCGAATGCAACGGGCGCTGGGGCGGAACGTCGATCCCGATGACGCTCGCCAACCGCCTGCTCGGCGACTGGAAGCAGCAGGCCTTGCTCATCGTGCAACTGACCGACCTGCGGACTTCGCCCTGCGACCTGCCCACGGCGCTCGATCGCCTGGGGCCGCTCGCATTCCGGGACAGGGGCCGGGAGGGTATTGTCATCCTCACGCCGGGCGGGCTGGAGACGGGGAGCGGCGTGCATTTCATGTCGCTCGCCGGAAGCCGGGACGAGGCGCGCAGGCAAGCCCGCGCCGCCGAATCGCTGCTGCGGGGCGACGCCGCGGACGGGCAAGTGGGTCCGCAGGTCCCATAGGCACCGTCAGCGCGACCGGCTGCCCGGCACAGCGGAGCTCAAGGCGTCAGCGAAAAGTCGATGATCGCATCCAGATAATCGGCAAAATGGCGGAAACTGTGATCGCCGCCCTCGATCACCGTCTGCCTCGCGCCCGCGTATTTTTCGACGGCCTCGCGGTAATCGAGCACTTCGTCGCCGGTTTCCACCAGCAGCCAGAACCGCTCGGGCCGGCCGAGCCTCGTCACTTCGAGCTGCGCCAGTTCGACCAGGTGGCTTTCGGTGAATTCGAAAGGCTCGCCAGTGTAGAGATTCCGCTGCGGCCCCACCGCCGGAGCCAGGCTTTGACAGGCGAAAGCGGCGGGATTGATCAGCACCGCGCGCAGGTCGTGCTTCTCGGCCAGATAGGTGGCGTAGTAGCCGCCCAGCGAACTTCCCACGAGAGCGGGACGCGTCCGGCACTTCGCCAGGACTCCCTCTACGAACTCGATGGCCTGGCGCGGGCCGGCCGGAAGCTGCTCGCACCAGAACCGGTCCGCCAGGGCGCGCTCTGCCATGTGCTGTCCAAGGAGACTCGCCTTCTCCGATCGCGGCGACGAACAAAAACCGTGCAGATAGATGATCATGGGCTCAACGTCCTGGCGCCCCGGAGTTTGGACAGGGCCGGTCCGGGGCTGAATATTGGCCGGGTCCACCGGGAAACCCGGTCACCGCAACAGACGGGCCATGTCTTCCCGTGTGAACATCCGTCCGATCGTCAGCCCCTGGACCACGATGGAGAAGATCACGACCGCGAAGGTCATGTTCAAGATCAGCGGCTTCCAGGGGCTGTCCGGCAAGGATACCGCAAGCGCCAGGGACAATCCGCCGCGCAGGCCGCCCCAGGTCAGCAGTTTGGTCAAGCCGAAGCAGTCAGCGCGGATCACCGCCGCGGCGCTGAGACCGCCGACGATAGCCGCCACGGCCAGAGATCGGGAGAGAAGGACGGCGGCGATGGCGACCAGCCCCGGAATCCCCAGTGTCACACCTTGCAGGGGATTGATCAGGACGACATGGAAACCCACGAACACGAACAGCAGCGCGTTCAGTATCTCGTCCAGACCCGACCAGAAGGTGCGCACCGGAACACGCGCCTCTTCGCTCAGCCGCGGTGCCGTGATGTTGCCGCTGAGCAGACCGGCCACGACCGTGGCGATGGGCCCAGATATTTCCAGATGCTGAGCGGCGGTGTACATGGCCGACACCGCTCCCAGCGACACGAGGAGGCTGGTGCAGGAACTGGTCGAGCGGAGCATCAGGAAATGGATGGCCAGCCAGCCGGCGACGCCCATGGCCGCACCGCCCAGGACTTCCCTCACGAAGATGGCACCGGCCTCCGAAAGGCCTCCTCCTCCGCTGCCGCCCATCGCGGCGCCGGCGAAGATGGTGAACAGGACCACCGCGACGCCGTCGTTCAACAGCGATTCGCCGTCAATCACGGTCTCCAGGTTCCTGGGCAGACCCACCTTGGATAGAATCGCCAGCGCCGCGATCGGATCGGTGGCCGCGATCAGCGCCCCGAACAGCAGGCATTGCGGCAGCGTGACCGCCACACCGAAGGCGGCCAGACCACCGTAGACCAGGCCGCCGGCGACGAAACAACCGATGGCGGTACCGGCGAATGCCAGCCAGAGCACCAGCCAGCGCTGCTCGCGCAGCGCCGGCCAATTGACCCGGACACTGCCGCGGAACAGCAGGAAGCACAGTACGCCCTTCAACAAGGTATCGTTCAGGTTGAACGACTGGGTGAGCTGGTGCAGCATGCCGACCAGCCCGGAGGGGACGAAGAACTCCAGTACCCGCAGTCCGGCGGTGGTCAGGCCAGCCAGCAACAGCAGGCCGATATCGTGCTGGAGGCGCAGAAACCGATCGTTGACGAAACTCAGGATCGCGGCGATGCCGAGCAGACAGGCGACTGCCGTGAAAGTGGCCATGACCTTACTCCCTACCGTTTTGCCGGAAAAACCGGCGGTATATTCTTGTCCCCAATACCTCGCCCATCGGCCGCCGTGAAACCTCCGAAAGACCCGGCGCCGTCATCGCGGATTTTACCCGTATCTCACAGGAGGCCGTATCCGTGCTGAAATTCCTGAGTTCGTTGTTCACTCCACCCGAAAAGGAAGACGAGAGCCCCGACCGGGCCCTGATCGACGCAGCCATCGAACGGGCAGTGGACGGCACAGACCGCCGTCTGCGGGCCCTGGACGACTACCGGCGGCGGCTGCGCGAACCCGTCGAGCGGGCGGTCGATCATGTCATCGCCCTGGTCGACGCCATGCCGGCGCCGACGGAGATCAGCGCGCAGAGTTTCGGCGCCGATCCGCGCATCCGGGCGTTCTTCAGTTCGGTCGACCACCTCCACGGCGTGCTCGGCAAACTCAAGGATGTCCGGCAATACCAGGAGCATTGCGTCGAGGTCGCTGCCGACGAAATCTTCGGACTGCTGGTGATGCAGAAGGAAGAACGCACGGTGCTGGGCATGGAACTGGAGGGCGATGCCGTCCGCAAGGACGTGATCCAGGTGGCGGTCAGCTTCTCCCACCACCGTTACATCGCCCCGGCCTCCTCCGAAAAGGGGACCCGGTGGGAACTGAAGAAGCGCGCCTTCGACTTCCTGATCGAACGGGCCCTGGAACAGCTTGCCCAGGAAACCCGGAAAAGAGTGGAATTGGACCGGCAGCGCTGCCTGCTCCGGCGCAAGCTCGACGCCCTGCGGGCGGGCAACTGGGGCCTCGGCTCCGCCCTGGCCGACAACGGGCACAACGGAGCGGACATCGACGCGGTGGAAGCCGAGATCGAGTCGATCGACGCCGAACTGGGGCAATTCGGGACGAACTCCCTCGGCCTCGAACAAAGCCTCGACTGCATCGCCGGGATTCTGCGCCAGCCGAAGGAGTGGCTCGACGCCCGGCCGGTCGCCCTGCGGCTGGATTACCGCGGGATCAGGCTCGCCGATTCCGGCCCGGCGGCGGCCGGCGAGCTTCAACTGACGGAGTTGTTCTCCGGGACCGGTGCGCGGAGAATCATCCTGCCCGGACGTATCCCCAGCCGGGAAATACCCGACCGGCCCGACGTGGTGAAAGAACTTTCGCGCTACCTGGGCTGAGGCCGGCTTTCACTTTCTTCGCTTGGCAGGAGGGAACATGACCGAAGTCCCCAAAGACACCGGCATCGCGATGGCGCTGTTGGAACGGATGAGAACGCAGCGGCTTCCGAGGGCTTTCGCGCTCAAGGAAAAGGTCGACCGGGGTGAACGGCTCGATGACGGCGACCTGGCGTTTCTCCACGAAGTGTTCGAAACCGCCGAACAAATCAAGCCGATGGTGGACCGCCACCCGGAATACCAGAACATCTATACCAGCGCTCTGGAGCTGTACAAGGAAATCACGGACAAGGCCCTGGAGAACGAAAAGGGTGCGGATACCGCCGGCTGAAACCCGCCCGATTCGCCGGTTCGCGGGCGGCGAACCGCCGCCCCTCGGCGACTCCTCTCAGTAAAGCCCGGGGATCAGCCGCGAAGTTCTGGCGCAATACGCCTCGTATGCGGCGCCGAAATGCTCGCGCAGCAGCCTCTCTTCGGCACGGATGCGCGCCAGCAGCGGCAGAATCATGCAGGCGGTAAGCAGGACGCCGACGCCCGCCCGAAAGGCCAGCGCCCATCCCAGCGAGCTGACGAGCAGGCCCAAATAGCTGGGGTGGCGGATGACGCCATACACGCCCGTCGTCACCAAGGCATGTCCCGGCTGGATGGCGACCAGCCCGCTGAATCGCCGGCCGAGCACGAAAACCGGCCAGAGCCGCAAGCAACCGCCGCCGGTGAAGAGCGCTACACCCAACCAGCGGACGGCATCGCCGTCGAGGGTCCAGAACCCGATCCGATCCGTGTATGCCGGCAGATAGGCGGACAGGAAGCCGATCGGGATCAGGACCGCGATCACCCAGCGGTTGGCGCGGTCCTCCCGCACGCCGGGGCTCAGGTTTCCGCCGCTGAAGACCGCAGCGGCGGACAGCGCGACGAGCACGATGGCCACGGCAATCAAGGGCGGATGGGAGAAGAAGGCCTCCGGCCCGCCCCGGCCCAGGACCGCGAGGCCGAGATAGGCGGCCACCGACGGCAGGGTTACGAACGCGAGTTTCGGTACGGACATGGCAGCCTCATGGTCTCAATCCAAAATCGCCGCCTTCACATCAAGACACGGCGCTGCCCGGATGATACGCCTTGAGCAGCGCTCGGATGAAGCCGCTAATACCCCCACCACTCCTCGGACGCATCGCCCAAGCCGCACTGCCGGGTTTCCGGCCGGCCCGGCATCCCGTGCGGGAAGCCGGGCAGGGGGATGCCTTCGAAGGCGCGGATTCCGGAAGCATCCGTCCAATTTTCCGGCGTCTTGGCGGCCGACTTCAGAACGCCGTACCGAATCAGCTTGGCGCGGATCACGTGGCGGCTCAGACCGAGCAGGCGCGCCGTCTGCAACTGGTTGCCACCGGCAAGGCGGTGGGCGGCTTTCACGACGGCGGCCTCGATCCGGGCATGGACATCGGGCAGGTTGCTTTCCAGAAGCCGCTCCAATATCTCGGCCAGCGCCTCGAAATCGTCGCCCCTGGAAGCCGCGCCCGGCGTCGGCAGGGGCGAGAGGTTGAGGTCCGATGGGGCTATCGTCTGGTTGCGCGCCACCAGCAGGGCGTGGTGGATGACGTTTTCCAACTCGCGTATGTTGCCCGGCCAGGAATGGCGGAGCAGCGCTTCCGCCGCCGTCGGCGAAATGCGGGTCTCGGGATTGCCCAGCCGCTTGCTGTAGAACGCCAGGAAATGCTCGGCCAGCGGCAGGATGTCGCCGGGGCGCTGGCGCAGGGGCAGCAGCCGCAGCGGCGCGACGTTCAGACGGTAGTAGAGGTCCTCGCGGAAACGCCCGGCCAGGATGGCTTCTTCCAGCTTGACGTTGGTCGCCGCGATCAGACGGACGTCGATCGGGATGGGCCGGTGCGACCCCACCCGGACCACCTCCTTTTGCTGCAATACCCGCAGCAGCTTGACCTGCATCGGCATGGACAAATCGCCGATCTCGTCGAGGAACAGGGTGCCGCCGCTCGCGGCTTCGAACCAGCCCTGCTTGGTGGAGGAGGCGCCGGTGAACGCGCCTTTCTCGTGGCCGAACAGCTCGCTTTCGATCAGGTTTTCCGACAGGGCGCCGCAGTTGACCGCGAAAAAAGGCCGGTGTTTCCTGACGCTCAGCTCGTGGATGTGGCGGGCGACCAGTTCCTTGCCGGTGCCGGTTTCGCCGATGACCAGCACGGTCATGTCGGTCGGCGCGACCAAGTCGATCCGGGCCAGCAGTTCGCGGGATTGCGGGTCTTCGAACACCAGCGCCGAGGCCCGGATGGAGAGCGCCAGTTCGTTGGGATTGGGATGGGAAAGTAAGGGCATGATCGGGGCTTGCTCCAAGGTTACAGGGCACCATAAAGCAAGCCGCCTAATGCCTTCAAATATTAAAAACTTATTTTTATATTTCCATTTATGTAGACCCCTCCCGATAGCCCGGGTGCCAGCCGAGCAGCCGCCGTTCCAGGACGCGAGCAGTCCAGTCCGCGGCCTTGCCGAGCAGCGCGTAGAGCAGGATCGACAGGATCACCACGTCGGTCTGCATGAACTCGCGGGCGTTCATCGCCAGATAGCCGATGCCGGCGTTGGCCGCGATGGTCTCCGCCACGATCAAGGTCATCCACATGATGCCCAGCGCATAGCGTAGGCCGACCAGAATGGCCGGCAGGGCGCTCGGGAACAGGATACGGCGGAACGTGTCGACCCCCCCTAAGCCGTAGACCCGTCCGATCTCGAGCAGCCGGGGATCGACGCTACGCAGACCCAGCAGGGTGTTGACATAGACCGGAAAGAACACCCCCAGCACCACCAGCAGGACCTTGGTTTCCTCGCCGATGCCGAACCACAGAATCAAGAGCGGCACCAGGGCCAGATGAGGGATGTTGCGCAGCATCTGCACCGAAGTGTCCAGCAGCCGCTCGGCCCGGCGGCTCCAGCCGGTGGCGAGTCCCAGCAGGAAGCCGAGGCTGCCGCCGATGGCGAAGCCGGTGAAGGCGCGGGCCGAGCTGGCGGCGACGTGCTGGAACAGCTCGCCGGAGCGGACGAGGGAAACCGCCGCCAGCACCACTTCCTCCGGCGAGGGGAAAAGCTTGCCGTCCAGCCGCCCCGAACGCGAGGCGATCTCCCAAGCGGCCAGCAGCGCCAGGGGCAACAGCCAGGGCTCGAGGTTTGCGGCGATCCGGCGCAGGCCGGCTACGGTCAATGCGCCTCCACCGCCAGCGTGCCCGTGTCGCCGACCGGACTCAGGTGGAAAACCGGGCGGGCCTGGACTCTCGTCTCCACCTTTTCCACCGGCAGCAGGGGGAACAGCAGTTCCGCGACCCGGTAGGCTTCCTCCAGATGCGGGTAGCCGGACAACACGAAGGTCTCGACACCTAGCTCGGCATATTCCTGCAAGCGCTCGGCGACCGTGGCGGGATCGCCGACCAGGGCGGTGCCGGCTCCGCCGCGCACCAGGCCCACCCCGGCCCAGAGATTGGGGCTGACTTCCAGATGCTGGCGCGAGCCGCCGTGCAGCTGCGCCATGCGCCGCTGCCCTTCGGAATCGGAACGGGCGAAGGCGCGCTGGGCGGCGGCGATGGTCGCATCGTCGAGATGGCGGATCAGCGTATCGGCGGCCTGCCAGGCCTCGGCTTCGGTTTCCCGCACGATGACGTGTACCCGCAGGCCGAAGCGGACCGTGCGCCCCAGCGCGGCGGCGCGTTCCCGCACGTCGGCGATCTTGCGGGCGACATCCGCCGGCGGCTCGCCCCAGCTCAGGTACAGGTCGACGTGCTCGGCGGCGAGGCCGTGCGCGGCCGGGGACGAGCCGCCGAAATACAGCGGCGGGTGCGGGGTCTGCGCGGGCGGGAAGGCGAGCTTCGCGTTTTCGACCCTGAGATACTTGCCCGTGTAGGTGACTGTCTCTCCCGCCATGAGGCCCTTCCACACGGTCAGGAATTCCCCGGCCAAGTCGTAACGCTCGTCATGGGACAGGAACAGCCCGTCGCCGGCCAGTTCCACCGGATCGCCGCCGGCTACCACATTGACCAGCAAACGCCCGTTCGACAGCCGGTCCAGGCTGGCCGCCATGCGCGCGGCGACGGTGGGCGCAGTCAGGCCGGGCCGGAGCGCGACCAGGAAGCGCAACCGCTCGGTGACCGGAATCAGAGAGGAGGCCACAATCCACGGGTCTTCGCAGGTGAGGCCGGTGGGAATCAGCACGCCGCCGTAGCCCAGGGTATCCGCCGCCTGGGCGACTTGGCGCAGATAGGGGTAGTCGACTTCGCGCGCGCCCTGCGCCGTGCCGAGGTAGCGGCCGTCGCCGTGGGTGGGTAGGAACCAGAAAACGTTCATGGCTGAATCTCCGTTGCCGATAATGCGAGCGATACCTGGACGGGCTTGGGCAGGAGTCCCAGCGCGTGCAGCGTATCGGCGATGTTCTGTTGCGCGCTTGCGAGTTCGGCGTCGACCGGATGCAGGCCGTAGGCCCGGCGCTCGAGAGCTTTCTTCAGGACCGGGACGCCGATGCCGAGCTGGCGGTCCAGCAGTTCCGCCGCTTCCGCGGTATGGGTTCTCGCCCATTCGTCGGTCCGGGCGATTTCCTCCAGCACGGTTTTCGCCAGTTCCGGATGCTGGCGGATGAAATCCTTGCGCGAGGTGTAGATTTCGTGGTTCTGCACCAGCTTTTGCCCGTCGGCGAGTATCCGCGCGCCGGCCGTCTCCTGAGCCACGGCCAGATGGAAGTCCCAGATCGCCCAGGCGTCCACCGCACCGTTGGCGAAGGCGGCGCGGGCGTCGGCGGGGGCGAGGTAGACCGGCTGGATGTCCTTCCAGCCCAGGCCGGCGGAAGCCAGCGCCCGGATCAGCAGGTAGTGCGCGTTGGAACCCCGCGCGACCGCGACCTTGCGGCCCTTGAGGCCGGCAATACCGGCGATGCCGGCATCCTTGGCGACCAGGATGGCTTCGCCTTCGGGCGAGGCCGATTCGTAGCCCAGATAGACCAGGTCCGAGCCTTTGGCGGCCAGGGCGAACACCGGCGGCGTCTCCCCCGAGGCGGCGAAGTCCAGGTGGGCAGCATTCAGGGCTTCCAGCATGGGCGGACCGAAGGCGAACTCGGCCCAATCGACCGTCACGCCGGCTGCTTTGAGCTTGCGGTCCAGTTCGCCACGGGCCTTCACCAGAATCAGCGTGCCGTATTTCTGGTAGCCGATCCGGATCGAGGCCGGCGCGGCGTTCCCGGTCTCGCCGCTCTTGGCGGGCAAGCTGTAAGCGGCATAGAGGACGAACGCCAGGGCGAACAGGCTGGCGAGGCTGGCATGGGCTTTATTCATGGTTTTATCCCCTGGCCGACGGATGAGTCCGGGGCGTAGGATGTGCCGACGTGAGGAGGCGCATCGTTCGCGGCCGATGGGCTTCGTACCTCAGCCCATCCTACGAAATCCAATTTCTTCATGGTCTTATCCCCCGACCGACGGATGAATCCACTCGTCGCCGGCCCCGGCCAGGGCGTCGAGGTTGAGGAGATGGCCGAGCTTCTGCGACTTGGTGCGCAGGTAGACGAGGTTCTCCGGATGCGGCGCCGGCTCCAGCGGCACCCGCTCGACGATCTTCAGACGGTAGCCGGCCAGCTCGGTGAACTTCGCCGGGTTGTTGCTCATCAGCCGCAGGGTGGTCACGCCCAGGTCGGTGAGAATCTGCGCCCCCACGTCGTAGCTGCGGGCGTCCACCGGCAGGCCTAAGTCCAGATTGGCCTCCACCGTGTCCCGGCCGCGGTCCTGCAGCTGGTAGGCCTTCAGCTTGTGGGCCAGCCCGATGCCCCGGCCCTCATGGCCGCGCAGATACACCAGGACCCCGTTGCCCGCCTGCTCGATCGCCTCCAGCGCCATCTTCAGCTGGTTGCCGCAGTCGCAGCGCAACGAACCCAGGATGTCCCCGGTCAGGCATTCCGAATGCACCCGCACCAGCACGTTCTCCCGCCCGTACACCCAGCCCTTGACCAGGGCCAGGTGTTCGGAGCCGTCCACCACCGAGCGGTAGACATGGGCCGTGAAGGTTCCGTACGGCGTCGGCAATCTCGCCTCCGCCACGTGCTCCACCAGCCGCTCGGTGCGGCGCCGGTAGGCGATCAGATCGGCGATGCGGATCACCGGCAGCCAGTGGCGGCGGGCGAAGGCCACCAGCTCCGGCCCCCGCACCATGCGGCCGTCGTCGTTCACGATCTCGCACAAGGCCCCCGCCGGCGCCAGCCCCGCCAAGCGGGCCAGGTCCACCGCCGCCTCGGTATGGCCCGGCCGCTCCAGCACCCCGTTCGGCCGGGCCTTGAGCGGGAACACATGGCCCGGCCGGGCGAACGCCGCCGGTCCCGCCTCGGGATCGGCCAGGGCCCGGATGGTCGCGCTGCGGTCGGCGGCCGAGATCCCGGTGCTGGTGCCCTGGGCCAGGTCCACCGACACCGTGAAAGCCGTGCGGAACGGATCGGAGTTGTTCCCCACCATCGGCGGCAGCTGCAGGGCCTCCACCCGCTCCGGCGCCAGCCCCACGCAGACCAGGCCGCTGGTATGGCGGACCAGGAAGGCCATGCGCTCGGGCGTCATCTTCTCCGCCGCCAGGATCAGATCGCCCTCGTTCTCGCGCGAGGCATCGTCCGCCACCACCACGAAACCGCCGTTGCGGATCGCGGTCAGGGCCGTTTCTATCGTGTCGTAGGTCATGGGGATACTCCCGTATCAGGAATAGAAGCTCGGGGTCGGCGGCGTGCCGTTGAGGGTCCATTCCCCCAGATCGCGCAGTTTGTAGTCCGCCGGGTCGTGCAAAGTGTGGGTGCGGAGGTTGCGCCAGTGGCGGTCGAAGCCGGCTTTCGCAACGGTCGCCCGCGCGCCGGTGACTTCGAACAGCCGGTGGGTGACATCGAGCGCCGCCCGCGAGGTATGGACCTTGGCGACGGCCGCTGCCAGCGCGGCATGGGCACGCTCTTCCGGTGTCAGCGCGTTTTCCTTGGCCCAGGCCGCGTCCAGCAGCAGTGCCGCATGATCCGTGGCCAGGGCGGCGGTCTGGAGTTCGACTGTGAACTCGCCGTACTTCTGCAGCACGTAGGGGTCTTTCCGGGGGCTGTCCACGCCGGACAGGAACCAGGCGCGGGACTGGCCCAGGGTATAGGCGCGGGCTTCCGCCAGCGCGCCTTCGCCGATGCCGAGATAGATGTTGGTCAGCACCAGTTGCGCGATCACCGAGCGCAGGGTGGCGTAGACGTTGCCGAGCGGGCCGGGGTTGCGCAGGATCTCGTGCTCATGGACCCGGACCTCGTGGAATTCGACGCTGCCGCTGTCGGTCTGGCGCTGGCCCATGTTGTCCCAGTCGGCGTTGATGCGGATGCCGGCCCGGTCGCCCGGAATCGCCGCGATCAGCAGCTGCCCCGAATCTTCCGCCAGTGCCGACACGATCAGATGATCGGCGTCCATGGCGCCGGAGCAGAAACTCTTCATCCCCCGCAGAATCCAGCCGCCGGCGCCGTCGGCGGCGATGCGGGCGCGGGTATCCAGGGGATTCAGCGCATTGCCCCAGAACCAGCGGCCCCGCACCGTCTCGGCGTAATAGTGTTCCCACTGGTCGCCGAACAAGCGGAGCGTGGCCAGCAGCAAAT
The DNA here is from genome assembly GCF_026247885.1 of Methylococcus mesophilus. Lineage (NCBI taxonomy): Bacteria > Pseudomonadati > Pseudomonadota > Gammaproteobacteria > Methylococcales > Methylococcaceae > Methylococcus > Methylococcus mesophilus. The sequence continues at coordinate 3,607,508 of NZ_CP110921.1, read as the reverse complement.
GCTGGAAACCGAACAGATGGCCCAGGGCGCTGTCGGCCCGCGACACGAGGCGGACGATGCGCAGGGTGTCGTGCCAGTTCAGCCCGTGGCCGCCGTAGGCGCGTGGAACGATGAGGTTGAGCAGGCCGCTTTCCCGCAGCCGGTCGCGCTGGGCCTTGGCCGTGCCGCCGGCCTTGTCGCGTTCGACGGCAGTGCCGGCGAACTCCGCCGCCAGCGCCTCCGCCGTGTCGAACAGCCGCCGCACCGTTTCCCTGTCCTGCATGGGCGCCCCCACCTCAGGCCGCGGCCTTGCCGGCGCTTCCGGCTTCCAGCGCGCGCACCCGAGGTAGGACTTTTTGGCCGAAATATTCGATCTCCTCGTGGTAATGGAGGAAACCGCTCAGCACCAGGTCGACGCCGACGGCCTTGAGTTCCAGGATGCGTGCGGCGATCTGTTCCGGAGTGCCGATGAGGTTGGTCTTGAAGCCGTCGTTGTACTGCACCAGGTCGTCCAGGCTGGACTTGGCCCAGTTGCCCTCGCCTTCGGGGGAGGCCTTGCCGGCCTCGCGTACCTCGTGGCCGAAGGCCCGGACCGCCTCCGGGTCGGCCTTGTCGATGATCTCGGCCAGCACCGCCTTGGCTTCGGCCTCCGTGTCGCGGGCGATCACGAAGGCGTTGACGCCGATCTTCACCGTGCGTCCCTCTTGGGCCGCCTTGGCCCGGATGTCGTCGACCTGCGCCTTGATGCCTTCGACGGTATTGCCGTTGGTGAAGTACCAGTCCGACACCCGCGCCGCCATGTCCCGCGCCGCCCGCGAACTGCCGCCCTGGAAGATTTCCGGGTGCGGCTGGTGCAGGGGTTTGGGCTTCAGCGAATAGTCGTGGAAGCGGTAGAAATCGCCGAGGAAGGTGAACCGGTCCTGGGTCCAGATGCCCTTGAGCGCCCGGATGAACTCCTCCGAGCGCCGGTAGCGTTCGTCGTGTTCCAGCCAGGGCTCGCCGATGGCGGTGAATTCGGTCCTGAACCAGCCGCTGACGACGTTGACGGCGATGCGGCCGCCGGTCAGGTGGTCGATGGTGGCGACCTGCTTGGCGAGCAGTGCGGGGTGCCAGGTGCCAGGCAGGACGGCGGCGATCACCCGCAGGCGTTCGGTCGCGGCCAGCAACGCGTGGGTGAAGGACACCGACTCGTGCTGGTACTCGGCGCCGTAGCCGGCGGTGAAGCGGATCTGGCTGAGGGCGTATTCGAAGCCGTTGCGCTCGGCCAGTTGCGCCAGCTTGCGGTTGTAATCGATGTCCCAGCTCGTGCGCTGCTCGATCTTGCTGATGACCAGGCCACCGCTGACGTTGGGGACCCAGTAGGCGAATTTGACGGGTTGAACGGAATGGCTCATATCGGTTGTCCTCATGCGGAGTTGCTGATGGAAACATTCAATGGCGCGCCATTGAGCGTGACCGCGCCCTCCACCTCGACCGGCCGGGTCAGGGTGTCGAGCACCGGGCAGTGCCCTTCCACGACCGCCACCAGCTTCCGGATCGTTTCGGGGTCTGCGGAGCTCTCGATGACGGTTTCGAAAACGATCTTCTGGTAGCCCGCCGGCACCGAATCGCTCAGGCCGAAAAGCCCTTGCAGATCGAGGTAGCCCTTCGCCGAGACTTCCACGGCGTCCAGCGGGATGCCCAGGACCGCGGCGTAGGCGGCATAGACGATCTCCTGGCAGGTGCCGAGCGCCGCCAGCAGCAGTTCGACGGGGTTGGCGGCGGTGTCGCCGCCACCCAGTTCGGCCGGCTCATCGACGATCAGCGGCGGAAAATCGCGTACTTCGGCGGAGCAGCGCACCCCGTCGAGCCATCGCGTCTTCGCCCTGAACACCAGGCGCGCACTGGCCGGATTTTTTTGCAAGCCGGCGATGGCGTTTCCCAATGCCGCTTTCAGGGTTTCCTGTGACATTTCGGCCTCCGGGTTATTCGCCGCCCGCCTCGAACAGTTCGAGCGGCAGCCCGACCAGGGTCTTGCCGATCCATTCGCGGGCGATGTTGTTGGACGGTCCCATGCCGATGCCGGCGCGGGCGTCGCGGAAGATGCGCTCCAGCGGGCCGCGCTTGTAGCCGTAGCCGCCGCTGACGTCGAGGGCGTTGCGCGCCGAGATGTTGGCGACCTCGGCCGCGTGCACCTTGAATTCGGTGAGCGGGATGAGAATCTGCCCCTGCGGCTGGCCGGCGGCCTGCAAGTCGTCGAGGCGCCTGGCCAGTTCGGTCTGCCAGGGCCGGAGGCTCTCCACCAGCACCTTCGACTCGCCCAGTTGCTGGCGCAGCACCTGGTAATCCGACAGCTTCTTGTCGAAATCGCGGTGATGGGTGCCGGTGAGATGTTCGGAGGCTTTCTCCAGGGCGGCCCGTGCCACGCCATGCCAGACCGAGCCGAGTCCGATCAGATAGACCGGCGAAACGCCGTGGTAGACGATGTCCTTGCCCTGGCCTTCCTCGCCCAGGCGGTCGCGTGCGTGGATTTTGACGTCGCGGTAGCTGATCGGGCCGCTGTGGTTGCCGCGCACGCCCAGCGCTTCCCAGCCGCCGTGGGAAATGCCATCCAGCTTGGAGTCGACGATGAAAAAGCTGATGTCGGTTGGCCCCTTGGCGCCGGGGGAGCGGGTCTGGAACAGGTAGTAATCCGCCTGGCCCGCGCTGGTGGTGAAGGATTTTTCGGCGTTGAGGCGGTAATACTCGGCACCGTCCCGCGCGGCTTCGCTGAAGTTGAACCACCAGTGGCCGCCGGAGGCTTTCTCGCTGGTCGAGTAGGTGCCGAGCAGGCCGTCCCGTGCCGGTTTCAGCCAACGTTCCTTCTGGTCGTGGTTGCCGAACAGGTTGATGGTCTGCACCGCGCCGGTGTGCATGACGTAGACCAGGCCGGTGGAGGCGCAAGCCCGGCCGATTTCTTCGGCGACGATGGAGAAAGCTACGTGGTCCAGCCCCAGGCCGCCGTATTCCTTGGGGATCAGGACGCCGTTCCAGCCGGCTTTGCCCAGGGCATTGAGGTTTTCGCGGGGGAAAATGCCGTCGCGGTCGATTTTCTCGGCGTTGGGGCGGATGACTTCGTCGACCAGGCTGCGGATTTCGCTGCGGATTTTGTCGTAGTCGTGTGCTGACATGGTTTTCTCTCAGGCGGCTTGGGTGGCAGGAAGGGTTTGATTGAGGGCGATGCCGACGGCCTGGCGGGCGGCGGCTTCGATGCGCTCCAGGAGCACCGGGTCGGCGAAGCGCTGTCCGTCGAACAGTTGCTCGGCGGCATAGACGCCGGACGGCACGGTGAATGCACCGAAGAAGCCGAACAGCGGCCGCAGCTGGTGTTCGACGATCAGTGCGTGCTTGTCGCCGCCGCCGGTGGCGCCGAGGATGACCGGCTTTTCGTTCAGGGCCTTGGGGTCGAGCAGATCGAACAGATGCTTGAACAGCCCGGTGTAGGCCCCCTTGTAGACGGGGGTGACGGCGACGAGGATGTCGGCTGCCGCAATGGAGGTCAGCGCCGCCTTGCCGACGCTGCCCAGTTCGTTGGGATTGCGGGCGGGGCCCACCACCGGAGCGAGTTCCGCCAGTTGCAGTATCTCGGCCTCGGTCGCGGCATGGCGGCGGATCGCCTCCACGATCTGTCCGGCCAGCGCCAGGGTCTTGGAAGGCGAGCCCAGATTGCCGGATACGACCACGGTTTTTAACGTACTCATGAAATACCTGTCGGGTAATGGAACGGTAGATGTCAGAAGCTGAAATTGGCGCCGGCGCCGATGGCCCACTCGCTGGCGGTGACCTGATAGTTGCCCAGCGCCAGCGTGGAACGGCTGGTGTTTTCGCTGAAGGCATAGGCACCGAAACCGTCGAGCCGGAAATGCGGGGTGAAGGCATAGCCCAGCCCCGCGGTCAGGGTGTTCTGCCAGATGACCGGGGCCAGCGTGGTCTGCACGACCTTGGTCAGGTCGTTCTGCGCCAGGACGCCGGGTACGGCGGTGTTCAGCGGCAGGGTGCCGACGCCGTCCAGGCCGCCCAGCGAGCCGTTGGGACTGTTCAAGAGCAGCGAGGAGGCATAGCTGTAGCCCGCCCGGAACTGCCAGGCGTCCAGCGTGTACTGTCCGCCCAGCATGGTCAGGAACTGGTCCTGATAGATGTCCTGGTAAAGCTCGGCGTTGGACCAGTTCTTCCAGGCCACGTCGACTTCGAGCAGGAGGTTCGGGACGATGTCGGTAGCAACGCCCCAGGTGACTTCGAGCGGCTGCGCCACCTTCACCGACTGATACTGGTCGTAGCCGTTGACGGTGGTCGACAGGATGCTGTGGTAGTCGTATTGCAACGGGCTCTTGATCGAGGCGCTTAGGGTCCATTCCGGCGCGACCTTGTAGGTGGCCCCGAGCGCGCCGCGCAGCGAGATGTTGTGCACGCTGGAGGTGGTGCCGCCGAAATTGCCGGAGAGCCCCTGCAGGCCGGTGGTGCTGCCGGTAGTGCCGAGCTGGCCCAAGCCGAAGCCCAGGGTCAGCGCCGCGCCGAGGGACAGATCCGGAGTGACTTCCCAGGCCGCGCCGAGATTGCCGCTGAAGGACAGCAACTCCACCACCAGAGGCAGCGTGGCCGCCCCGCCGGCACCGGCGCCGCCCAATCCCAGCCCTGCGCCGGCATTGACCGGACTGGTCCGGTAGTCCGCGCCCAGACCGGAATCCACGCCGATACCGCCCGCCAGCACGAATCCCGGCAGCACCTCGCCGCTCACCGCCACGTCCGGTATCACGTAGTTGCGGGCGGCGCTGGTCGAGGTATGGCTGTAACCGTTATTTGTCTGGGTATTGTCGACGTTCGGTTCCAGCAAGCCGGCACCGATCTCGAAATGGACGCTCTTGAACCGGGTCAGGGTGGCGGGGTTGCCGAACAGGGCCGCCGAGACTTCCTGCGGGTTGGTATAGGCCGCGCCCGCCATGCCGCCGGCGATCGGCTTCATGCTCAGGTTGAGGTCGGTGCCGGTATTCAGCGCGTAGGCCGAGGTCGAAACCAGCGCGTTGGCCGCCAGCAGATAGATTCCGGGCGCCCCTGTGAGCCGTTTTGTCGTGTGCATGCTGTTTTCCCCTTGCTTGAGTAGTCCTGATTCGGATGCGCCGGCTTTCCCGCCGATTCGCGGAAACGGCCGGCGCACAGATCGCTTGCAGGGGATATCGCAGCGTTCGTGCCACTGTCTAACTCATTGATAAATATTAACCCGTGTAGTTCTTTGATGGACGTGGCTGCCGCTGCAACGGCAACGGTGCGTTCGGGTTGCCGCTGTGGCGGCAGATGTCGCCGGGACTTCGAGAGCCCGGCTGAAACGGAAGTTGGCGTCGCACCGCCGTATTTGGGACACTGTTATTTGTGAATAAAAATATTCGTTTTTAGTCTTTTAAGGAATTTAAGAATTCGGATACATTGCCCTCCCAACAGCCGAGCCGACCGGTCCGCCGGAAGCCAGCGCGTTCTAGCGAACCGCTGGCTTTTTTGTCGGCTTTTTCCGGGTCTAGCCCTTATCCGCAAAGGAAAAACAAGCATGCGAGAGCGCATATCATCTTCGGCGTGGCGATTGATCGGGGTAGCGGCGGGGTTGCTGCCGGCGGTACCGGTCCTGGCGACGGACGGCCACGTGCTGCACGGGGTGGGTTCGGTCAACCAGGCCATGGGCGGCGCCGGCATCGCGACCTCCATCGACGCTATCGGCTCGAACTACAACAACGTCTCTTCGATTTCGTTCCTGGAGAAGGATTCGGTCGAATTCGGCGCGGAATTGTTCATTCCCGACCGCAGCTTTTCGGCTTCGACGCCGTTCGCATCGGGCAGGGTCGACAGCAGCACGCGGGAAGCGGTGATCCCCAGCGTCGGCTTGGCCTACAAGATCGACCAGGACTGGACCTTCGGCTTCACCGCGCTGGGGATTGGCGGCTTCGGGGTGGATTACCCGGCGAACCTGCCCAATGCCAGCGGCAACTTCAACCCGCTTGCGGTGCCGCAGCAATTCGGCGGGTTCGGTTCGATCTATTCCAACTACCAGCTGATGCAGATCACGCCTTCGATCGCCTACCGGCTCAACCGGGATTTTTCTGTAGGTGTCGGTTTCAATCTGGACTGGGCTTCGCTCGCCGTGGACCCCTGGCCGGCCACGCCGCCCAATGCCTCGGGCTATCCCAGCGGCTCGCACGCAGCGACGAGCTGGGGTCAGGGATTCACCGTCGGCGCAACCTACCAGGCGCTGTCGAATCTGGCACTGGGCTTGAGTTTCAAGAGCCCGCAGTGGTTCAGCGATTTCGGCTGGGATTCCCAATATCCGAACGGCACGCCGGCCAAATTCCAGTTCCAGCTCGATTACCCGATGATCGTCGGTGGCGGCTTGAGCTACAAACCGGTCGAGGACCTGATCCTCGCCGCCGACTTGAAGTGGATCAATTACAGCGGGACCAACGGCTTCGAGAAGAAGAATTTTGCGGCTTCGGCGTCCGGCCCCTACGTCCAGGGCTTCGGCTGGGAGAACATCTGGACGGTCGCGCTCGGGGCGCAATACAGGATCACGCCCCGGTTCACCCTGCGGGCAGGGTACAACTACAGCGACAATCCCATTCCTTCGGACCAGCAGTTCTTCAACGTCTTCGCGCCGGCCATCGTTCAACATCACCTGACGCTGGGTGGGGGCTTCAATTTCACGCCCGCCCTGGAGTTGAACCTCGCCTATTACCATGCCTTCCAGAATGACGTCTCCGGATCTTTCATCAGCAGCGGCGGACCCGGCTATCCGGCGATGAACCAGCCGATTCCGGGCACCAGTGTCACCAACCGGCTGGCCGAGAATTCGGTATCGGCCCAGGTGGTCTACCGGTTCGATTAGTTTGCGGCACTCCTCCTCGACTCTCGGTGGCGGGTTTCACCTCGGGTGAACGCCACCGATTCTTTTTTTGAGGTCCGAAGTCACGACATCTCCGAAGCTCATATCCTGGGCTTTCGGCGGTTGGGATTTAGGAAGCGAATCTTCCCGGCTCGCCTTCGTCACATGCTGCGGCGCCGGTTGCGGCGCGCTAGAATAATCCGGTATGTGCCCGTGAGCCTGTTCAGTTGACGGGCCGGGCTTTCCGAGCGGCTGGCGGCGGAATGGAGCTGCCGGCGGCCACCCCAGCTGTATCGTGTTCAAGCGGTCCGCGCTCCGGCGGATTCTCCAAATAAGAGCGGCTTTGAGTACCTCATGATCCCCGCCCGCGGCGAGTGCCTCTTCCTGCCCCTGGGCGGAACCGGCGAAATCGGCATGAACCTGACGCTGTACGGCCACGACGGCGCATGGATCGCGGTGGATATGGGCATCACCTTCGGCGGCGACGATTTCCCGGAACATGCCGTGATGATGCCCGACCCGGCGTTCGTCGCGGCCCGCCGCGAACGTCTCGCAGGCATCGTCCTGACCCACGGCCATGAAGACCACGTGGGTGCCCTGCCCTACCTCTGGAAACGGCTGCGCTGTCCGGTCTATGCGACTCCCTTCACTGCGGCGTTGGCGCGAACCAAGCTCGCGCGCGCCGGAATCGACGACGCGCCGCTCGTCGAAATCTCCCCTGGAAAACGGTTCCAGATCGGACCGTTCGCGGTCGAATACATCGTCATGACGCATTCCATCCCGGAACCCAATACGCTGCTGATCGGCACACCCGTCGGCGCCGTCCTGCATACCGGCGACTGGAAACTGGACGACCGTCCCGTGGTGGGACGCGGCTACGACCACTCCCGGCTTTTCGCCCTTCGGCGCGAACCGTTGTTGGCAATGGTCTGCGATTCCACCAACGCCATGGTCCCCGGCCGCACCGGCTTCGAGGGCGACTTGTACGAACCGCTGCTGGCATTGGGAGCGGAGGCGGCGGGACGCATGGTCGTGACGGCCTTCGCCAGCAACATCGCGCGCCTCGTCACCCTGGCGCGGGTCGCCCGGACCTTGGGACGGCGCTTCGGCGTGGTAGGCCCTGCGATGGAACATATGGTGGCCGTCGCCCGCGCTACCGGCCACTGGCCGGACGATCTGCCCGAACTCGTGGAAGCCCGCCACATCGGGCATCTGCCCCGCGGCGAGGTCTTCGCTGCCTGCACCGGCAGCCAGGGCGAACCCCGGTCGGCATTGGCACGGCTCGCCCAGGACCTGCATCGCGACCTGTTGCTGGACGCCGGCGATACCGTCGTCTTCTCGTCACGGGTGATACCCGGCAACGAGCGCGCGGTTGCACGGATTCATCAGCGCCTGCGTGAAACCGGTGTCCACCTGGTGACCGACGCCGAGGCGATGGTGCATGTATCCGGCCATCCCGCCCAAGAAGACCTGCGCCGGCTCTATGAGTGGGTCCAGCCGCCGGCGGTGATTCCGGTGCACGGGACGCCGAGGCATCTCGCCGCCAATGCGGAACTGGCGGCCGCCTGCCACGTTCCGCATGCCTGCGTCGTCCAAAACGGCGACATCTGCCGCTTGAGCCGGGCGGGCATACAGAAACTCGACGAGATCGAAACCGGGCGGCTCTTTGTCCAGCCCGACGGCCGGCTGGCTCCGGTGCCCAAGGATATCCTGCGGGAGATGCGCACAAAGGTGCACTGATCGGCCAGGTGCCGGACGCACGGGGCGGAGGCACCGGCGATCAAGGCGGACAGCCTTGCGTGAATGCGGACCTGATCGCGTCCGATCGGGAATGTTACGGATGGCGGCCCCGTCGTTTAGGCAGGATCCGCACGCCTTCCTCGAAATTTTCGACTTCAAGGGCCCGAACCCGGCCCGCCGAATCCGCCCGGAACCAGACAGCGGCGGTACCCACGGCATTTTCTCCCACCGGCTCGTAGGCGAACTGGTCGCCGCTCCAATGGCTCAGCCGGAAGCGCTTCGGCTCGGGCCCCAACGCCAGGACGAGATCGTTGCCGGCCCTCGACACCTCGGCCTCCCCGTAATAGGCGTTTGCATAGGTCCCCACGTAGGCCCGCAGGTCCCGGGACGGGGCCGGATTCGGCGGACGTGGGCGCCCTGCGAGCACACCCGGGTTGGCGTACATCGGGGCGAATATCGGGGTCAACGCGGTCAGCCAGTCGCGCTGCACCCGCCCCGTCTCCACCATATCCAGGAAGCTGGCGTTGAGCGCTTCGGGAATGCCGATGGGACTCCCATTGGTAAGCGTGATGACACCCAGGTTTTCCGACGGCAGCAGCGCGAAGCTCGTCGCGGCACCGAGCAGGAACGCCCCGGAATGGCCGAGCCGGACCCGGCCGGTGCCGTCGTCGCTGACACCTACGCCATAGCCGTAGGACGAACTGCGGTAATCGGGCCGCGACGTCGAAGAGGAGCGGATCTGCGGTGTCAGCGCCTCGACCAGCGGCTCGCGGGCAACCATCGCTTTCCCGTCCGGCGTGCCGAGCGCAAGGACCAGGCGCATCCACTGCGCCATGTCCTTGACGCTGGAACTGACGCCTCCGGCGGGACTTTGCGCATCCGGCTGGCGCACATGACGCGCAACCCAGCTTCCACCTTCACGCACATGCCCGACCGCCCGGTTGCGCCGGGCGAGATAGCCGGAGAACTCCGAACTCGTCGACGTCATGCCGAGGGGCTCATAGATGAGCTCTTGGGACAAACGGGCCCAGGTGGTACCGCGTGCCGCCGCGACCGCCTCTGCCGCGGCGGTCAGGCCGAAGTTGGTATAGGTATGCGTCACCCGGAACGGACTTAACGGCAGGTAGCGCAGTCGACGCAGCACTTCCGCGCGGCCGTAGCCCAAATCTTCCAGCGAATCGCCGGCGTGGTCCGGCAGCCCGCTGCGGTGGCTGTAAAGATCGCCGACAGTCAGGTTCCGCGTGACGTACGGGTCGGAAAGGCGAAACCAGGGCAGCATTTCGGCGACCGGCCTGTTCCAGGCGGTCCAGCCGCGGCCCGCTGCCGCAGCGACCACGGTTGCGCCCACGGACTTTGAAACCGACGCCAGCTGGAATACCGTGTCTGCGTCAACGGGCTCCGGATGGCCGGCTTTGCGGATGCCGAAACCCCGGCTGTAGACGACCTGATCGTTGCGGACGACGGCCACGGCCATCCCCGGCAGGCCGGTCCGCTCCATCAGGCCATGGGCCAAGCCGTCGATAGCGGCAATGGCCCGATCGATCTGCTCGGAGGAAACCTCCACCGCCGACCAGAGCGGCGGCGCCACCTCTGCCGTGGCCGCAGCAGCAGCGAAACTTGCCGAAAGAAGAAGGGCGAATCCCGCAGGAAATCCCCCCGCTATCCTGAACGATCCGGGAATGTGCATGGACGTAATATCCGTTGATGAAGGTAACGCCGGGTGACCCGGAGCTGTCATCTGCCGGCAGGCAAATTGCAAGACACCGGGGCAATACTGCCCTTTGGAAATCGAATCGCGGGTGATCCCATGAACTTCGTCCTGTGGTTTGTCGGCGGCTGGTGCCTGTTCCTGCTCATGTGCGGCATGGCCGCCAAGGCCAGGCTCGGCTGGGTCCGCTGGGTCGAATACCCCATCGATCTCGAAATCGCGGAGGTGCTCCGGCGGCACGCGGTAACGCACCCCTCGGAGCCGCGCGGCCGGCCATGTGGCCTGTCCACAAAAGCTGTGGAAAACCCGTGCACCCAGGTGCTGATAGCCCCGAATCCCGCCGGCCCGAGGTGCCTGGTCAAAAACTGACCAGTTCCCGGAACATCCGGCGATGTCCGGCCGAGCGGTACGAATCGCCAGGGCGTGTGAAGCGTGGCGATTTTGTCGGGCGGTCCTGATGAACTGACGACGGCAGACACCTTCCCGCCGCCGAATCCGCCGTTTGCCAAGCACCCTATGTCCCTGAACTCGACCAGCGTTCGGAGCGGAACGCCTTGGCGATCGCCGCGGCGCGGGCTTCCTGCAACCCGTCCGCGCCCTGGAAGCCGCCAGCCTCCTCGACACCAGCGCAGGCCTTCAACGCAACGCCCAACAGGCTGGCCTTGGGATACTCCTCAGCCGTGTGTCCCCGGTAGGCGCGGTAGTCGCATGCGCAAAGCGTCAGCAATTGGCCGAAGCGATCCGGACGGTCGAACGCCCCCACCCGCTCCAGCATTGCGGCGATGGGCCCCGCACGCACTTCCGTGACCCGGTGCACCCGCTCGCATTCGCTCAGCGCCAATAGCGCGAGTTCGCGGCACTCCTCAGGCACGCCGAAACGCTCGCACAGCGCCTCGATGCGTGGACGCCCCCGCTCGACGTGGCGATAATGAACCGGAAGGTGCTCGGCCGGAGAGTCCGACTTGCCGATGTGCATCACCAGCGCGGCGAAGCGAACCGGCAGTGGCGCGTCGCAGCGCGCCGCCTCGTCCAGAACGCGCAGCAGGTGTTGGCCGATATCGACCTGGGGAGGGTCGTCCGCTATCTGCGGGACGCCGAACAGGGCCGCCACTTCCGGCAATACCAGCCGTAACGCCCCGCAACCGGAAAGTGCGACGAACATGTTCGACGGTCTTTGGCCCATCAGGCCGCGGGCCAGTTCCCGCCATGCTGCGGCTGAAAGCTCATCGCCGATCCCGGCGGCCGGCAGCCGTTCGAACATGAGGTCCAACGTGGGGTCGTCCGGCATTCCGCCAGAGCCCGCGGACAACGCCGCCAGCCGCAGGACGCCGAGCAGCGGATCGGTCTCCACGAGGTCCGCGGGCAGGAAGGTATTTTCGGAAGCCATGCCGGTAAGTGTATTGCCAATGCCGCCAGCGTGAAACCAAGACCTGCGGGCGTCAACCGCAAAAGGGGCTCGTTTCGGTAAACTCACTGCAACTTCGCGGGCGATCGCACCGCGGCCCGGTCAGAGGGGACACACAGTGGAAACAAGCCTTGCAAATCCGGCTCGAACCGTCCCTTACGCGACAGCGGCCCTCGCAACGATCCTGGCCGTCCTGGACGTGCTGACGCCGTTCTCCGCCGGCGTTCTGGCCCGAAGCGATCCCCAGGCGGCGATTCCTGGAGCGTCACCGGCTTTGTCGCTGCCGGAGGTCGTCAAGGGAGCGGTCGGTCCCTTCCCCTCCCATTCCGACGGATACGGCAATCCGGGCGCCAGCGGCCTGGGGTACATCGCCTTGATCACCTTGCACACCGGCCAGACGCGAAGAGAACTGGCCATAACCGGACAAACCGGAGAAGGCCTGGACGGAACCTTGGCTTTCGATCGCGCGGAAGCGGGCGGGGCCTATCTGGGACAAGTCAACCTCATCGTGGCCTCGTCCTTCATCGGAATCAATGGCGCCATCTGGGGGTATGACGTTGCCAAGGCATCGGAGATCGGCGAACGCAAGCTGTTCGAGATACCGGAACCGAAGACGGGCGGCATCCCTGTCTACCCCGCCGATCCGCTTCTGGACGCCGCATCGCGTCTCCTGGGCACCCGGGATACCCCGCGATTTCCTTTGCTCCCCGGCGCTCAGGTCATCGCCGCCCACAAGGAGATCACGGCGCGGGGGCCGGCAACGGTCTGGTGCGGCGTCGCCATAGGCATCGCCGAGCATCGCGATACCGACGCAAGCGCGATCATGGAGCTATGCGGCAAACGTAGAGGCCGATCCAGCCGAGACCCGACGGGGGAGTTCTACTTTCGCCTGATACGCCAGAATCTCGCAAAGAGCGTGATGCGCGTCGGAGCGAATCAAGGCGTGAGGTACCGGGAAATATTCGTGGGGATCAAACGCGAAGCCGTACCGGAGGGTTCGGTCGGTCACGCCATGGCCACCGCTCCTTACATCGTTCTCGCGAAGAACGCCGTGCCGCCGGGAGGCCCCGAAAAACTCCCGGAAATGAACATCTCCGCTTGGGAACGGGCGCTTCAAGGGCGCCCGCCCCACCAAGCCGATCCGGCCGCCGGTTCACCGCCCGATCGCAAGCCTTGAAGCCCCAAGCCCTGCAGGCGGGTTGTAGGCAGCCATGGCCCACCGAACTCCGCGGTTGCGCTACGATGCCGCGCATGGAACGCCGCATCGCCCACCTGGACATGGATGCCTTCTACGCATCCGTCGAACTGCTCCGCTACCCCCAGCTCAAGGGGTTGGCGGTCGTCGTCGGCGGCCGGCGCGGCGCCGGCCCGGAACCGGGTGCGGACTTGAAGGACTTCGCCCGCCTGCGCGACTACGTCGGGCGCGGTGTCGCAACCACGGCGAGTTACGAAGCGAGGGCCTTGGGGGTGCATTCCGCCATGGGACTGATGAAGGCGGCCGCTCTGGCACCCGACGCCATCCTGCTGCCCGCCGACTTCGACGAATATCGCCGTTACTCCCGGCGCTTCAAGGCCGCCGTCGCCGAAATCGCTCCGTGCATCGAGAACCGCGGGATTGACGAGATATACATCGATCTGACGGACGTGCCGGGCGAAACGGCAGCGCTGGCCCGGCGGATCAAGGACGCTGTCAGACGCGCCACGGGCCTCGGCTGCTCCATTGGCGTGACGCCCAACAAGCTGCTCGCCAAGATCGCCTCGGAACTGGAAAAACCGGACGGATCGACCGTACTGACGTACGCGGACGTTCCCGCTCGCATCTGGCCGTTGCCGCCGCGCAAGATCAATGGCATCGGCCCGAAGGCGAGCCTCAAGCTCGAGGCTCTGGGCATCCGGACGATCGGCGAACTGGCCCGGGCCCCCCTGAACCTCCTGGTGGAACATTTCGGCAAGCACTACGGACACTGGCTGAACCAAGCGGCAAACGGGCGTGACGAACGCCCGGTCGTCACGGCGAGCGAGCCGAAATCCCTCAGCCGCGAAACGACCTTCGAGCGGGACCTGGACCCGCGCCAAGACCGCGAGGTGCTGTCGCGGATTTTGATTTCCCTCTGTGAACGCCTGAGCGGGGACCTCGCCCACAAGGGCTATTCGAGCAGGACCATCGGCGTCAAATTGCGCTACGACGACTTCCGCACCGTGACGCGTGACAAAACGCTCACGGCTCCGATCAGCGATCCGCAGGCGATACTGAGTACGGCGAGAGCCTGCCTCAAGCGGGTGCCGCTGGATCGCAGGCTGCGGTTGCTCGGCATCCGCGCCTCGTCGCTGTCGCGGCCCGGCGGGACGGACACGGCCGGCAGTCCGGGCTCCCGCCAGCCCAGCGAAAACATGAAAGGGGAAAATCTGCGGCTGTTCGACTGAAGGGCGGCGGCGAGTACATCGCATCCGGGTCCTGCCGGCCTAGCCGGCGCTCGTCTTGGGGCAGTGCCGCGAAATGCCGGCGCGGATGAGTTCCGCGATCCGCAGTGCGCCGGGACCCGCGGCATCGCGGTCGGCGAAGATCAGGTAGAGAGTCGCCCAGCGCTCCGCGCCCTCCCGAAGCGGCAGCGGTTTCAGTTCGCCGGCCTCGAGTTCCTTCCGGATGGTATCTTCGGCATACCATGCGTACCCTAGCCCCATGCAGGCGGCGCGTACGGAGGTCTCCTTGTGGGTCACCGTCCAGCGCCGTTCGTTAAGCCACCCGGGGGTACGGCTCCGATCGCGGCTGGAATCGCGCACCACCAGATGCCGGTGTTGGCTCAAGTCCTCGAGGGTCAGCGGCCGGCCGAGCCGGTGCAGGAGATGATCCGGGTAAGCCGCGGAGATGAAGCGTACCCGCATCACCGGATCGCCGACGAATCCGGGCGGGATCGACGACCCGATGGCCAGGTCGGCGCTGCCCTCCAGCAAGGCCTCATCGGTTCCGCTCAGCACCGATTCGATCAGTTCGACGCGGATTTCCGGCTGCTCTTCCGCAAAGCGCCCGATGCACTCCAGCAGCAGCCAGGTGGGAAAAATCGTGTCCACTGCGAGCCGCAGCTCCGGTTCCCATCCCGCCGCGAGGCCGGCCGCCACTCGCTCCAGTCGCAACGCCTCCTCCATCAGCATCTTGCCGCGCCGATACAGCACTTGGCCGCCAGCGGTGAGGACAGCCTTGCGCCCCTGCATTTCGAACACTTTGACGCCCAGGAGACGCTCGAACTTCTGCACGGCGTAGGTCAGCGTCGACTGGCTCTTGTGCAGTTGATCTGCTGCACGCGCGTAACCACCCGCCTCCACTACTGCGATGAGTGTCCGCCACTGATCCAGAGTAATCTTCGGAAAAGCCGCCGTCATTATCGATACAGTCGATCTATATAGCGGAGATAATCTGCTTTTTTATCGATTCAATCAATTGTTCAATAGGATCACCTGATATCCCGAAGGAGGTACGCTATGAACACCCTATTGCAGATCAACACCAGTCTGTTTTCGGAAGAGGGGCACTCGTCGCGCCTGGCGCACAGGTTGGTACGGGCTTGGCGGTCGCGGCACCCGGAAGACCGCTTAATCGTACGCGACTTGGCGAAAGCCCCTCCGCCCCACCTCACGGCGGAGCGGGTTCGGGCCTTCGCCACGCCGCTCGACGCACGTACCGACGAACAACGGGCGCACGCCGCTTATTCGGACGCACTGATCGACGAGCTGCGGCAAGCGGACATCATCGTGCTGGGACTGCCAATGTACAACTTCGGCGTACCATCGGCGCTCAAGGCCTATTTCGACCATGTGGCGCGGGCCGGTGTTACCTTCCGCTATACCGGGAACGGGCCGGTTGGCCTCCTGGGCGACAAAAGGGTCTACGTGCTGGCCACGCGCGGCGGAGCCTACCGCGGTACGGCAAAGGACACGCAGACCGTATACGTCGAAGATTTCTTCAACTTCGTAGGTATCGGCGACGTCCGGTTCATCTACGCGGAGGGGCTGAATCTCGGCCAAGAGCGGCAGCATGCCGCCCTCGCGGAAGCCCATGCTCAGATTGACCGCCTGCTCACCTGATCGTCCGTCAAGTCATCTACGCGGAGCACCTCGATGAAACCCTTGAATGCATTCGCTGAATTCTTCGGCCGCAGCTTTCTGGCAGCAGTCTTCCTGATTTCCGGCTTGGGCAAGCTCGGCCATTACGCCGGAACGCAAAGCTACATGGCTTCCGCCGGTGTGCCGGGAGAGCTGCTGCCCGCCGTGATCGCGCTGGAAACGGCCGGCGCTCTCGCCGTCGTCATCGGTTGGCGGACGCGGCTCGCTGCGGTTACGCTGGCGGTCTTCAGTCTTCTGGCGGCCGTGATCTTCCACACCGACTTCCAGGATCAAATCCAGAGGATCCTGTTTCTGAAGAACGTCGCCATCGGCGGCGGGTTCCTGCTGCTGTTCGTCCACGGCGCTGGTCCCTGGAGCCTGGATGCCAAGCGTCGCAGCCCTCGTACCGGCAACCCCGAGCAAATGACGGAGGACTCCCCATGACCACCCGGACTCTCGACCGCGTCATCCCTTCCATCGCCGCTTCCGACGGCGGCGGGGTGAACCTGCGGCGCAGCCTCGGCAGCTCGCAGACGCTGCGCCATGATCCCTTCCTCCTGCTGGACGAATTCTTTTCGGATGATCCGGACGATTACATCCGCGGATTCCCCGCGCATCCGCACCGAGGCTTCGAGACCGTCACCTACATGCTCGACGGCCATATGCGCCATGAGGACAGTGTCGGTCACCGCGGCGACCTCGGTCCAGGCGATGTGCAGTGGATGACCGCAGGGCGCGGGATCATCCATTCCGAGATGCCGCAGCAGACCGAAGGTCGGATGCGCGGCTTCCAGCTCTGGATCAACCTCCCGGCCCGGGAAAAAATGAAGCCGGCGGCCTACCGCGACATACCGGCGCGCGAGATACCGGCCCTGGCGCTGGAAAATGGAGGCGAGGTCCGTGTGATCGCCGGCACGCTGATTGCAGGCGAGCATCGCGTCTCCGGTCCGATCCAGGGTCTGAGCACCGAGCCGCTGTATTTCGACATGCATATTCCGGCCGCTTCCGTCTTCACGGTTCCCGTCCCCGCAGGCCACAACGGACTCCTTTACCTTTATGACGGCACGGCGACCGTCGGCGGCGACCGCCAGACACTGCCGCATCGCGCCGCCGGCCTTCTCACGAAGGGGGAAACGGTCCGCCTCGAAGCGGGACCGCAAGGGGCGCGATTGCTCCTGCTCGCCGGGAAACCCTTGAGAGAACCCATCGTCCAGCACGGCCCCTTCGTAATGAACACGCGCGAAGAGATCGAGCAGGCATTGGCAGACTACCGGGACGGCACTTTGGCTTGATCGGGCGGGAGGGGTGACCAATGAACGCGGCAAGGAAAATCCGGACGACGAAGTTTCGGTCCGTACGGGGTGGTCTGGATGCTACCGGCTTCGAGAAGCTGGAATTTCCGTTCAAGCCGGACCGTCTCCTGATCGCCATACGGGCGACATCATCCTGTAAATCTTTCCCGCCAGACTGAAGCCTGCCACGTTCGGACCAGACCGAAAACGGGCTACGGCGTGACACCCCCTAGTTCACGCCGGCGTGGCATTCTTGCCGGGATGGGCGGGAGATTTCCCAAGTCCCGCAGTGGCTTCGCGCGACTGCGGGCTTTTTTTGGCGATCCTCGACTCCTACTGCTGTGGCTGCGCTTGTTGCTGTTGCATTTGCTTTGCGCGTAACGCCCCCACCAACACCGTCGCAGCCCTCCGTCGCTTCTCCGTCCGCTGGATATCTTCCTAGGCGTTATCGTAAGCCTATGCCCGTTGCGTATGGACCCGCTACCCCGTCAACTGACGCTGATAAGTCTTTTCCGCCGAATATTGTTGAGGCTTTGCTGGCATGGATTCTATCAACAGGTGGCGCGGCCGGGTGCGGGTGCGGCTCCGGTCACTGCCCTTGACGCTCAACTGCAAGGTCGGCGCGATACCCGAAAACGGAGATTCAATAAGGCGGAAAAATAGAATTTAGATACCGACCACAAACCGCGAGCACGTCAGTCGCCCTCGACATCCAGCCGGGGAGAGGCGGTATCCCATCTTTGAATATATCCATGCGTAAATCCAGCGAAAACCCGCTAGACTGGGAGTGAATCCGGAATTCACCTTCCTCCCAGAATTCCAGTCGAGCACACTATTGGAGGAATGAAGAATTTTCCTGTTTGATTCATCACATTAGAAATCTGACTCAGTTTATTCATAGATAGCATTTTTCGGCCTTGGGGCCGGCTTTTGGAGCCTGAAAAATTTCTTTTAATCATGCGGTCGCTATTAGTTAAAAAGGTAATACCATATACCAGCCACTCACCCCGATCCCACAGAAATGGGGGATATATGACATTACTTTTTTATCATTAGTATCATCGATGGCAATTCTGTTGCACGACGTCGGAAACCGACTACACTTGAGACTGTCACGCCGGCGCTGGTCCCTTCCGCACCTCACCCGCCGCTGGCGTGGCCACTTTTCCACGTTTACATGCCTGTGATCCCGGCGACATGATTGCGTAACTTCCGCCTGGGACACTGGGAGCGCCAAGCCGAACTTTGGCCAGGGACGTGATTCATGGGCAACAGCGGCGGCATGGCCTGCCTTTTATACCTTGCCGGGATCGGGAAAAGATCGGACTTACCCTATGCAATAGCCGGTTCTTTTTTGCTTATCGTCTCGGCACAACCGCAAAAACCTACTTGGGGGACTTTATGTTAGGCGCAATATCGTTGTTGGTGGCTCACCTTAGCGTCGCAGGTTTTAACGCTCCGGCTGAAATTGAGGTCGGAACGACAGATTGCGCGCACGCGCTCAATGCTCTTCTTACTCAAGGTCCTGTGAATCGGATCGAGTCAACTGAGGAGCTAGGGAATGGTGGGGTTCTTTACACACTGGTCGGCGACCGGTTTAGAGTGAAAGCACCCGCAGTACCGGTAGCAAATCTCATCTGCGCGGTTAAGCGGGCTGATGATGGTGAAGTTAAGTAACTAGCCCCAGGTCAAAAGGATCTCATACCGACATGGACGAACAGTAACCCCCGGCAAATGCACCGGGGGTTCATTGCAAACCTCGAGCCCACAGCACCATAGCCGCCACGCCAATTGGCTCCAGATGTGCAAGGATCAGTCTAAGCTGGCCAGACTGTGAGAGCGGATATCGGCAGCGTAGAGACGAAAAACAGGGCTATTCGTCCGCCATTTTCCGCATTCTGCCGTAGACGTGTTTCCGTATTTTTTCCGTACGGTCGCCGCCTTGAATCGTAAGCGATTGATTTTATGGCGTCCCCAGGGGGATTCGAACCCCCGTCGCCGCCGTGAGAGGGCGGTGTCCTGGGCCTCTAGACGATGGGGACTAATTTGCAGAGTTGGCAGCCCCGGAGGCATCCGGATGCCGCTCAACCGTCTTGAGGAGGGCGAAGAATACTACAAAACCGCGTGCATCGCCATATGCCCTCACTTGACGGCCACGATGCCGACGAAGTTGTACCACTTGAAGAACACGTCGACGTAGCGGAAGCCGGCCAACTTGAGCATCTCGAGGTTTTCCGCCAGTTTGTACGGTACCAGGACGTTTTCCAGGGCCTCGCGCTTCTGGGCGATCTCCAGCTCGGTATAGCCGTTGCGCTTCTTGAATTCGTAGTAGTACTTGATGAATGAACGATTGAAAAGGGAGCTTTCGCCCAGCACTTTCTCCACCAGAAACAGCGCGCCGTTTTCCTCCAACCCTTCGTGTATGGCCTTGACCATCCGATCGCGGTAGAGCGGGCGGACGAACTGCAAGGTAAGTATCATCAGGGCAAGCGATGCCTTCTCCATGGCGATCCCCTGGTTCAGATCGGCATGGATCAGTTCGACGGCGTTGGCGAAAACGCGCCCGGCCATCTTGGCGCGGCATTTGGCCAGCATCTCTTCCGAGTTGTCGACACCGACGAGAGTAAGCCCGCGCCGCCCGATCGCCTGGTCCAGGCCGATCAAGGTGGTACCCGTGGAGCAGCCGAAATCGTAGACGCGGGTGTCCGGCGCGGCGAAGTCGCCGGCCATTTCGGCGATCATGCGCTGCAGTTCGGCATAGAAGGGCACCGAACGCTCCAACATGTCGTCGAACACGGTCGCTACGTTCTCGCCAAAGCCGAAGTCGTCGAGGAACGACTGCGACTGCCTATAAATTTCGTCTTTAGACATCGGGTTCCGGATTTCGACGAGTGGCGCCAAAACCGCAAGGGGCGCTCGATTGAGCCCGTCTTTCACCTGAGTTATGATTCATATACAACTTCCTATAACCAAACAACCAACAAATCCTCTGGAACTCTTCGCCTTAATCAAACGGTTGATCGGTGCGCTACGCCCCGCCGCCACGGCAGCCCCGGTTCCCGTTGCTTCCGGCCCGCGGATTTATTCCCGTTCCGAACACTCGATCTCGCGCACGCTGATCAGCGACAATGCGCTGAAGGTGCTCTATCGCCTGCGTAAAGCGGGCTATCAGGCCTATCTGGTCGGCGGCTGCGTACGCGATCTGCTGCTGGGGCGGGAGCCGAAGGATTTCGACGTGGTCACCGATGCCCACCCGGAGGAAATCAAGGCCGTTTTCCGGAACTGCCGGCTGATCGGGCGCCGCTTCCGCCTCGCCCATGTGCACTTCGGCGAGGAGATCATCGAGGTCGCCACCTTCCGCGCCCTGACCCGCGAGCCACACGACGACCATGTTACCGAAGGCGGACGCATTCTGCGCGACAACGTCTACGGCACCATCGAAGAAGACGCCTTCCGGCGCGACTTCACGGTCAATGCGCTGTATTACAACATCAGCGACTTCTCGGTGATCGATTACGTCGGAGGCATGGACGACCACCGCAATGCATCGCTGCGGCTGATCGGTGATCCCGAACAGCGCTACCGCGAGGATCCGGTGCGGATGCTGCGGGCGATCCGGTTTGCGGTGAAGCTCGGCTTCACCCTGCATCCGAGCTGCGCCGAGCCGATTCACCGGCTGGCGGAGCTGCTGCGCGACATTCCGGCGGCCCGGCTTTACGACGAAATCGTCAAATTGTTCCTGGCCGGATACGCGGTGCAAACCTTCGAGCAGCTTCGCCATTTCCGGCTGTTCGGTTCGCTGTTCCCGGAAACGGAAAGCTGCCTGGCCCGCGAAAGCGGTGGGTTCCCGGTGACTTTCGTAGCCAAGGCTTTGGAGCGTACCGACCAGCGCGTGCAGGAAGACAAGGCGGTCGCGCCCTACTTTCTTTTCTCGGCATTGCTATGGGAGCCGGTGCGCAGCCGGGCCGAAGCCCGGATCGCCGAGGGAGAAAACGCCATCCTGGCCTATCAGGAGGCGGCGTCCGAAGTCATCTCCCGGCAAGCCCGCCACACGGCCTTTCCCAAGACGATTGGAATTCCGATGCGGGAAATCTGGCTGCTCCAGTCCCGCTTCGACAAGACCCAAGGCGGGCGCCCTTTCCGGCTCTTGAGCCATCCGCGTTTCCGCGCCGCCTACGACTTCCTGGTGCTGCGCGCCGAAACCGGCGAAGCCGAACCCGAGCTGGCGGAATGGTGGACCCGCTTCCAATCCGCCGACGAGGCCGAGCAGAAGGCCATGACCCGCACCGGCCGCAAGCCCAGCGGGAAATCCAGACCCCGGAAACGGCGCCGGCGTGCGCCGGTAGCGGCGGCCTGACCCTTTCCGGGAATGAGCGGCGAAAGCAAGGCCTACATCGGTCTAGGCGGCAATCTCGGCGACGCGGCCGAAACCGTGCAGACCGCCCGGCGGGCGATCGGAGCCGTGCCCGGCGTGCGGGAACTCGCCTTTTCCAGTCTTTACCGCAGTGCCCCGATGGGGCCGAGCGGCCAGCCGGACTACGTCAATGCCGTCATGGCCGTCGCCACGACGCTGGTGCCGCAGGATCTGCTCCAGGCGCTCCAGCGGATCGAACAGGACCACGGTCGCGTCCGTACCGGCGAGCGCTGGGGACCGAGGACGCTCGACCTCGACCTGCTCCTCTACGACGACCTCGTGCTCGACACGGAGACCCTGACGATTCCACATCCCGGCATCGCCGAACGGGAATTCGTGCTGCATCCGCTGGCGGAAATCGCTCCCGACCTCCACGTTCCCAACCATGGTCCCTTGCGGGAGCTGGTCCGGAACTGCCCCCGCAAAGGCCTTACGGTCATCGCTCATGACTGATCCGGTGACCCTGCCCGGCCTGCTCGCCATGAAGCGGCGGGGAGAAAAGATCGCCTCCCTCACGGCCTACGACGCCTCCACCGCGGCCTTGCAGGACGAGGCCGGGATCGAGGTCATCCTGGTCGGCGATTCTGTCGGCAACGTCATCCAGGGCCAGCCCACCACCCTGAACGTCACGCTCGACCACATGGTGTACCACACTGCCTGCGTGCAGCGCGCGGCGCGGCGCGCCCTGATTCTGGCCGACCTCCCCTTCCTGAGCTACTGCACCCCGGAACAGGCGGCCCATAGCGCCGCCCGTCTGATCCGCGAAGGCGGCGCACAGACGGTCAAGCTGGAAGGCGGGCGGGAGCGGCTCGGCATCGTCAGGTTCCTGACGGAGCAGAACGTCCCGGTATGCGGCCATCTGGGTCTGCAGCCGCAAGCGATCCACCGCTTGGGCCGTTACGCCGTCCAGGGCCGCGATGCCGAATCGGCAAACCGCATGATCGAAGACGCCTGCCTGCTGGCCGACGCCGGCGCAGTGCTCCTGGTGCTCGAATGCATCCCCTGGGAACTGGCCCAGGAAATCACCGCCGCCGTCGACATACCCACCATCGGCATCGGCGCCGGCCGTCATTGCGATGGCCAGGTCTTGGTCTGGCAGGACATGTTGGGCATGAGCGCGCAGCACCTGCGTTTCTCCAAGGACTTCCTCGCCGGCAATGCGGGGATTCGAGGGGCGCTCTCGGCCTATGTGCGCGAGGTCAAGGCCGGCATCTTCCCGAGCGACGTACACAGCTTCGGCCGCAACGGTCCATGAGAATCGTCCGCAGGAAAACGGAACTCGAAGCCGCCCTGGCGCAATGGCGGGCGGCGGGCGGCAGCATCGCCTTCGTGCCCACCATGGGCAACCTGCACGCCGGCCACCTGCACCTGGTCGACACGGCGAAGATGCGGGCCGCACGGGTGGTCGTCAGCATCTTCGTCAACCCGACCCAGTTCGGGCCCGGCGAAGATCTGGCCGCCTATCCCCGCACACCCGAGTTGGACGTCGAGCGGCTCCGCGATCATCAGGCCGACCTGCTGTATCTGCCCGACGCAGCCGACGTCTACCCCGACGACGGCCAGCCGGCGACCTTCGTCGAAGTGCCCGGGCTGTCGGAACAGCTCTGCGGAAAATTCCGGCCCGGCCATTTCCGCGGCGTCGCAACCGTGGTCTGCAAGCTGTTGAACCGGGTCCGGCCGGACCTCGCCTTGTTCGGCCAAAAGGACTTTCAACAACTGACCGTCATCCGCAAGATGGTGCGCGACCTCGACATGGCCGTGACGATCATGGGCGTCCCGACGGTGCGCGAGCCCAGCGGCTTGGCCATGAGTTCCCGCAACGCTTATCTCAGCCCGGAGGAAAAGGAACACGCTTCCCTCATCTTCCACACGCTGAGCCGGGCCGCCGAAGCCGTGCGCGAGGGCGAGCGGGATTACCCTCGCATCGAGCGGAAAGCCACCGAGGCGCTCGAAGCCGGCGGCTTCACGGTCGACTATGTCAGCATCCGGCGACAGCGGGACCTTGCCGCGCCTTCGGCAGAGGACGACGCGCTCGTGATCCTGGCGGCGGCGCATCTGGGCAGGGCACGATTGATCGACAACATCCTGATTTCTCTCGACACAACCCGTTGATGAAATGGATTGTTTCCGATTCGCCACAGTCGCCGGATTGCTACGCTCCTGCCCATCCGGCATAATCCCACGCCCTGATCAGACCTGACAGGTACGCTCAATGCAAACCACGATGTTGAAAGCCAAGTTGCACCGAGCGCGTGTGACCCATTCGGAGCTCGAATACGAAGGCTCCTGCGCCATCGACGGCGCCCTGCTCGACTGTGCCGGCATTCGCGAATACGAGCAAATCCAGATCTACAATGTCAACAACGGCGAACGCTTCACCACCTACGCCATCCGCGCCGCCGACGGCTCCGGCACCGTCTCGGTCAACGGCGCCGCCGCCCGCCTCGCCGCCGTGGGCGACATCGTCATCATCTGCGCCTATGTCGGCTTGAACCAGGCCGAGCTGGCCGTTTACCGGCCGAATCTGGTCTACGTCAACGAAAACAACGAAATCACCCGGACCAGCCACGCCATTCCGGTACAGGCTGCCTGAAGCCCTACCGCGCGCGGCGGATCGCGGCCGCGACATCCGCCGCCTGCCGGTTTTCCTTCACGTCGTGAACCCGAAACAGCCGCACCCCCGCTGAAACGCCCAGCGCGGTGGTCGCCACCGTCGCCGGCACCAGGGCCGCCGGCTCGGTTTCGCCGCAGACCGCTCCCATGAAGCGCTTCCGGCTGGTGCCCAACAACACCGGGTAACCCATTGCGACGAAGCGGTCCAGATGGGCCATCAGCTTCAGATTGTCGTCCCGGCGCTTGCCGAAGCCGATGCCGGGATCGAACAGGATGGATTCGCGCGGGACGCCGGCGCGCCCGGCCGCCTCCGACCGCTCCAGCAAGAATTCCAACACTTCGCCCACGACGTCGTCGTAATGCGGCCGCTCCTGCATGGTCTTAGGGCTACCCTGCATGTGCATCAGCACGATCGGCACTCCATCCGCCGCCGCGAGCGACAACATGGCCGGATCGTCCCGACCGGCCGAAACGTCATTGATCAGGTCCGCACCGGCGGCCAGGGCCGAGCGCGCCACTTCCGCTTGGGTGGTATCGATGCTGATCGCCACCCGCTCGGGCAGCAGCACCCGCAGGCGCTCGATGACCGGAACCACACGTGCGATCTGGACCGCGGCCTGGACCGGTTCCGCCCCCGGCCGGGTCGACTCCCCGCCCACGTCGATCACGTCGGCGCCCTCTCCCGCCATGAAGACGCCGCGGCGGACGGCCTGCTCGACGTCGTCGTACAGGCCGCCGTCGGAGAAACTGTCGGGGGTGACGTTGAGGATGCCCATGATCAGGGGGCGATCCAGGGCGAGCGAAGCATGCAATCGGTTCATGGAACGGTCCGGGCGATTTTTGGCCCGCCATTCTATTCGATCGCGTCGGTTCCCGTACCAGTGAATTCGAGGCCGTCAGCGGCGGAGGGAGGGCCTCAAGCGGCCGCCATCCCCTTGTCACGCTCGATCAGCGCGGAGGCCGAATGATTGTGGATGGACTCGAAATTCTCCACCTCGACCGCGTATGCCGCGACACGCGGTTCGGCGTCCAAACGGGCGGCCACACCGCGTACCAGATCCTCGACGAAGCGGGGATGGTCATAGGCGTATTCGGTGACGTACTTTTCGTCGGGACGTTTCAGGAGATCGTAAATCGGCGAAGAAGCCTCTGCCTCCACCCACTCGATCAGCTCTTCGATCCACACGAAATCACGCATGCGCACGGCGGCCGTGACATGAGAGCGCTGGTTGTGGGCGCCGCGTTCGGAAATTGCCTTGGAACAAGGGCACAGGCTGGTGACCGGCACGGTCACACTAAGCCATGTCGTCGTTGCGGCGCCGGAAACTTCGCCAATCAGGGCGACCTCGTAATCCATGAGACTCCTGACGCCTGTCACCGGCGCCCGTTTTTCCAGAAAATAGGGAAAACGCATTTCGATGTGACCCGCCTCGGCGTTCAGGCGCTCCACCATTTCCGCCAGCATCGCCTCGAAGGAGTCGATGTCGATCTCGCGGTCGTGGCCATTAATGATCTCCACGAAGCGCGACATGTGGGTCCCCTTGAAATGGTGCGGCAGACTCACCGCCATGTCGAAACGGGCGACAGTGTGCTGTTCGCCCGGACTTCGATCCCGGACCCTCACCGGATGGCGAATGCCCTTGATCCCGACCCTGTCGATGTCTATGCGGCGCAGGTCCGCTCGGCCTTGCACGTCGTCGATGGCCAAGCCTTCCTCCTCCATGCCTCGTCCTCGATCGTTTTGAAATCCACGGGGGCCCCGCCGTGCGTCAGGAGTTCTCATGCCGCCCGAATCGAGCGGAAACGCTCGGCATCTTCGCGTTCGAAAGCCACGCCGCCCACGGTGAAATGGTCCAGCGACAGGCTGTAGAAGCGATCGAAATAGGCTTTGACGTCGCGCTCGATGCGCCTGTCGTAGCAAGGCTCGATAGTCAGCGCCGAACCCGCTGGGCGATCGACCACGGCGCCCTCGCGAACCACGAGTCTTCCACCTTTCCATACCCACGCCGCATCGGCGAACATCGCCCGCTTGTCCGCCTGGGGCCGGTAGACCGCGACATCGGCAATGGCGCCGGAACACAGGTGGCCACGGTCTTCCAAACCCAGAAGACGCGCCGCCGCCGCCCGTGTCATGACCGCAACGTCATGGAGGGAAAACTCCCGGCGCAGGTGCGGCAAAAGCGTCAAGGCCAGCGCCTCCTGATCGAGCCGGGCCATGACTGATGCACGGTAGTCGGCGTCCATCAGCAAGCGGATCAGTTCCGGATAGGCGGTGAAAGGCGCGCCGTTAGGATGATCGGTGGTGAAAAACAGCCGCCAGGGGTCTTCCGCCAGCAGGAAAATCTCGAGACCGACGGCCCACTGCAGGGTGTTGACGAAACTCCGCTCCCGGTACCGGTAAGGCACCACCCCGCCGGCGCCGTCGCACTCGGCCTCCCACACCACCCATTTGCTGGGGCTGGCGTCGCCGCGGCGGCTGTACTGCGCGATCACGTCGCCAGAAACGGTCACCGTCTGCCCGAACAGCACCTGACCCACATCCATGGTGATGTTGGGGTGGCGGTGGAAAGCCTCCATCAGACGCGCCGCGCCCGAGGAAAAACCCTTGGCGCCCTCCTTGCCGTAACCGTAGAACTGGACGTGCGCCAGATGCATGGGCAAGCCCTGCGCAGCCTCCATGGTAGCGACAGCGGTTTCCACGTTGCCCGGCACACCCAGATTGTTGCAGTGGACGTGCACGGGATGCGGGATGCCCAGCTCGCACACGGCCCGCTGCAGCGTTTGCAGGATTTGGCGGGAGCTGACACCGTAATACGGCACCACATCGTCCAGATCGAACTGGCGCACGTTCCATTTGAAGGCCGCGGCCCCGCCGGCATTGATCACCTTGAGTCCCAGGCAGCGGGTGGCACGCAGCGTCCATGCCACGTAGTCGTTGACCTGCGCCTGGCTGGCCTTGTCGCGCAGCAATCCCAGCAGAAAATCGTCGCTGCCCAGGATGGCCAGGCCCGCCGTGTCGACGATGGGAATGTCGGCCATCTGCAGATGGGCGTCCAGGGCGTTGGCCGGCAGCACCGCCGGCTCGACCACGGTGGTATACCCCATCCGGGCGTAACGGTGGCCGATGTCGGCGCTCGACCATTTGGCCGTACTGACAAATCCGGCGGGAGCCAACTGGGACCGCAAAGCAAGCCCCGAAGGGACGAATCCCATGGACGGCGTGAGCTCCGGAGGGTTCAGCCACCGCGCCATCGAGTTCCGATGCTGCTCCGGCAGAAGCACCCTCGCCGTGTTCACATTGCCGCCGGCAATATGGCTGTGGATGTCGATCGCTCCGGCCATGAGGATATGGCCCGAAAGGTCGTGCACCTCATCGACTGTGGCATCGGGCCCCGGGTCGGCGGCGACGCACCCATCCCGGAGGTACAGATCGCGGATCTCCCCCGCCCAACCCTGCACCGGGTCGTAGACGGACGCGCCTGCAAGCTTGATCAGCACGCTGCAACCCTCCTGCTATAGGACTAGGTCCAGGGTCAACAGCAGACGGCGCGGATGTTCGGACGTTGGCCTGGGGGAGCGATGCACGACGCCGGGATAGTCCCTCCCCGCCCAGGTGGCGCCCTTCATCAGGGCGACGGCATGGGCGGGCATGGCGCGCACGCCGCCGAGAATCAGCCCGGAATCCTCGTCGGCCAAGCCTTTCGAACCGGCCAGCCCCAGCTTGCTGCGGTCGACCTCGTCGTCCGCCAGCCACTCGGTCCCCAACCCACCGTAGGTGCACACCAGCCGGCAGGGTACGAAATCAACATGGAAGCGCGGACACATGGCCTGGTTCAGCGTGCGCAGACGCAGCCCAACCGAGCCGGTTTCGAACAGGTCGCAGAAGGCCGCGGTGAGCCGGGCGACGTCCCGCCACCATGAATCGTGGCCCTCCAGCTCCCGGTACCGGGGCAGCAGCGAGGAAAAATCGAAATGCTCGAAGGACAACGCCTGCGACGATTCGATTGCGTCCCCGCGCTTCAGCAGTTCGCCCACGAAGCGCTCGATCGCCGGCTCGGGCTCGCGCCGGATCAGGCAGAGATTGACGTCCGGCTGGTAGATGCACGCCAGATCAGCGAAATCGTCCGAAAGCACAGCGTGTGGACCGTCCGCGGTATAGGACAAGGAGGCAAGCGCCGTCATGCCGCATCCCCCGGCAGCCAGGAGGGAAAAGGATCGGGATAGCTGCGCCAACGTCCAAGACCTCCGGCCAGTTCTTCATCCGTCAGCAGGCAGGCGTCAAGGCTGCTACAGACCTGGCCTGAATCCACGTTCTGCCCGATGAAGACCAGTTCCTGCCGGCAGTCGCCGTAGGGCTCCAGCCAGTCCTCGGCGATATGCGATTCCAGTCCTTCCGGCCAGTCGCGGCGCGGTACCGCGGCCCACCAGCGCCCGGCACAACCGTGGTGCATGATGCCGCCGGCCTGCGACCAGGAGCCCGCCCACTCAGGACGCGAAGCGAGCCAAAAGAATCCCTTGGAGCGGAGGAAAATACCGCTGCTCCAGTTCTCGCCGTACAGATAATCGAAAAAGCGCTGAGGGTGAAATGGACGGCGGGCCTGGTAAACGAAGCTGGCAATCCCATACTCCTCGGTCTCCGGTGTGTGCTCGCCCCGCAGTTCCTTGAGCCAGCCGGGCGCCATTTCGGCTTGCGCAAAATCGAACCGGCGGGTATTCAAGACCTTGTCCAGCGCCACCTGCCCCATCACCATGGGCAGAATCTCGGCTGTGGGATTGAGGCTGTGCAGGATTCCTGTGAGGTTGGCCAGTTCGTCGCGCCCGATGAGATCGGTCTTGCTGATCAGAATCACATTGCTGAACTCGATCTGGTCGACGAGGAGATCGGCGACGTTGCGCTCGTCGTCCTCGCCCAGGGACTCGCCGCTCTCCTTCAAGCTGAGAGCTTCCATATAGTTGGGCATGAAGTTGACGGCATCCACCACTGTCACCAGAGTGTCCAGACGGGCAACGTCGGACAGGCTGGCGCCGTCTTCATCGCGGAAAGTGAAGGTTTCCGCGACGGGCAGAGGTTCGGCGATGCCGGTGGACTCTATAACCAGGTAATCGAAACGCCCCTCACGCGCCATGCGCCCCACTTCGATCAACAGATCTTCGCGCAGGGTGCAGCAAATGCAGCCATTGCTCATCTCAACCAGTTTTTCCTCTGCCCGGTTGAGCTGGACTTCGCTACGGATCAGGGCAGCGTCGACGTTGACCTCGCTCATGTCGTTGACGATGACCGCCACCTTGCGGTTTTCCCGGTTGGCGAGTATGTAGTTGAGCAGCGTCGTCTTCCCGGCGCCAAGAAAACCGGACAGCACCGTAACCGGGAGCTTGCTCCGCCCGTCAATTTGCGAATTCTCATTCATGGGGATTCTGCCGCTTCTGCACTTCCTAGTAGGTGATCCGTATGCCCAACTCCGCCCCGCGCCCCGCCTCCGGCGCGAAATAGCGCAGGTAGGAGGTGGAGTTTCGGATGTTGTCGTTGAGCAGGTTGTTGCCTTGAGCGAAGACCAGCACGTCGGCGTCCTTGAATGCCTTGACCTCGTACTGCACACCCAGGTTGAGCAGCACGTAGCCGTTGGTCATGGCATCGTTCTGGCCGGCATAGATCTGCTTCTCACCGCGAGTCAGCCGCAGATTGCTGCTCCAGTGCTCGTCGTAGGCATAGTCGAGCTGGAAGCCGTAGCGCAGCGGCGGCATGCGCGGCACGTTGCCGCCGTTGACGAACTGGCCGCGGGTGAAGTCGCTGAACAGGGTCAGGTCGATCACGCCGTAATGGTTCTCCATCAGCGGAAATTTGACGTTGCCTTCATAGCCCAGGAAATACGCGCCGGCCTGAGTGGTCTGCACTACCGGGAAACAGGCGCCCGGACTCGTGCACGCGTTCTCGAACTGTTCGGTATCTTCGTTGAACACCTCATCCGTGATCTGCTGGTAGATGTAGTCGTTCACGAAATTCTGGAACACGTTGAGCTCGGCGCTGATGCCATGGCTCTTGTAGCGGTAGCCCCAGTCGAAGTTGTAGGAGGTCTCCTCAATGAGATTGGGATCGCCCAGCTCGTAGCTGTGAGTGGCATCGTGCACGCCGTCGGTGAACAGCTCCTGCACCTGGGGCGCCCGCTGCGAGCGGGTCGCGGCGAAGCTGACGGTGTGTTCGTCGTCGAGCTTCCACTGCCCGGAGCCGGAGGCGCTGATCGGCGCATAACTGCGGTTGGGGCCGCCTTGCGGGTCGACGGAATCGGATTCTCCTCGGAGTCCCAGCTCATAGAGCCCCGCGCCGAGCTCGAAGGATTCGACCGCGAACACGCCGTAGCTGCCGAGCTGCGATTTGGGCACCAGCGCGTCAGGGGAGCCGATTTCGATCGCCTCGAAATCGGCCGAACTCATCTGTACCCCAACGACACCCTTCACGATGCCGATGGGCTGATGCACAACTTCCAGACGGCCTTCGTTGGTCGTCTTGTTGAAACGGGCGGCCGCCACGCTGTCGTCCAGCTCGGTGTGGGTGTAATTGATGTGGCCGAAGCGCATGCGCACGGTCTCGACGAAATCCACCGGGGCGTTCAGCTCGCTCTTGAAATCGTAGCGCGACTCCTTGAGGTTGATCCGGGTGTCACCCGCGCCAGGCGAGCCATCGGGCGGAATGCCGTAGTTGTTGCCGAGATAGTTGATCGACACCCCGGCGAAGCCCGGCTCGCCCACGAGGGAAAAACCGGCAGAACCGCCCTTGGCCCGATTTTCGGTGTTGGGGATGACGCCGTAGGAATTCTGAATCGGGCTGCCTTGCAAAGCCAGGTCGGTCTGGCGCGCCTGAGTCTCGGCGATCGCCGGACCGCCGATGTGCAGATTGTTGCCATCGCGGTAAAAGCCGTCCAGATGATAGGACACCAGATCCTGGCCGCCCTCTACCTTGAGATTGGTCGTGGTCTGGCCCGAGACCGAGTTGAACCGCTGTTCCCCGGTCGCCGTCATCAGTTTGTCCGGCACCAGCGAGGGAATGCGGTTGTCGAGGACGTTGACGATGCCGCCGATCGCCCCGCTGCCGTACAGCAGAGTCGCCGGACCGCGCAGTACTTCCACGCGGTCGGCCAGCACCGGTTCCACCGCATTGGCATGGTCCGGGCTGATCTGCGACACGTCGCCGGTGCCTATGCTGTTGGTCATAACCTGGACACGTGGCCCCGTCTGTCCCCGGATCACCGGTATGCCTACGCCCGGACCGAAGGATTCGCTGGTCACGCCGGCTTCCTG
Organism: Methylococcus mesophilus; assembly: GCF_026247885.1. Lineage (NCBI taxonomy): Bacteria > Pseudomonadati > Pseudomonadota > Gammaproteobacteria > Methylococcales > Methylococcaceae > Methylococcus > Methylococcus mesophilus. Next base: position 3,576,089 of record NZ_CP110921.1, on the reverse strand, counting down.
CTTGAGGGTTTCACCGATCGTGCCCCCAATCTTCCGGCGCAATTCGCTGCCCGTCAGCACGGTCACCGGCCGCGCCATTTCGGAGACCCTTTCTTCCAACGGACTGCTGATGACGACCGGTTCGAGCTGCACAGGAGCCGGCTCCACACCGGCGGCGGGCTGATCCTTCTCGCTAGGGACCCGCTTGCCCGCTGGCTCGGAAACCTCGGCGGCATGGATCGGCGCCGCTAACGCAATGGAGCACAAAGACAGGGAAAATCGTTTGAGCATGATGCTTCCTGAACCTTTCTTGGATCAGCAATGATGTTATATCGTCACTCGTCTCGCGCCATCCGCTCCCTTATGTTCCGGCAAACACTCGCAGCCAACCCGAAGAGCAGCTCTAGCAGCGGGCGAAATTATATATGTTATAAAGTAACAAAAACAAGCCGACCCTTGTCGCGCCAGGACGATGCCGCAACCCGCACCAGTGGTCAGGCAGGAATTCCGGAAAAACTCAAAAGGAAGGTTCTTGCGCCGCGCAAGCCGTGCAAATGCCGTGTATTTCCAGCGCCTTGTAGCGAACGCGAAAACCGGCCGAGGCGATTTCCGCAGCCACGGCGGCCATGACGGATGAGGCGGCACGCTCTTCGACCGTATGACAGCGGTCGCAGATCAGCAGCAGGAGCTCGTGCTGGCGTCCCACGTCACTGCAGCCGATGAAGGCATTGAGGCTCTCGACGCGGTGGATGAAGCCCTGCTCCAGCAGGAAATCCAGCGCCCGGTATACGGTTGCGGGCTTGGCCGACGGATCGAACGACTTGAGCAGTTCGAGCAGGTCGTAAGCCTTGACCGCCTCGTGGTTTTCCCAGATCAGCGCGAGCACTTTGCGCCGCAGCGGCGTGAAGCGCACCCCGCGCTCGCTGCAGAGTTTTTCGGCACGGCCCAGGGCGCGATCTATGCACCCCTGATGGTCGTGGCCGCCGACCGGCGTGAGCGTGGCCACGTCCGCTGTCAAGGTCCCTCCGAAACTCACTGCGGACGGCCGGGACGCTCCGACTGGCGCAGCGGCGCCGGCTGCTGCCCTGCGCCCTGGCGTGAACGCGAGGAACCGAGGCTGGTATCCACCAGCTTCGCAATCATGTCGTCCCAGGAAGCGTACTGCCTGAACTCCGGATCACCCGCCGCGATCCTAGCGTTGACCGCAGTCCTTGCCAGTTCGATGACCTCTTCGGGCGTCATACCGTCCACCGCCTTGGCGAAGGCGTCCGGCCCCTCCTGCGACTTGATCTTGTCGAGGAGGCCGAACGCCGTATCGAAGATCACGCGATCGTTGGTCGACAGGTAGCGCTTGACCTTCATCGCGGACTTGTATGCCGCAGCCTTGGTCACCCCATTGATTTCCGCGGTTCTCGACATGAATGCCGGGAGGAAATAGATGACCGCGAGCACCGCCATCACGACGGCGAGAACGCGCATGGCCTTGCTCGACAACCCGCTGTCTTTCTGCTCTACAGACTGGCTCATATGATTTCTCCATGGATCATTCCCCCATGGGGGAAACGGATGCTCGACGCTGGCACAAATCCCGCGATCCCAGCAAACCTACCGTCGCATTATATAATTTTCGGACCCACCCGAATCACACGTAAAACGCCTCATGCCCAAGAATTTCCATGCGCTTGCGCTTGCAATGGCATCGCTCGCCGGCTGCAGCCACGACATCGGCCTGATGCGGCAGGACGAAACCCTGACGGGATACGAATCGGCGATTCGCTGGGGCCTGTGGGAAAAGGCAACGATCTACCAGGTCAGGCGGCCCCGTCCCGAGCAGCGCCTCGACCGTCTGAACGGCTACAAGGTCACAGGTTACCAGGTGCGCTACAGGCACAGCGAGGAGCCCTCCGCCCTGCTGTTCCAGACGGTCGAGATCCGCTACCTGCGGCCGGACGAGCTCACCGAACGCAGCATGGTCGAGGAGGAGATGTGGCGCTACGACATCGACAAGGAACGCTGGATGCTGGAAACCGACCTGCCGGAATTGAAGTGAAACGCAGGCTTCACAGCGCGTAAACCAGCCGCCCGCCGGCCAGGGTAGCGGTCACCCGGCCGGTCAACGGCCACTCCCAGAACGGCGTGTTGCGGCCCGCGCTGAGCCAGCCACCGTGCGCGGGCACCCACGCCGCCGCCGGATCGAACACGCAGATGTCAGCCGGTGCGCCCGGCGCCAGCCGGCCGGAATCCAGGCCGAGTATTGCCGCCGGCCCCGCTGTCACGCGGGCAATGGCATCAGACAACGACAGCCGCCCCTCCGCCACCAAGGCGCACATCAGCGGCAGCAGGGTCTGGAGCGAAGACAGGCCGGGCTCGGTTGCGGGAAACACATCGAGCTTGGCATCCGTTTCATGCGGCTGATGGTCCGAGCACACAGCCGAAATCCGGCCGTCGGCCACGGCGGCGCGCAACGCATCGCGATCGGCTGTCGTACGAAACGGCGGACGGCTGTGGCAAAGCGCATCGAAGCCGTCGACGCTCGACTCGGTGAGGTGCAGGTGATGCACCGCCACGTCCGCGCTGACATGCACGCCTCGCGCCCGGGCCTCGGCGACCATTTCCACCGCGCGGCCGCTGCTGAGCTGGCCGAAGTGCGCGCGCACCCCGGTCTGCTCGATCAACGGGAGAGCCTGGGCGACTGCAACCGTTTCCGCCGTCTCCGGTATGCCGGGCAGACCCAGGCGGCTGCTCACCGCCCCTTCATGGACGCAGCCCTGGCTGCGCAGCCACGGGTCCTCGGGACGGAACACCACGACGAGATCGAAACTCGCCGCGTACTCCAAGGCCCGCCGCAGCACCAGCGGATGGGCGAGAGGCCGGTCGGCATTGCCCAGCGCCAGGCAGCCCGCGCGCTTCAGCGCGTACATTTCGCTCAGATCGGTCCCCGTGAGGCCGCGGGTCAGGGCGCCGATGGGCAGCACCCGGACTTTAGCCGCCTGCTCGGCACGCTCGGTGACCAGCTTGACCACGGCGGGGGTGTCGATGACCGGAACGGTGTCCGGCGGACAGCACAGCGTAGTAACGCCGCCGGCCGCCGCGGCGGCGCTTTCCGAGGCGATGCTGCCCTTGTGCTCCTGCCCCGGCTCCCTGAGCCGGGCGCACAGGTCGATGAATCCGGGACACACGATTTGCCCGGCCGCATCGATGCGGCGATCGGCCTCGAATCCGTCCGGCAGGCCGCCGACGCTGGCGACGACGCCGTCCGCGACGCATACCATGCCCGGTCCGTCGAAGCCGGAAGCCGGATCGACGATGCGGCCGCCTTCGATGATGATGCGTTCGCCGCTCATGCCGCCACCTCCCTGTCCGGACCGGCGTGCATGGCCATGGACATCACCGCCATGCGCACCGCGATGCCGTTCGTCACCTGCGGGAGGATCACGGAACGGGGACCGTCGGCGATCGCTGAATCGATTTCGATGCCGCGGTTGATCGGCCCGGGATGCATGACGATGGCGTCCGGCCTGGCTTTCTCCAGACGCCTTTCGGTCAGGCCGAAGCGCTGGAAATATTCGTGTTCGGACGGAATGAACGCGCTGCCCATGCGCTCGAGCTGCAAGCGCAACATGATCACCACGTCGACGTCGCGCAATCCCTCGCTCAGATCATGGTAAGGCACCACGCCCAAGGCTTCGACGTGGGCCGGCAGCAGAGTCTTGGGCGCCACCACCCGCACCTCATCCACACCCAGCGTATTGAGCGCCCAGATCTCCGAACGCGCCACCCGGGAATGCAGGATGTCGCCGACGATGGCCACCTTGAGGCCGGCGAATTCGCCCTTGCAACGCCGGATCGTGAACACGTCCAGCATGGCCTGGGTCGGGTGGGCATGACGGCCGTCACCCGCATTGAGCACGCTGATGTGGGGCGCAACATGGCGGGCGATGAAATGGGCGGCGCCGCTCTGGGCATGGCGCACCACGAACATGTCGACGTGCATCGCCTCCAGGTTGCGGACGGTGTCGAGCAGGCTTTCGCCCTTGGAGGTCGCAGAGGTGGCGATGTTGATGTTGAGGACGTCGGCGGACAAGCGCTTGGCGGCGAGTTCGAAGGTCGTCCGGGTCCGCGTGCTGTTTTCGAAGAACAGATTGACCACGGTCTTGCCGCGCAGCAGAGGCACCTTCTTGACGTTCTGCGCCGTCACGCCGGCGAAGGATTCGGCCGTGTCCATGATCCGGACCAGCAGCTCCCGGCTCAGCCCTTCGACCGTCAGGAAATGGCGCAGACGCCCGGAAGCATCGAGCTGGATATCAGCGGCGGCCGTCGCGCTCATCGCCCCCCCGCACGAATCGTCAGCTGCAAGGGCTCGGGACCGACGAGCTTGATGCGCTGCCCCGGCTCCAGCTCCACCCGCCCGCCGATGCAGTCAGCCTGGATCGGAATCTGCCTCCCGTTGCGATCGATCAACACGCCGAGCACGATCTCCGCCGGACGGCCGTAGTCGAAGATCTCGTTCAACGCGGCGCGCACGGTACGGCCGGTGTACAGCACGTCGTCGATCAGCACGATGTTCCGGCCGTCGACGCGAAAAGGCAGCTTGCTCGCCCGCACGTCCGGATTCATGCCCGATTGCGGGTAATCGTCCCGATAGAAGGAAATATCCAGATACCCCAGCGGCTCGGAGAACCCCAAACGCCGATGCAAGATTTCCGCGATCCAAGCCCCGCCCGTGTGGACGCCGATCATGGCCGGATCGTCGACCCGGCGCCGGACGAGTTCCTCCCGCAATGAAGCTTCCAGACGCGCCAGCAGCGTTTCGACGTCGAGATCCGCTTGACTCATGTATTACCTCGGTGATGCCTTATCAAGTGAAAACCAGGTTTGCAGGATCAGTTGCGCCGCCATTTCGTCCTTCACCTGCTCGAACTCGACCGATTTCCGGCGGCGGCGCTGATAAAAATGGGTGCGCGACTCGGCCGTGGTGAGCGTCTCGTCCACCGTATGCACCGGGAGCCGGTAACGGCCTTCGAGCTGCCTGCAGAAGCGCAAGGTCGGCGCCGTGATGGGGTTTTCGCTGCCGTCCTGCTGATGGGACAGGCCGACGACGAGGCCCGCGGGCTGCCATTGCGCGATCAGTTCGGAAATGGCGGCCCAGAACTGCGCGGTCGGCTGCGCCCGCAGGGTCCGAAGCGGCGCCGCAGTGCCTGTGACCGATTGCCCGACCGCAACCCCGATGTTCCTCTCGCCGAAGTCGAAACCGAGATAAGTGGCACCGCGCGAGTCGGGCGGCGCTTCAGCCATGACCCGCTTGGCTGGTCAACAGCGAGATGTCGATGCCCACGAGATCCGCCGCGGCCTTCCAGCGCCGCACCGGCGGATGCTCAAAAATGACCGCGTTGTCCGACGGCGCGTTGAGCCATGAATTTTCGATGATTTCGCGCTCGAGCTGGCCCTGGCCCCAGCCGGCGTAGCCCAGAGCCAGCAGCATGCGGCTCGGCCCTTCGCCCCGCCCGACCGCTTCCAGAATGTCTCTGGACGTCGTCAATGCCAGGCGATCGGAAACCACCAGGGTGGAAGCCCAGACCGTTGCCGGCTCGTGCAAAATGAAGCCGCGCTCCGGATGCACAGGGCCGCCGAAATACACCGGCAGATCGCCCATCTCGGCGGTTTTCATTTCGATCTCCATCTGCCGCATAACGTCGCCCAGCTTGAGTTCGGACGGACGGTTGATGATGATGCCGAGAGCGCCGTCCGCGTTGTGCTGACAGAGCAAGGTCACGGTTTTCGCAAAATGCGGATCGGCCAAGCCCGGCATGGCGATCAGAAAATGGTTGGCGAGAAATGCTGTTTCCTGGTTCATCGTGATTAGTATCGGCGCTCCTGCAACGGCGCCGCAAGCGGCAAACTACGGCGCGGTCTCCAGACGCGTGCCGTTCAAGAACTTCCAGGTGCGGGTGATCACCAGCATATCGGCCTCCTCCCGCAGCTCCACCGGAAACGGTGCAAACGGCGCCGCGAGCTGGACGATCCTCACCGCCGCATCATCCAGCGCCTGCTCCCCGGAGGAACGCCGCACCTGTACCTTGTGGACGCTTCCGTCGGGCCGCAGGACTACGCTCAGCAGCAGACTGCCCGTCAGGTTCTTGCGGCGCGCTTCCTCGGGGTAATTCAAGTTGCCGATGCGCTCGATCTTGTCCTGCCAAGCCCGCTCGTAAGCCGCCGCCTTGTATTTATGGGCATTGACCGAATTGATATACACCATCCGCGGGTGCGGCGCTTCCTCCTGCTGCCGCACATAGGCCGCACCGAATTCAGCGATCTGCCGGCTCAAGGATTCGGCGGAAATATGAGCCGGCGGAGCGGCTTCAAGTTCGGGCTCGGGCGCGGGCTTGGCGGACCGTTCAACCCGGGGGCTTTTCAGCACGGGCTTCCGCGGAGGACGCTCGGTCGCCGGTCGCGACGCTTTTCCCTGCGCCGGTTCCGCCATTTTTTCCGCGCTGCTACCCGGCAACGGCTCCGCCCGATCCGGCTTGTCGTCGCCACGCTGGTTCTCCGCCGCCAGATGTTCCGCCCGTTTCGGCGCATCGGGCGCGGGCAGCCGCAGCAGCGTCACGTCGAAAGCCCTGGGCGTATCTTGCGATGTCGCGGCGGGCTTGGCATTCAGACCGAGAATCACCGCCGCATGCATCGCGAACGCGATCAGCAGCGCGAGCAGCAGGCGGCTTTGGTCGTGCGACTCAAGCGACATCGCGGGCCCGGTCCGCCCCGGACACGACCGACTCGATGTGGTCCATGAGCATGGCGCTGATGTTCAGGCCGAACAGCGTGTCCAGCTCCTGGATGCAGGTCGGGCTGGTGACGTTGACCTCGGTGAGGTAATCGCCGATGACATCGAGACCGGTAAATACCAGACCGCGCTGGCGCAGGGTGGGCCCGACCTGCGACACGATCCAGCGGTCCCGCTCGGTCAGCTCCCTCCCTTCCGCCCGCCCGCCGGCCGCCAGATTGCCCCGGCTTTCGCCGTGGGCGGGGATGCGCGCCAGGGCATAGGGGACCGCTTCGCCGTTGACGACGAGTATCCGCTTGTCGCCATCCCGGATTTCCGGAAGATATCGCTGGGCCATCACGAAACGCCGATTGTGCTGAGTCATGGTTTCGAGAATGACGCTCAGGTTGTGATCGCCTTCGGCGACCCGGAAGATCGAGGCTCCGCCCATGCCGTCGAGCGGCTTCAGGACGATCTCGCCATGTTCGCGGAGAAATTCACGGACGCGGCCTGCCTCGCGGGCGACCAGCGTCGGCGCGCAGCATTGGGGGAACCAGGCGGTGAACAGCTTCTCGTTGGCATCCCGCAGCGAGCGCGGCCGGTTGACCACATACACGCCCCGGCTCTCGGCGCATTCGAGCAGATAGGTCGCATAGATGTATTCCTGGTCGAAGGGCGGATCCTTGCGCATCAGAATGACGTCGAGCGTGTCCAGCGCGATGTCCCGCTCGTCCAGAAACTCGAACCAGCGGACGTAATCGCGCTCGACCTGAAGGTGCCTGACCCGTGCATGGGCACGGCCATCACGCAGGTAAAGATCGTTCAGTTCCATGTAGAAGAGCTCCCAGCCCCGCGCCTGAGCTTCCAGCAACATCGCGAAGCTGCTGTCCTTGCCGATCTTGATCTTGCCGATCGGATCCATCACGATCCCGAGCTTCAATGTCATCGCTTCCCCCGAACCACTCTCACTGTTGACTAAATGCCGTCAAACCCTTATAAAGCACGTTTTTCCACCCTGCAAGCCGACATTGAGGTAAGCCATGTCCAAGGTATGTCAGGTTACGGGGAAGCGACGTATTGTAGGCCATAACGTTTCCCACGCTAACAACAAGACGAAAAGACTGTTCAACCCCAACCTGCACGAACGCCGTTTCTGGGTCGAGAGCGAAAATCGCTGGGTTCGCCTCAAGGTCTCGAGCCACGGCTTGAGGGTCATCGACAAGTGCGGGATCGACGCCGTCCTGGCAGACATCCGCAAGCGCGGCGAAAGAGTTTAATCTGCAGGAGCGATGAGCCATGCGTGACAAGATCAAGTTGGTGTCCAGCGCCGGCACCGGTCACTTCTACACGACTACCAAGAACAAGCGCACCATGCCGGAAAAGATGGAAATCAAAAAATTCGATCCGGTCGTGCGCAAGCACGTCATGTACAAAGAAGCCAAGATCAAATAACGGTCTCCGGCATTACAGATGCGCGCGCGGCCCAAGCCTGCGTGCGCATCCCCCTCCATTTCAGGTCATCAGCATATTCAGACGGTTCGGCACCGCCGCCGATGCAACCGTAGCCGGAATCGACTAGCATACATAGCCATACCGTACTTCCCGCGGAACGGCACCCCCGTATGATCATCGGCGTTCTCAACCAAAAAGGCGGCGTCGGCAAGACCACCTTGTCGGTCAACATAGCTGCCGCCTTGGCCTTGTCGGGCAAGCGTACCCTCCTCATCGATGCCGATCCGCAGGGCAGCGCACTGGACTGGCAATCGACCCGGCAGGGTGACACTCTGTTTCCCGTCGTCGGCATGGCCAAACCGACTTTGCACAAGGACGTTCCGGAGCTCGCTTGCAGCTATGACTACGTCATCATCGACGGCCCCCCCCGGGTCAATGAACTCGCCCGGTCGGCCATCATGGCCTCCGACCTCGTCCTCATCCCGGTCCAGCCATCCCCTTACGACGTCTGGGCTGCCGACGAGATTGTCAAGTTGATCCAAGAGGTTATGATATACAAGGAACGCCTGAAAGGGCGATTCATCGTCAACCGGAAAATCGTGAATACGGCTATCGGTCGCGATGTGGCCGAAGCGCTCAGGGACTACCCTTTCCCAGTAGCGGAAACCGCGGTAAATCAGAGGGTTGCCTATGCCGAAAGTGCCGCGTCCGGACTTTCCGTACTCGAGTTCGACAGCAAGGGACCGGCAGCCAGGGAAATCAAAGCGCTCGTTCGTGAACTAGTTGAGGAATAGGGCCATGGCCAAGAAAGTCGTACCCATTACGTCCAAGCCACGCGGGCCTGTTCTGAGCCTGGTATCGGCGACAGAAGAAAAGACCGCACGCGCCTCGGCCCCTTCAACTACTCCGGCCGATGCATTCCACGGACCCGCCAAACCCGGCCTGATCGCCAAGGCGGTCTACGGGTCGGTCTACTGCCTTTCCTTCGGCGTCGTCCTCAGCGCACTGGTGCTGGGCAAGCTCATACCGGGACGGCAGCTGATCGCCAAAGGACTCCAGGACGGGACAGCCGCGGCGCGCCAGTCGCTGACTTGGCTCGAAACTCAGCGGGACAGCGCCGCTCCCGGCGCCGACCAGAGCACACTCAAAGCCTGATTCTCCCCGAATCCCGGCGCGGGCGCCCGGACGAACCGGCACGGCCCCATTAGCGGGCCATCTTTTCGACATTGTTATCGCACTACAGACGTCCCATATTCTCAGTATCCCGTTCGCCGCAGCGCGAGCTGGCATTTAGCTAGACTTCGGACCCTCACGCCACTTCGTGCAGAAAAATATGATGGAGGTAATTCCATGCGCATGAAATCCGTCAGCGCCCTGTTGCTCCTTGCCGCCAGCGGCTTGTCCATCTGCCCCCCCGCCTGGGCGGATTTGCCCACCAGCGTCAATGGCCAGCCTATGCCCAGCCTCGCTCCCGTGCTGAAAAAAGCCATGCCCGCGGTGGTGAACATCTCGACGAAGACTCAGATCGAAATCGCCGAAAACCCCTTGATGCAAGACCCCTTCTTCCGGCATTTCTTCGGGATTCCGAATCAGCCAAGGCGCCGAGAGAGCTCCAGCCTCGGCTCCGGCGTCATCGTCGACGCCCGGCGGGGCTACATCCTCACCAACAACCACGTGATCGACAAGGCGGACGAGATAAGTGTGACGCTAAGAGACGGACGCCAATTGAGCGCAAAGCTGGTCGGAGCCGATCCCGAATCCGATCTGGCCGTCATCAAGGTCGAACCCAAGAATCTGACGGAACTGCCCATCGGCGACTCGAGCCAGCTCGAGGTCGGCGATTTCGTCGTCGCCATCGGCAATCCCTTCGGCCTGGGACAGACCGTGACCTCCGGCATCGTCAGCGCCCTGGGGCGTTCCGGGCTAGGCATCGAAGGCTACGAGGATTTCATCCAGACCGACGCTTCGATCAATCCCGGCAATTCCGGAGGCGCCTTGATCAATCTCCGCGGCGAACTGGTCGGCGTGAATACGGCCATCATCGCCCCTACCGGAGGGAACGTCGGCATCGGGTTCGCCATTCCCTCCAACATGGCCTCAAGCATCATGACCCAACTGGTCGAAAAGGGCGAAATCCGCCGCGGGCAGATCGGGATCACCATCCAGGACCTGACGCCGGATCTCGCCCAGGCATTCGGACTGAGCCAGAGCCAGGGCGCCGTGGTCACCGGCATCCAAAAAGACTCTCCCGCCGCTTCCGCAGGACTGGAAGCCGGCGATGTCGTTCTCAGCATCAATGACCGACCGGTCAAGAACAGCGCGGATGTCCGCAATACCATCGGCCTCCTACCCATAGGCGAAGAGGTCCGAGTCGAGGTGATGCACAAGGGGGAAAGAGTGGTACGTGAAGCGGCGATCCGCGCCCCCAAACTGGTTCAGGAGGAGGGCGGCAAAATCCATCCCAGACTTTCCGGAGTCGTACTCAAGAACAGCGAGGACGGCGTGCAGGTGGAGAAAATCCACACGGGGTCGTACGCATTTCAGGCTGGCTTGCGCCCCGGGGACGTCATCGTGATGGCAAACCGCGAGGAAATCGGAACGCTTGACGACCTGAAGGGTGCCACCAAGGGCCGCTCCGAGCTCCTCCTCAGCATTCAGCGGGGCAGTGGCTCCTTCTTCCTGATGCTAAAGTAGAACGGACAAACGGACTGCGCGGCAGGCAGAACACAGCCACCTGCCGCGTGGCTGAGCCGAGAGAGCCCTCAGACGAAGCTCAGCCATTCGGCATGGTCGGAACGGCGCCCATGCACATAATCGAAATACAGCGCCTGCAGCTTTTCCGTCACCGGTCCGCGCCCGCCTTCACCGATCACTCGCCCATCCACCTCTCGGATCGGCGTGACTTCGGCGGCCGTCCCGGTGAAGAATGCCTCGTCGGCTACGTAAACCTCGTCACGGGTAATACGTTTTTCCACGACTTGCAGGCCTTGTTCCTGAGCCAGAGTCATCACGGTATCCCGCGTGATGCCCTCCAGTGCCGAGGTCAGATCCGGCGTATAGAGCTTTCCCTTGCGAACGATGAAGATATTTTCACCGCTTCCTTCGGCAACGTAGCCTTCGTGGTCCAGCAATAGCGCTTCGTCACAGCCGGCTTCGATCGCTTCCTGGACGGCAAGGATCGAATTGAGATAGTTTCCGTTCGCCTTGGCCTTGCACATGATGCTGTTGACATGATTCCTGGCGTAGGACGAGGTTCTCACGCGGATGCCGCGAGCCATGTTTTCGGCCCCCAGATAGCTGCCCCATTGCCAAGCGGCGACCATCACATGAACCGCCAGTCCGTGAGCGTGCAAACCCATGCCTTCGGCGCCAAAAAAACACATCGGCCTGATATAGGCGCTTTCCAGATTATTCCGCGCCACCGCCTCCAACTGGGCTTGGTCCAGAGTGTCCTTGTCGAACGGAATCGACATCTTCATGATGTGGGCCGAACGGAACAGACGGTCCGTATGGTCACGGAGCCTGAAAACCGAAGGGCCACGTTCCGTGCGGTAGGCGCGCAGGCCTTCGAACACGCCGCAGCCGTAGTGAAGCGTGTGGGTCAAAACGTGCACCTTGGCTTCGCGCCAGGGAAGCCACGTCCCATCGAGCCAGATCTGCCCGTCCCGATCGTCCATTGCCATGAATTGATCTCCTGCAATCAGAGGGAAATTGCCACCGGCCTCAGTTCGCTCAAAGCGCCGGCGCTTCGATGATCTGCTTCCAAACCGCCTGCACAGCCGCCCGGTGTTCGGAAAATTCCGACGACGATGCCAACGCCGGCATCTCTTGCAAAGCAAGACGATGCGCCTTGCCGCGATAGTCGCAGTAGGCACATCGAAGCCGATCCGCCTGCTCTGGCTTCAGGAAGTTTGCGGTGCGAAGGGTTTCCAGTAGGCGGACCGTATCGGTCCAGCGAGTGATCTCGCAATGCTTCGCGGCGCTGACAAGAACCCCGAATTGTACAATAAACTCGATATCGGCAATACCGCCAAATCCCTGCTTCAAGTCGAACACGCCGGGCCGCCTGTCCGCCAAGCTTTCCCGCATCTTCTCGCGCATCGCCTGAACATCGAGTCTCACCTGCCGGCTGTCCCGCTCCGCGCAAAGCACGGTCCGCCGGATCACATCGAAGCGCGCGCCCACCCCCGGGTCGCCGGCCACGAACCGTGCTCTCACCAGCGCCTGACGCTCCCAGGTCCAGGCTTGGTGGAGCTGGTAATTTTCATAGGCGTCGACTTTGCTGACGAGGAGACCGGAGCTCCCGCTTGGCCGCAAGCGAAGATCGACTTCATACAGCGCCCCGCCGAGCATCTCGGTCGTCAGCAGACTGACCATCCGCTGAACCACCCGGGCATAAAACTCGGCGGCGGTGACCGGACGCGGCCCATCGGTTACGGCGTCGCTGGCGACTCCATCGTAGAGAAAAACCAGATCCAGATCTGACCCATAGCCCAGTTCTATGCCGCCGAGCTTTCCATAGGCGATGACGCCGAATCCGGGAAAATCCGGAGATGCTCCCGCCGCCACCGGCGGAACGCCGTGGCGCGCAGCCACGGACTTCCAGGCCAGCCCGAGCGCACGCGCGATCACTACCTCGGCCAAGTCCGTCAGGTAATCGCTGACAACCATGACCGGAATGACGTTCATTATGTCGGCCGCCGCAATCCGCAACTGATGCGCGGCCTTGAACTGCCGGAGCCGCAACATCAACTGCTCGTCATCGTCGGGAGTCAGGCTGCCTGCCAGAATGTCCGCTTCCCGGCCCAAGGCCTCCCGGGTCAGGGGGCTGTACAGGGTCCGGGGATCCAGCAGTTCGTCAAGCAGAATCGGCGCGCCGGAAATGAGCCTCACGATCCAAGGACTCGCAGCAGCCAGCCTCACCAACTGGGACAATGCAGCCGGCTTCTCCGCCAGCAGCGAAAAATACACCCCCCTGCCGGCGATCGACTCGAGCAACTTGAGAACTCTCGCCAAGATGCTCGCCGGGTCGGAAAAGCCGGCAGCCGCGAGTTCAGCCAGCAGCTTTCCGATGACTTGCTGAAGCTCGGCCATGGCACCGGCACCGAGCCGCCGAACAGCCGCCGAGGCACGGAAATTGACCAAATGGCTGGCCATGGCGTCCGCGGCGCCTTCGAATCCTGCCAGCGCGACAGATAGCTCCGCCTCGCCCCCATCCAGTAGCAGCTCGGCGGACGCGCTCTGCGAAGGCTCGGCAATCACCTCGGCGAAAATTCCGTGGACCCGGCTCCGAACTCCGTCGAGCTCCCTCTTAAACTCCCCCCAGCCCTCGAAACCCAGGGAGTAAGCCAGCAACTCGCGCCGCTCCTCGGATGCCGGTAGGTCATGCGTCTGCTTGTCATCGTACTGCTGGAGCCGGTTCTCGACTTTGCGCAAGAACCGGTACGCGTCACAGAGAAACGACGCTGTCTCATGCTCAAGCAGGCGCAGTTGCCCGGCTCGCTCCAGGACCGTCAGGATGCTTCGATCCTGCAGCTCAATATTTCGGCCCCCGCGGATCAGCTGGAACGCCTGTCCGACGAACTCGATTTCCCGGATTCCGCCGGAGCCCAGCTTGATGTTATCGCCCCGGTCCTTCCTCCGGACTTCCGCCACGATCTTGGATTTTAGCGACCTCAGTTCACCGAACACCCGATAGTCGAGGTATCGACGATACACGAACGGGTAGAAGAACCGCTCGAACTCAGCGCCGTCCTCCGCATCCCCCCCCACCGCACGGACCTTTACCATGGCGTAGCGCTCCCAGTCGCGTGCCTGGGCTTGGTAATAGCGTTCGCATGACTCGAAGCTGATCACGAGCGGACCGCTCTCGCCGAAAGGCCTCAGCCGTACATCGACACGAAAAACGAATCCGTCTTCGGTCACCGCATCGAGGACATGAACGAGTGACTGTGCAAGTCGCGTGTAAAATTCGGCGTAGGTCGTGCCCATGGGGCCTGGCAGCTCACCTTCCTCGACATAGGCAAAGACCAAGTCGATGTCGGACGAAAAATTGAGCTCTCTCCCCCCGAGCTTTCCCATGCCCAAGACGACCAGATTCTGCGCCGAACCGCCTATGCGCGTCGGAATACCCCATCGCCGGCAGGCATCTGCGAAAAGCCAGTCGAGAGCCGCTCGGATGGCCAATTCCGCCGTTTCCGATATCCTTCCTAATATCTTGTCGATACCGAGTTCGCCTGAAATGTCCTGCCAAGCAATGATGGCCATTTCGCGATTGCGCCACTGACGTAATACACGCGCCAGGCAGTCGCGGTCGCCCGCGCCAGCTACGAGTTTCTGCAGATCCGTAACGGCATCCCTGCCCGAAAGGCTATCCTCGGCCAAAGCCCGGAGCATGGGGATCAGATGGCTGTCGCGCTTCAAGACTCCCAGGAAGAACGGGCTGCACGCGCAGACGAAGCCCAGAGACTGGCGAAAGGATTCGGAACACCCTTCGAATAAATGCCTCCGCTCCTCGAATATCCGCTCCCACTCGTGGAGCGCCAAATCCGGAAAACGGGTTTTGCTGGGAGAGGCCACAGACGTCTTCGACGGCAAGACTAGGCTGGGCGGGTGGTCCGGCAGGCCGACCTACCGACTAACGAGACGGGGCGCCTGAGCGCCCCGAAAAAACCGAGCCGGGAAACCGGAGCACGCCCCCGGCAATCACGCTCAGGCTCGATCCACGAGTTCCACAAAAGCCATCGGACTTGCGTCGCCCGCCCGAAAGCCGCATTTCAGAATCCGTGTGTAACCGCCCGGCCGCGTCTTGAACCGGGGACCAAGATCGTTGAACAGCTTCGTCACCGCGTCCCGGTTACGCAGCCTCGCGAACGCAAGCCGCCGGCCGGCCACGCTGTCTTCCTTCGACAAGGTAATCAGCGGCTCTACGTAACGCCTGATCTCTTTGGCTTTTGGCAGAGTCGTCCGAATGATCTCGTGCTCAACGAGTGCGGCAGCCAAATTCCGATACAAAGCAGTGCGGTGACTGCTGGTCAGATTGAACTTCCTTCCTGCTTTACGATGACGCATGTTTTTCTACACCCTAAAAGGCTATGGATTCAGCTTCTTGAGACCTTCCGGCGGCCAATTCTCCAGACGCATCCCCAGCGACAAACCCTTCGTCGCCAAAACGTCTTTGATCTCCGTAAGCGATTTTTTTCCCAGATTTGGAGTCTTGAGCAAATCTGCCTCGCTACGCTGGATGAGGTCCCCGATGTAAAATATGTTCTCCGCCTTCAGGCAGTTAGCTGAACGAACCGTTAGCTCGAGATCGTCCACGGGGTGCAGCAGCAGCGGATCGAACTGGGGGCCATCCTCACCGAAAAGCGGCAAATCCTCCCCCTTAAGGTCGACAAGAATGCCGAGATGTTGGTTAAGAATGTTCGCGGCATGCTTAACAGCTTCCTCCGGCTGAACCGTCCCGTTTGTCTGGAGTTCGATAACCAACCGGTCGAGGTCGGTACGCTGCTCAACGCGGGCGCTCTCGACAACGTAGGACACCTTCTTAATAGGGCTGAAGCTCGCGTCGACATGCAAGGTCCCGATAGCCGAATCGCCTTCGATAGCCCGGCTCGCGACCGGCTGGTAGCCCCTCCCCTTCTGCACGTGAAGCGTCATGCGCAAACGACCGTTTCCCGTGATGTGCGCGATTAGCAGATCGGGGTTCAACACCTCGACGTCATGGGGAACCTCCATGTCGCCCGCCAAAACCTGCCCAGGGCCCTGCTTGTCGATGTTGAGGTAAACATCGTGCGGCCCGTTGAGGCGGATGGCAAGACTCTTGAGATTCAGCAGCACGTCGATCACGTCCTCCTGAACCCCTTCAATGGTCGAATATTCGTGCAGCACGCCATCAATGACGACATCCGTTACCGCTGCGCCGGGGATAGCGGAAAGCAGGACACGCCTCAAGGCGTTGCCCAAGGTGTGGCCGAACCCCCTCTCCAGGGGCTCAATGACCACGCGAGCAGAATGAGTTCCGTGCGGAACCACCTCTACCGTACGCGGCTTGATCAGCTCGGCAAGCGAGTTGTGCATATTAGGTATACCCCGTCACGCGCTACTTCGAATACAACTCGACGACCAGCTGCTCGTTGATATCCGAGCCCAGCTCACTTCTTTCAGGCGCCGACTTAAACGTGCCTTTCATCGCCTTCGCATCGACGTCAACCCAGGACGGAAAACCGTACTGCTCGGTCACCTGAAGTGCGTCCTTCACACGGCCCTGGGATTTCGCCTTCTCGCGAATCTCGACAACATCCCCACTCCGCACCTGGTAAGACGGAATGTTCAGTGTACGCCCGTTCAAATTGATCGCCTTATGGGACACCAGCTGCCGCGCCTCAGCGCGCGTAGACGCAAATCCCATCCGGTATACGACGTTATCGAGCCGAGACTCGAGCAACGCCAGCAAATTCTCGCCGGTAGAGCCCTTCAAGCGAGACGCCTCGGCGTAGTAATTGCGAAACTGGCGCTCCATGACGCCGTATATGCGCCGCAGCTTTTGTTTCTCCCGGAGCTGAGCAGCGTAATCGCTCAGCCTAGGCCGCTTCTGCCCATGCTGCCCCGGAGGCTGATCCAGCTTGCATTTCGAATCCAGCGACTTGCCCCGTGACTTCAGGAACAGATCGGTCCCCTCACGGCGGCTCAACTTACATTTCGGCCCAAGATACCTAGCCATAACAAACCTCTCGTCAAACGCGCCGCTTCTTCGGGGGACGACACCCGTTGTGCGGCAGCGGCGTGGTGTCTACGACATTCACAATCTTAAAACCCAATGCGTTCAGAGAACGCACAGCAGACTCTCTTCCCGGCCCCGGCCCGGTGACGTGGACGTCCAGATTTTTCATCCCGTACTCCTTCGCCACTAAGCCGGCTTTTTCAGCCGCGACCTGCGCGGCAAACGGCGTACTCTTGCGCGAACCACGAAAACCCGATGCGCCGGCGCTAGCCCACGAAAGAGCGTTGCCCTTCCTATCGGTAATCGTAATTATGGTGTTATTAAAGGACGCGCTCACATGCGCGATACCGTCCGAGATATCTCGTTTGATTCTTTTAACCGGGCGACCTGTCGTAGCCATTTTCTACCGTACCTTTATTTCTTGATCGGACGACGCGGCCCCTTGCGGGTGCGGGCGTTGGTGCGGGTGCGCTGTCCACGCACGGGCAAGCCGCGCCGGTGCCTCATACCGCGGTAGGAACCGAGGTCCATGAGCCGCTTGATGTTCATAGCCACCTCTCGCCGAAGATCGCCTTCGACGACGAACTTCGCGACTTCGCCACGCAAGCGCTCGACCTGCTCGTCGCTCAGCTCTCTGACTTTCTTTTCAGCCTCGATCCCCGCGCTGTCGCAGATCAAACCTGCACGCGTACGCCCGATGCCGTAGATCGCGGTCAGTGAAATAACTACATGCTTGTGATCTGGGATGTTGACTCCAGCAATACGCGCCATTTAAACAAACTCCAACTCTATGCCGCTGGGCGATAGCCGGCCATTATACACAGCCGCTGCCGATCTCACAACGATGGGAACCATCAGCCCTGCCGCTGCTTGTGGCGGGCGTCCTTACAAATGATGCGGACGATGCCGTTCCTCTTCAGAACCTTGCAGTTACGGCAAATACGCTTAACAGATGCTCTCACTTTCATAATGCTTCCTCGGCGATCCGAAACAAAATCACCTGATATTGATATTGGTTTTCTTCAACAATCCTTCGTATTGCTGAGAAATCACGTAGGTCTGTATCTGTGCCATGAAATCCATAACCACGACGACGATAATCAATAGCGAGGTACCGCCGAAATAGAATGGCACGTTCCAATACACGATCAAGAACTCCGGCAACAGGCACACGGCAGTAATGTAGATGCCGCCCACCAGGGTAAGCCGCGTCATGACGGTGTCCACATACCGCGCCGTCTGCTGACCGGGCCGGATCCCCGGAATGAAAGCGCCGGACTTCTTCAAGTTCTCCGCAGTTTCATTGGAATTAAAGACTAATGCCGCATAAAAAAAGCAGAAAAACATGATCGCTGCCGCATAGCAAAGAACATAAAGCGGCTGACCGGGAGACAGCGTACTCGCTATGTCCTGCAGCCAGACCAACTTTTCCGAATTGCCGAACCAGCCCGCCAAGGTCGCCGGAAACAGTATGATTGAGGAAGCGAATATCGGCGGGATTACACCGGACATATTCAGCTTCAGCGGCAGGAAGCTCTTCTGCGCAGCATACATGCGGCGCCCTTCCTGGCGCTTGGCATAGTTGATCGTAATCCGGCGCTGTCCTTTCTCGACGAATACCACGAGCCATGTCACAGCAACCGCGATCGCGGCTATGCCAATGATGCTGAACGCACTCAACTCGCCCGTGCGTGCGAGTTCGAGCGTTCCACCCACGGCGGAAGGCAGCCCGGCAACGATACCGGCAAATATAATGATCGATATGCCGTTTCCCAGCCCACGCTCGGTCACCTGCTCACCGAGCCACATCAAAAACATGGTGCCGGTAACTAGTGAAATGGCAGTGAGGGCAACAAACTGAAATCCCGGGGAAACCACGATCGGCGCACCGCCTGCGCTCTGATTCTGCAACGCCATCGCAACGCCGGTGGCCTGAAACGAGGCGAGCACAACCGTCGCGTATCGGGTGTACTGGTTGATCTTTTTCCGCCCCGATTCGCCCTCCTTCTTCAGCTGCTCCAGCTTCGGCACGACGATGGTCATCAACTGCAGAATGATTGATGCCGAGATATAGGGCATGATGCCTAGTGCAAAGATGCTCAGCCGCTTGAGCGCGCCACCGGAAAACATGTTCACCATGTCCAGGATCGAGCTGCCCTGCTGATTGAACATTGCCGCCAAGGCCTTCGGGTCGACGCCTGGAATTGGAATATGCGCGCCAATCCGGAAAACGATGAGCGCGCCGAATACGAACAGCAAACGCTGGCGAAGCTCGGTGAACCTGCCGCCGCGATCCGCCATCAGGGGGTTGATGGCGTTCATCAGCTTTCCACTTTGCCGCCTGCGGCTTCGATCGCAGCGCGGGCACCCTGCGTCACGCTAACACCGCGCACACTTACGGCTCCCGATATGGAGCCCGTGGCAACAATCTTGACGGTCTTTGCCACGGAGGGAACGAGACCAGCTTCCTTCAGTTCCACCAACCCTATCACGCCACCTGCAATTTTCGCGAGTTGGGTCAGCGTTACCTCGGCGGCGAAACGCTTCTTCGCACTTCTGAAGCCTACCTTCGGTAACCGGCGCTGCAGCGGCATCTGGCCACCTTCGAAACCTACCTTATGGAAGCCGCCAGCGCGGGCCTTCTGTCCCTTATGCCCTCGCCCGCTGGTCTTGCCCAGTGTCGAACCGATGCCCCGCCCCAGCCGCCTTTTTGCCGGACGGCTTCCGTCCCGCGCGCCGATAGTGTTCAAAAACATGTCAGATTTCCTCCACCTTGAGCAGGTAGGAGACTTTGAAAATCATGCCCAAAATCTCCGGCGTGCCCGGAACTTCTACACAATGATGGGGCTTACGTAAGCCAAGCCCGCGCAGGCAAGCCTTATGTGACTCCAGCCGTCCGTGGGAACTGCGCACCTGCGTAACGCGCAAAGTCTTCTTCGTCATAGCCATCACCCCAGAAGTTCTTCGACCGTCATTCCGCGTTTCGCAGCAACAGATTTCGGGTCCCGCAATTCCGTCAACCCTTTGATCGTCGCGCGAACGACATTGATCGGGTTGTTGGTGCCAATACATTTCGCAAGGACGTTATGAACGCCAACCACCTCAAAAACAGCACGCATGGCGCCACCAGCGATGATGCCGGTACCCTCCGAAGCAGGCTGCATATGTACTTTCGCAGCCCCAGCCGCAGCCGTGACCGGATGGTGCAAGGTCTGACCGTTGAGCGCGACCTTGCGCATATTCTTCCGCGCCTGCTCCATCGACTTCTGGATCGCGACCGGCACCTCTCGCGCCTTGCTGAGGCCGAAACCCACGCGCCCGTTGCCGTCTCCAACGACAGTCAACGCGGTAAATCCGAACTGGCGTCCGCCCTTGACCACCTTGGAGACGCGCCGAACGGCGACCAGCTTTTCCTGCAACCCCTCACCGGCACCTGCCTGAGTACTCACGTTTGCCATTGATAATCCTCGCTAGAACTGGAGCCCAGCTTCTCTAGCCGCATCGGCCAGCGCTTTGATTCGTCCGTGGTACTTAAATCCCGATCGATCGAATGCAACGCTGGAAACCCCGGCGGCTAACGCCTTCTCAGCGATGCACCTGCCCACCTCAGTGGCGGCATCCCGGTTTCCGGTAACGGCCAGGCGGTCACGGATGGCCGTCTCGAGGGTGGACGCTGAAGCCAGGACCGTGCCACCGTCGGGGCCGATGACCTGCGCATAGATATGCCGGGGAGTGCGGTGAACGGTCAGGCGATTCGCACCCATGGCGCGAATGACATGCCTAGTTTTGGCTGCCCTTTTCAGACGGGCCTGTTTCTTATCCATTGCTATGTCCTACTTCTTTTTCGCTTCCTTGCGGATGATGACCTCGTCCGCGTAGCGGACGCCCTTGCCCTTATAAGGTTCCGGCGAGCGGAACGCTCGGATGTTGGCAGCCACTTGGCCCACCGCTTGACGGTCGGCTCCCTTAACGACAATGTCGGTCTGGGACGGGGTCTCCACCACAATGCCTGCGGGGACCTTGAACTCCACCGGATGGGAGTAGCCGAGACTCAGGCTCAACACATCCCCCTTGGCCTGCGCGCGGTATCCCACGCCTACTAGAGAGAGCTTTCGCTCGAATCCACTGCTGACGCCGACGATCATATTGGCAAGATTGGCGCGAGTGGTGCCCGCGATGGCATTCTGCGCTTGATCATTCCGGTCGTAGTCGACCGTGACAGTATCAGCGTTCACGTTCACGCTCAGGCATGCAGGAAGTGCGCGCGACAACACGCCGTTCTTGCCCTTCGCGGTTACTATCCCTTCGGCAATGCTTATTTCCACCCCTTTGGGAATGGAGATTGGATTATTCGCTACACGAGACATATCGGCCAGCCTGTACAAACATCATTCAACGACACAGAGAACTTCGCCGCCCTCACCCAGCACCCTGGCTCTGCGATCGGACATAACACCCTTTGAGGTGGAGACTATGGCAATACCGAAGCCGCCCATGACTTTGGGCATTTCGTTCCGCCCTCTATAGCGCCGACATCCGGGTTTGCTGACCCGCTGGATCTTGTCGATGACCGGGGCGCCGTTGTGATATTTAAGCTCCACACGGAGGTTGGGCTTTGCACCGTCCGCCACATCGAAGAAACCCGCGATATAACCTTCGTCCTTCAAAACCTGGCACACGGCTCGCTTGAGCTTCGACGCCGGAACGAGGATCTCCGCCTTGCCGGCGGCTTGACCGTTGCGTATCCGCGTAAGGAGATCGCTCAAAGGATCTGACATACTCATGACTATAAACTCCGATACGTTAGCGGTCCGCCTTACCAGCTCGCCTTGACCACACCCGGCACTTCGCCGCGCATGACGCATTCCCGCAATTTGTTTCGCCCTAACCCGAACTTACGATAGAAGCCGTGCGGGCGCCCGGTCAGCTGGCATCTATTGCGCTGGCGCGTGGCGGCGCTGTCCCGCGGCAGCTTTTGCAGCGCAACGATCGCCGCCTCCCTTTGCTCATCGGGCGTTTCCCCGCTACAAATGATTGCCTTCAGTTCGGCTCTCTTCTTCTCGTAGCGGTTGTTCAGCTTCTGGCGCTTCACTTCGCGCGCGATCATTGATTTTTTTGCCATGACTCCGCCCTTCGTTACGTCCGGAAAGGAAATTTGAACGCCTCGAGCAATGCTTTAGCTTCGGCGTCTGATTTCGCAGTCGATGTGATGGTGATATCCATACCCCGGATGGCATCGATCTTGTCGTAGTCGATCTCCGGAAAAATGATCTGCTCCCTCACGCCCATGGAATAGCTGCCCCGGCCGTCGAATGCTTTCGGGTTCAATCCGCGGAAGTCGCGTATACGGGGAATCGCGACACTGATGAGACGATCCAGGAATTCGTACATGCGCGCACGCCGCAGTGTTACCTTGCAACCTACGGGCATTCCCTCACGGATCTTGAAACCTGCGATCGACTTGCGAGCGTGTGTGACGACGGGCTTCTGCCCACCGATCGCCTGCATGTGCTCGACCGCGTTTTGCAGGATTTTCTTGTCCGCGACTGCTTCACCCACCCCCATATTCAGGGTGATCTTTACCAGACGCGGAACCTCCATGACGGACTGGTAGCCGAATCGCGCCATCAATTCCGGGACAACTTTCTCTTTATAAAGCTCTTCTAACCTAGCCATGGCACATCCGCTACTCAAGCGTCAATCAGTTCGTTGGTGGATCGGTAGAAACGGACTTTTCTGCCATCAGCCAGCAGCCGGAATCCGACGCGATCCCCTTTGTTGGTGGCGGCATTGAACAGCGCCACGTTGGAACTATGGATCGGCATGGCCTTCTCGACGATACCACCGGTCACGCCTCTCATGGGATTCGGGCGCTGGTGCTTCCGGACCAGATTGACACCCTCAACCAGCAATTTGTCGTCGCTCAGCACCGACAGCACTGAGCCTCTTTTTCCTTTGTCTTTTCCGGCGATGACGACGACCTGATCGCCTTTCTTGATCCTACGCATGGGGCAACACCTTCTTACGTCAAAGCACTTCCGGCGCCAGAGAGATAATCTTCATGAACTTTTCAGAACGAAGCTCGCGCGTGACCGGCCCGAAAATACGCGTACCAATGGGCTGATGCTGATTGTTCAAAATCACCGCAGCATTGTTATCGAACCGAATCAGCGATCCGTCCGAACGCCTCACACCCTTGCGGGTACGAACAACCACAGCGTTGTATACCTCGCCCTTTTTGACACGCCCCCGCGGGATCGCATCCTTCACGCTGACCTTGATGACGTCGCCAACATTCGCGTAGCGCCGCTTGGACCCACCAAGGACCTTAATACACATGACTTGCCGCGCGCCGCTATTGTCCGCGACATCCAGACACGTCTGCATCTGTATCATCGTTCAAATCTCCAAATATTTGCTCAAGGCCCCAGTGGACGACTTCATACCGCCCGCTCTACGACAGCGCCGAGGGTCCAGGCCTTTCTCTTCGAAACCGGCCGGGATGCATGCAGGGTCACCAGATCGCCGATGCCGCACTCATTGTTTTCATCATGCGCCACCACCTTCGTAGTGCGACGGATATACTTGCCATACAACGGATGGGACACCTGCCGCTCGATGGCGACCACGATGGTTCGATCCATCTTGTTCGACACCACGCGCCCGGTGACGCTCCGCACGCGACCTTCGCTCGCCGTCATACTTTTCCGCCTTTTTCTGCCAGAACCATATTTACTCGCGCGATATCGCGCCGCACCGCCCTGATCTGATGGGACTTACTCAGCTGCCCCGTCGCCTGCTGCATCCTCAGACTGAATGCCTCCCGATGCAGATCCATCAGCGTCGACTTGAGTTCGTCAGCCTGTTTCGCTCTCAATTCACTGGCTTTCATCACATCACCGTACGCAGGGAAAAGGTAGTCTGTACAGGCAGCTTCGCTGCTGCCAGTCGAAACGCCTCTCGGGCCAGCTCTTCACTGACGCCTTCGAGCTCATACAGCATGGTGCCGGGTTTGATTTCGGCAACCCAGTATTCCACGCTGCCCTTACCGCTACCCATTCGAACCTCCAGCGGCTTGCTGCTGATCGGCTTATCCGGGAATACGCGAATCCAGATTTTTCCACCCCGCTTTACGTGCCGGGAGATGGTCCGACGCGCAGCCTCGATTTGGCGGGCGGTTATTCTACCGCGAGTCGTTGCCTTAAGGCCATACTCGCCAAAGGACACTTTACTACCGGCGATGGCCAACCCGGTATTGCGCCCCTTATGCTGTTTCCTGTATTTCGTTCTTTTTGGCTGCAACATGGCATGACCTCATCAAGCTTCAACCGCACTGCGGGTTTTCGGTTCCGCGTGCACAGGCTCGAAAACCTCGCCTTTGAAAATCCACACCTTTACGCCGATAACCCCATACGTGGTTATCGCCTCCGCAAATCCATAGTCGATATCCGCACGGAAGGTGTGGAGCGGCACCCGACCCTCGCGATACCACTCAGTCCGCGCGATCTCGGCGCCATTCAGTCGGCCGGCCACGCTGATCTTGATGCCCTCGGCTCCGACCCGCAGCGTATTCTGTACGGCGCGCTTCATTGCACGCCGGAACATGATGCGCTTCTCCAACTGCTGGGCAACGCCCTCCGCCACAAGCTGTGCATCCATTTCCGGCTTGCGGATCTCCTCGACGCTTACCTGAACGGGGACACCCATGAAACGGGACACGTCGCGCCGGAGCGAATCGATGTCCTCACCGCGTTTGCCGATTACGATTCCTGGCCTCGCCGTATGGATCGTGATTTGGGCATTGTTCGCCAACCGATTGATCTGGATCCGGCTGACCGATGCGTGCTTCAGCTTCTGCTTCAGAAACTGGCGAACTTTAAGGTCGTTGTTAAGAAATACGGGATATGACTTACTGTCCGCAAACCAGCGCGATGTCCAGTCCTTGATATATCCCAGACGAATTCCAGTAGGATTGACTTTCTGCCCCATGACCGAGTGCCTTTACAAATTACCTAGTTATCCGACACCAGCACGGTGATGTGCGAGGTGCGCTTGAGTATCCGATTTGCGCGCCCCTTCGCACGGGCGCTCATCCGCTTGAGCACAGGGCCCTCGTCGACGAACACGGTCTTTACACGCAGTTCGTCGACGTCGGCGCCCTCGTTGTGTTCAGCGTTGGCGATGGCTGCCTGCAGCACTTTTTTCACCAGCTCGGCGGCTTTCTTGTTGCTGAACGTCAAAAGGTCCAACGCCGCCGCGACGTTGAGTCCGCGTATCTGATCGGCAACCAGCCGGCACTTTTGAGGAGAAATGCGCGCCGTTTTATGTCTCGATAATGCTTCCATCGACTACACGCCTCACTTACTCTTCTTGTCGGCCTGATGCCCTTTGTAAGTCCGCGTGGGTGCGAACTCCCCCAGTTTGTGGCCTACCATGTTATCGCTGACCAAAACGGGGACGTGCTGCTTCCCGTTATGGACGGCTATGGTCTTTCCGATCATTTCCGGCAACACCATGGATCGGCGCGACCAAGTCTTGATAGGCTTCTTGGCGCCGGTAGAACTCGCCTCGTCGACTTTTTTCATCAGGTGATGGTCGACGAACGGACCTTTCTTGATAGAACGTGGCACGGTCTATTCCTCTTGCTCGTTATCGCGTCTTGCGTTTGCGGATGATCAGACCATCGGTTCGCTTGTTGTTCCGGGTCTTGTAACCCTTGGTGGGGATGCCCCAGGGCGAGACGGGGTGTCTGCCCCCGGACGTCCGCCCCTCACCGCCGCCATGGGGGTGATCGACAGGATTCATGGCGACACCCCGCACCGTCGGACGAACCCCGCGCCAGCGCGACGCACCGGCCTTCCCCAGCGAAACCAGGTTGTGCTCGGTATTGGAAACCTCGCCAATCGTGGCCTTACAATCGGCCAGCACTTTACGCATCTCTCCGGAACGCATGCGTATGGTTGCGTACTCGCCATCCTTTGCGACCAACTGGATCGAGGTGCCGGCGCTGCGCGCATACTGAGCACCTTTCCCTGGCTTCCCCTCCACGCAATGCACGACGGTACCGACGGGGATGTTCCGCAACGGGAGGCTGTTGCCGACCTTGATGGGGGCAAACTCGCCGGCAACGATTTCGTTGCCGGCGCTCAGGCCCGCCGGCGCGACGATATAGCGACGCTCCCCGTCACGATATAGCACAAGCGCAATGTAAGCGGTTCGGTTCGGGTCGTATTCGATACGCTCCACGCGAGCCGGCACGTCGAGTTTATCCCGTTTGAAATCCACGATGCGGTAGAACTGCTTATGCCCGCCGCCCTTGTGCCGGGTGGTCACACGGCCCTGATTATTTCGGCCCGAGGAGCGGGTCTGCTTCTCCAGCAGCTTCGCATACGGTTCGCCCTTGTGCAGTTCCTCGCTGCGCACTCGCGTCACAAAACGCGAGCCAGCGGAAGTGGGTTTTTGTTTGATCAGAGCCATGGTCTTATCTTTACTCAAGCAATCGAATACAGAATCAATTTACCGCCAGCTCAATATCGAAGCCCGGCTTCAGCTTCACGTAAGCCTTCTTCCAGTCTGAACGCTGGCCCATAAACCGCCCGAAACGCTTGGACTTACCTTTGACGTTGAGCACGCGTACAGATTCCACCTTCACACTGAACATGAGCTCAACGGCACTTTTGATCTGAAGCTTGCTTGCTGCCGGTTTGACCCGGAATACAAACTGGCGGTCCTTTTCCGCGCCTGCGGTGGATTTTTCAGATACCACAGGGGCGAGCAGGGTGCGCATCAACTCGATTTGATTCATGACAGCCTTACCTCCAGCTTGCGAATCGCCGAGCTGGTGGCGATGACGCGCTCAGCGTGCACCAGATCGACCGGGCTCAACGTATCAGCGGTATTGACGCTGACGTTGGGCAAATTGCGCGACGACAGGGCGAGATTCAAATCGAGCTGCTCAGCCAGAATTACGGTATATCCGTCGCCAAAGCTCTTCAGCTTTACCGCGAGATCACGTGTCTTGGCGGACTCCGGTACGATACTGTCCGAAACGACCAGACGCCCCTGGCGAAGCAGCTCGGAAAGTATGGACCGGACAGCGGCCCGGTACATCTTTTTGTTCAGTTTCTGCCGGTAGTTCCGGTTGGAAGCCGCAAAAGTCACGCCACCGGTACGCCACAGCGGGCCGCGCGTCGTTCCCGCCCGAGCGTGCCCGGACCCCTTTTGCTTCCAGGGCTTCTTACCACCGCCCGATACGTCCGACCGGCTCTTCTGCGCTTTCGTTCCCGAACGTGCAGCGGCGAGATAGCCAACGACGAGCTGATGCACCAGGGATTCGTTGAATCCCTGACCGAATACCTTATCGGAAACTTCCAGGTTTCCGGCAGATCCGTTTTCGATTTTTGGAATACTGAGGCTCATGACCAACTACCTATTTCTTCGCAGCAGGGCGAACGATCACATCCGCGCCCTTGGCACCGGGCACCGCCCCCTTCACGAGGAGCAGAGACCGCTCGGCATCGACGCCGACGACCCGCAAGTTGGGAACCGTAACGTTCTCGTCCCCCATATGGCCGGCCATTTTCTTGCCTTTGAACACGCGGCCAGGGGTCTGGTTCTGGCCGATGGAACCCGGCGCCCGGTGGGACAGCGAGTTGCCATGGGTCGCATCCTGGGTGCGAAAGTTATATCGCTTCACGACACCGGCGAAGCCCTTGCCGATGCTCCGCGACCGGGCGTCGACGAACTGACCTTCCGCAAACAGGCCAACACCGAGTTCGGCGCCGACCGCGTAGTCTTGGTCGGAATCTTCCAGCCGAAACTCCCACAGCCCGCGCCCCGCTTCCACGCCGGCTTTCGAGAAATGCCCAGCGTCCGATTTGGTCAGGCGCGAACGCTTCTTGCTGCCGGTGGTCACCTGAATGGCACGATAGCCGTCTGACTCCAGGGTCTTAACCTGAACCACCCGATTGGGCTCGACATGGATCACCGTTACCGGAACGGCTGCACCGGCATCCGTAAAAATATGGGTCATTCCGCACTTGCGGCCGACTAAACCTATGGCCATCTCTCTTCCCCGAGTCGTGTGCTCTAATACCTTTCTATCAATTAAGCTTGATCTGAACGTCGACGCCCGCAGCCAGATCCAGACGCATGAGCGCGTCCACCGTCTTGTCCGTAGGCTCGATAATGTCCATCAGCCGCTTATGAGTGCGAAGCTCGTATTGATCACGGGCATCCTTGTTCACGTGCGGGGATACCAGCACGGTGAATCGCTCTTTCTTCGTCGGCAAGGGAATCGGGCCCAACACCTGCGCGCCCGTGCGCTTTGCGGTCTCGACGATTTCCGACGCCGATTGATCGATGAGCCGATGATCAAACGCCTTCAAACGGATACGAATTCTCTGCTTAGCCATGGACTCACTCGATGATCTTGGAGACAACGCCCGCGCCGACGGTACGGCCGCCTTCGCGCACTGCAAACCGCAGCCCTTCGTCCATGGCAATCGGCGCGATCAGCTTGACGATGACTTTGACGTTATCGCCCGGCATGACCATTTCGATCCCTTCCGGCAGCGTCACCGCGCCGGTAACGTCGGTGGTCCGGAAGTAGAACTGCGGCCGGTAGCCGTTGAAGAACGGGGTATGGCGACCGCCTTCTTCCTTGGACAGGACGTAGATCTCGGCTTCGAAGTGGGTGTGCGGGGTGATGCTGCCGGGCTTGGCCAGCACTTGGCCGCGTTCGACGTCTTCGCGCTTGGTGCCGCGCAGCAGGACGCCGATGTTGTCGCCTGCCTGACCTTGGTCGAGCAGCTTGCGGAACATTTCCACGCCGGTGCAGGTGGTCTTGGTCGTGGCTTTGATGCCGACGATTTCGATTTCTTCGCCCACTTTGATGATGCCGCGCTCGACGCGCCCGGTGACGACGGTGCCGCGCCCGGAGATCGAGAAGACGTCTTCGATCGGCATGAGGAACGGCCGGTCGATGGCGCGCTCGGGCTCGGGGATGTAGTCGTCCAGGGCCTGCACCAGAGCTTCGACCGCCGGGACGCCGATCTCGCTGGTGTCACCTTCCAGCGCCTTCAGGGCGGAACCTTTGATAATGGGGATGTCGTCCCCCGGGAAGTCGTACTTGGAAAGCAGTTCGCGCAGTTCCATTTCGACCAGTTCGACCAGCTCGGGGTCGTCAACCATGTCGGCCTTGTTCAGGAACACGACGATATAGGGGACGCCGACCTGGCGCGCCAGCAGAATGTGTTCGCGCGTCTGCGGCATCGGGCCGTCTGCGGCGGAGCACACCAGGATGGCACCGTCCATCTGGGCCGCGCCGGTGATCATGTTCTTGACGTAGTCGGCGTGGCCGGGGCAGTCGACGTGGGCGTAGTGACGTGCGGTCGATTCGTATTCCACGTGAGCGGTGGCAATCGTGATGCCGCGGGCGCGCTCTTCCGGTGCCGCGTCAATCTGGTCGTACGCCTTGAATTCGCCCCCGAACTTCGCCGCCATGCACTTGGTCAGGGCCGCCGTCAGCGTCGTCTTCCCATGATCCACGTGACCTATCGTTCCCACATTCACATGCGGTTTCGTGCGCGTAAATTTCTCTTTGGACACTGTCTTTTCCTCTCAAAACTCGCTCTGTCCCGTGTAACGACTACGACACCGATTTCTTGATGACGGCATCCGCCACATGCGTCGGCGCTTCCACATATTTCTCAAAATGCATGCTGTAGGTTGCCCGACCCTGAGTCGCCGACCGCAGATCGGTGGCGTATCCGAACATTTCGGAGAGCGGCACCTCACAGCGAACAACCTTGCCCGCCGGCGCATCATCCATACCCTGGATGATCCCTCTGCGGCGATTGATGTCGCCCACCACATCGCCCATGTATTCCTCCGGCGTAACGACCTCGACCTTCATGATCGGCTCGAGGAGCACCGGCGAGGCTTTTCTGGCGCCGTCCCTGAACCCCATCGAGCCGGCGATCTTAAACGCCATTTCGCTAGAATCCACGTCGTGGTAAGAGCCATCAAACAGGGTGACCTTCACATCGACGACCGGAAACCCTGCCAAGACACCATTCTGTAACTGTTCTTGGATACCCTTATCCACCGCCGGAATGTATTCCTTAGGAATCACACCGCCGACGACGGCATTCACAAATTCGTATCCCGCCCCCGACTCCGTGGGCTCGAGCTTCAGCCATACGTGACCGTATTGCCCGCGTCCGCCTGTCTGCCGGACATATTTCCCTTCCTGCTCGACGGCTTTCCGGATGGTTTCCCGGTATGCCACCTGCGGCGCGCCGACATTGGCGTCTACACCGAACTCCCGCTTCATCCGATCGACAATGATCTCCAGATGAAGCTCGCCCATGCCGGAAATGATCGTCTGCCCGGACTCTTCATCAGTCCTGACCCGGAAAGAAGGATCCTCCTGCGCCAGCTTGTTCAGCGCGACGCCCATCTTTTCCTGGTCTGCCTTGGTTTTCGGCTCGACGGCGACCGAAATCACGGGCTCAGGAAACTCCATTCGCTCCAGCGTAATGATTTCCTTCGGATCACACAGCGTATCGCCCGTCGTGACATCTTTGAGGCCGATCGCCGCCGCGATATCGCCGGCCCGAACCTCCTTGATTTCTTCCCGGTTATTCGCGTGCATCTGAACCAGCCGACCGATCCGCTCCCGCCGGCCTTTTACAGGGTTGTAGACCGTATCTCCTGAGGAGAGCACACCGGAATAGACGCGGATAAAAGTAAGCACCCCTACGTAAGGGTCGGTCGCTATCTTAAAAGCAAGCGCCGAAAAAGGAGCATTATCGCACGAATCGCGGTGACTTTCGAGTCCTTCTTCGACAATTCCCACAACGGGCGGCGTGTCAACCGGCGATGGCAGAAACTCCACTACCGCATCCAGCATGGCCTGGACACCCTTATTCTTGAAGGCCGACCCGCACAAGACAGGAACGGTTTCGCTGGCCAACGTGCGCGCGCGCAATCCTTCCTTGATTTCCTCGACGGACAGTTCACCCCCTTCGAGGTACTTTTCCATGAGCTCTTCGGAAGATTCTGCGGCAGCCTCGACCATCCTCTCTCGCCAAGAGGCGCAGATGGGGACCATGTCGGGCGGGATATCACCGAGTTCGAAGCGAGTGCCCTGAGTTGAGTCATCCCACCAGACCGCCTTCATGCGCAGAAGATCGACGACCCCTTTGAATTCGTCCTCAGCACCGATAGGCAATTGGATCGGCACCGGATTGGCGCCCAGACGCTTGCGGATCTGCTCAACGACACGCAGAAAATCCGCGCCGGCACGATCCATCTTGTTCACAAAAGCGAGACGCGGAACGCAGTATTTGTCAGCCTGACGCCATACCGTTTCCGATTGGGGCTCAACGCCCCCGACAGCGCAGAACACAGCGCAGGCACCATCGAGCACCCGCAGCGAGCGCTCTACTTCGATGGTGAAATCGACATGCCCGGGGGTGTCGATAATGTTGATGCGGTACTCAGGAAAGGAGCCATCCATGCCCCGCCAAAAACAGGTCGTAGCTGCGGACGTGATGGTGATGCCTCGCTCCTGCTCCTGCTCCATCCAATCCATAGTGGCAGCACCGTCATGAACCTCCCCTATTTTGTGGGAAACTCCCGTATAAAACAGGATGCGCTCGGTCGTAGTGGTCTTCCCGGCGTCGATATGCGCCATGATGCCAATATTCCGGTAGCGCTCGATAGGAGTCGTGCGTGCCACAGCCAAATAACCTGATTATCTTAAAGAGCGGGTCAGCTGGAATTACCAGCGGTAATGCGAGAACGCCTTGTTCGCCTCTGCCATTCGATGAGTATCTTCGCGCTTCTTCACCGCTGAACCGCGATTTTCCTTCGCCTCCAGAACCTCCGCGGCCAACTTCATCACCATGCCTTTCTCGCCCCGCTTGCGGGCTGCATCGATCAGCCAGCGCATCCCCAGCGCCATGCGCCGGGCGGGACGCACCTCGATCGGCACTTGGTAAGTCGCACCACCCACGCGCCTGGACTTCACCTCGACGACGGGCTGCACGTTCTCCAGCGCCTTGGTCAGAACCCCCAGAGAATCCTGCGACGTCTTCGTCTCAATATGGTCGAGCGCGCCGTATACGATCTTTTCCGCAATCGATTTCTTGCCGCTCTCCATGAGCATATTCACGAACCGGGCGAGGGTCTCGCTCCCGAAACGCGGATCGGCGATCACCTCGCGCCGCTCACTCCTTCTTCTTCTGGACATATCACCTAGCCTCTAAAATTAGCTCTTCGGCCGCTTGGCGCCGTACTTCGAACGGGCTTGGCGACGCTTCTGAACGCCCGCCGTATCCAGGCTGCCGCGCACGACATGATAGCGAACACCGGGCAAGTCCTTCACACGGCCGCCGCGAATCAGGATCACCGAGTGCTCCTGCAGGTTGTGGCCCTCACCCCCGATATAAGAGGTCACCTCCGCACCATTCGTCAAACGAACGCGCGCCACCTTGCGGAGCGCCGAGTTCGGCTTCTTGGGCGTCGTGGTGTAGACACGGGTACACACCCCGCGCCGCTGAGGACAGCCTTCGAGCGCAGGGACGTTGCTTTTTTCCTTCTTGCTTACTCGCGGCTTTCTAACCAGTTGGTTGATTGTGGTCATTACCGAGCTCCGAAACTATTCCAACCCGCATCGCGCACAGAACTGTGCGCACAATATGGGAAAGACTAAAGCCGCTCAGAGTAATTACTGGCAGCCGCCATGTCAAGCGCACCCGCGCCGGAACAAAAAATAAAAAGGCTTACATCGCTGCAAGCCTTTCTTGGAATTTGGCTCCCCCGGACGGGCTCGAACCGCCGACCCGCTGGTTAACAGCCAGCTGCTCTACCGACTGAGCTACAGGGGAATAACTAACACGAAACCCAAAACTCCACGGCATTTCAAAATGGCGCGCCTGGAGAGATTCGAACTCCCGACCACCTAGTTCGTAGCCAGGTACTCTATCCAACTGAGCTACAGGCGCGCTGTGGAAACGGCATTATGACGGTGAGCTTACGCAATGTCAATAAGCAATCTGAAGATCTCGAGATTATGGGCGGGGCCAGATCCCCTGCGCATGGAGGGCGGTTACAATCGTCACCCCATATCTTCACATGCCCGCCACCATGCCCTCGGCCACCACTTTCATCGATTCGCCCAGTGAACTTGCGGCATTCTGCAACTCGATCAGCGCGTCACCCTGGATCGCTGTGGATACCGAATTCGTTCGCGATAAGACCTATTATCCCAAATTCTGCCTGCTGCAGATCGCCAACGAGAGCCAGGCCGCCTGCATCGATCCGCTTGGCATCGAAGACCTGCAGCCGGTGGAGAACCTGCTGTTCAATCGAGCCATAACCAAGGTGTTCCACGCGGCGAGGCAGGATCTGGAAATTTTCTTCCACCGCTTCCGATCCGTTCCGGCCCCGATATTCGACACTCAGCTCGCCGCCCCCCTGATCGGGCATCCGGAGCAAATCGGCTATGCCAGCCTCGTCTCGACCCTGCTGGGCGTCGCCGTGAACAAGGAGCACACTCGCACCGACTGGACTCAACGCCCTCTATCGGCGGCGCAGAAGGAGTATGCGGCCAATGACGTGATCCATCTCGCCACCCTGTATCCGAAAATCCGCGAGCAACTTGACCGGCTAAAACGCACCTCCTGGCTGGCGGACGATTTCGCCGCGCTCGAAAATCCACGGCTGTATGTGAACCGCCCCGAGGACGCCTGGGAGCGCATCGGCGGGCTGGACCGACTGAAGCCGGACCAGTTCGCGCTGGCGGTGCGCCTCGCGGCCTGGCGGGAAACCACCGCCCAGAAGAACGACCTGCCCCGCAACTGGATCCTTCGCGATGACGCCTTGCTGGAAATTGCGCTGAGGAAACCCCGCAGCCGCGATGCCCTGCAGACGCTGAGAGGGATCGAATTGCGCGCGGTTCAGCGATATGGCGATGCGATGATCGCCCTTATCCAGGCGCCCGACGACGGAGGGACCTTGCCGCCGCAGCCTCGTCGCGTTCAGCGCCGCAGCGCCGAAACCGAAGCCATTCTCGATGCCATGTCCGCGGTAGTCCGGCTGCGGTGCATCGAACACACCATCAACCCATCCGTCGTCGCCAGCCGCAAAGACCTCGAGGAGGTATTGGAGTCTCCCGCCAACGCCAAAGTCATGCAGGGATGGCGGCGTAACCTGGCGGGGAGCGACATCCGGGCTTTCCTGGAAGGAAGAGCACTTCTGCGCATGAGCGGCGACAAGCTCGCCCTGACCGACCGTGAATGAAATCGCCGCACAAGGCGCATTCCCGGCCGGACTGATGACCGCCGAGGCCTATCCGCACCCGGTTTCCGACATCCGCCTGATCGAAACCCATATTTCCTGGGTGTTCCTGACCGGAACCTATGCCTACAAGGTCAAGAAACCCGTCGATTTCGGATTCCTCGACTTCTCCACCCTCGAACTGAGGCTGCGCTTCTGCGAGGAGGAACTCAGGCTGAACCGGAGGCTTGCGCCCGAAATCTATCTCGCCGTCTGTCCGATCGCCGGTTCGCCGCAAACGCCCCGCATCGAAGGCGAAGGCTCCCCGTTCGAATACGCGGTGAAGATGCGCCAATTTGCGGAAGGCTCGCTGCTCGCGGATGTGGCCGCGGCGCAGGCGCTGACGGCGGACCATATCGGCGCATTAGCCCGTCTCGTCGCCGAATTCCACTGCGCGATTCCGCAATCCGGCAGCGAAGACGACTACGGCAGCCTGTCGAGCATCCGCAGGGCGACGATGGATAATTTCACCCATATCGAGGCCATCCTGCCGCCGGAGCACGTGGCCCGGGACATCGCTCGACTCAGGGAATCAGCACGGCGGGATCACGAAACACTGGAAGGCGTGTTCTGCGCCCGGAAACGCGAAGGTTACGTCCGGGAATGCCACGGTGACCTCCATCTCGCCAACATCGCCTTGATCGATGGAAAGCCGGTTCCCTTCGATGCCATCGAATTCAATCCGGAACTGCGCTGGATCGACGTCATCAGCGAACTCGCGTTCGTCGCCATGGATCTCGAAGCGCGCGGCCTGACCCGGCTCGCGGCCAAGCTGGTGAACGGCTATTTGTCCATCACCGGCGACTACGGCGGCATGGTGCTGTGGGACTACTACCGGCGCTACCGGGCCATGGTCCGGGCCAAAATCGCCGCACTGACTTGGGAGCATACAGCGCAGGACGCCGCGAGAGACGCCCATCTTGCCGGTTTCCGCAGTTATGTCGACTACGCGCTCTCCCTATTGCCCGACCGGCCGGCCCGGCTGATCCTCATGCACGGCGTATCCGGCAGCGGAAAAACTCACGTAGCTGCGCAACTCGCCGAGGAAACCGGGGCAATCATGATCCGCTCGGATGTCGAACGCAAACGCCTGGCCTCGCGCTGCCGCGCCGATCCGGCCCAGGTGTACCTCCCCGCATTCACCCGCACCACTTACGACCGGCTGCTGGAGCTCGCAGCGCCTTTATTGCACGCCGGGCTGTCCGTCATACTCGACGCCACATTTCTCGAACGACGGTATCGGGACGATGCGAGACGGGTCGCGGACACATCCGGCGCCGGTTTCGCCATCATCGCCATGGATGCGCCGGAGGCGACATTGCGCGAACGCATCCGCGCCCGCCAAAGAGCGGGAGCCGACCCTTCGGACGCGGACCTCGACGTGCTGGAACAACAATTGCGGTCCCGCATCCCGCTGAGTGAGGAAGAGGCGGGGTTCACGGTAAACTGCGGCCCCGACAGCACCCTGCCGGAACTGCTGGCGCGGCTGAGGGATCATCGGGCGCAGTCCTGAGGTGACTCAGACACCGCCGATGAATTCGCCGAAGGCCCGACTGCCATTGCCGGTGGGGATTGTCCGCTCCACCTTCAGCGACAGGCCGTTGATGACCGAAACGGTGTTGTCAAACCAATTGGCGACATAGAGATGGATGCCGTCGGGATGCAATGCGATGCCTTCCGGGTATTCGCCCACGGCGATGGTATCCACGACTTTCCGGCCCTCGATATCGATGACCGAGACTGTGTTGTCGTACTGGTTGGTGACGAAGAGGCGCTTATACGGTGCCACATAAGCCACGGCATAGGGACGCTCACCGACTTTCATCGTCGCGATCACCGACAGCGTCCGGACGTCCACGATGGAGACGTCGTTGCTTTCGACATTGGCGGAAAACAAGAGCTCACTCGTGGGATCGAGGGCGATCCCAAAGGGATGCTTGCCCACCTTGACCGTACGCAAGGTTTCCCCGCTCGCCGGATTCATTTCGGCAATGGCGTCGTCGTCGCGATTGGCGACGTACAGGCGCGAACCGCCGGGCGCGAGCACCAAGCCGGCCGGAACGTTCCCCGCGGGTATACGGCGGACGGCAACCCTATTCTCCAGATCGAGCACCGAGACCGCCCTGCCGTACCAGTCCGCCACGTAGGCGAACCGCCCCTCGGCATCGACCGCTACGCCGACCTGGCCTTCGGCGGAGGCGATCTCACCCACCACTTGCAGGTTCCGACCGTCGATCAGCGTGATGCTGTTGCCGCCGGCATTGGTCACTACGATGCGATCGCCGTTCCGGCTGACGGCGACGCCGGCCGGCTCCTTCCCCACCTTCAGCGTGGTCCGGACCTCCCCGCTGGCGGTGTCGATGACGGAGACGCTATCATCTTTCTGGTTGGTGACGTACGCGAACGGCGCTGCCGAAACGGCGGAAGCAAAAAAGGCGGCGGCCAATGCCGCCGCCTTGGCGTTCATAGACATGGAGCGCATGCGGAGCACGGGGCGATCATTTCTTCTCGGCCAGCGCCTTCAGGTTGGCCAAGCCCTCTTTGTAGACCGAAGTAACCGCCTTCAGCGCAGCCTCGTCGTTTTCTTCCGGCGGGGGATTGTTGTTCATGAAGGAGCGGTAGAATGCACCGTTCCATTCCACGGTCGAACCGGCGCCGGACTCCGTGACGGCGATGCTGGACGAATAATTGGCGACCGGCAGGTCTTTCGGATCGACTTCGGTGATCTTGTACGAATAGCTCATCTTTTCGGCGTCGTAGCTCTTGAGCTCTTCCTTGATGATGCCGCCGGATTTGAGCTTCAAGTCGCGCGTCGCGCCCTTCTCGTTGCCGCCCGTCGCGGTGGTGCTCGCCACCTGAGGCATCCACTCGCCCTTGCCGAAGTCCTTGATGATGCCCCAGACGACCGCGGGAGCGGCGTTGATTTCGATGGTCTCGGTGACTTTCTGGCGGGTAGGTCCGTGGGCAAATGCTGAACCGGTCCAAGCGACGAGCAATCCGGTGGCGACAAGCAGAATCTTCTTCATTACTCCTCCGAAAGGGATAGATGGAAAGGTAGCCGTTAAGTATACGGGCAAAGCTCATCCGGGTTAACCGGATAAGTTCCTGCCATAAGCCTCCAGCTCATCCAGGATCGCCAGCTTGCCGGGATCACGTTCCTGGCCGCGAAGCCGCTCGATACTAGAAAAGAACTCCGCGAGGCTCAGGCCGCCGCCTTCGCCTGCCAGGCGGCCCGACCGAAACCGGCTCCAGCGCTCCCGTTCGTCTGCGTTCAGGGTCTCCGGAAAATTCCGGGCACGGAACCGGAACAGAAGCTCGTCGAAACGCCCATCGACGAATCGCGGACGGTAACGGGCCAGTTGCTCGGGCGACTGCACATGCACCCGCTCCAGGGCGCGCCGGTCGGCATCCGGCGTGAAGCCTCCCCGATAGAGCATCAGCTCCGGATCGAGCCCGGATTCCGGCTGCAGCTCCGCCTCGAACACCGCGGCGACCTTGGGGAGGATCTCGTCCGCGTGATCCTGCAACCGGCGGGCGTGCGCCCGGCAAACGGTGGCGTCGATCCCGAGCCTCTCCGCATCTGCCGGTCGCAATGCGGACGGCGGGACGACCACAGGGCAACGGTTGGTATGTACGCCCTTCAACGGAATCCGCTCGGCGCCTTCGGGTAATTCCGCCAGCGGCGTGAACAGCCGCTGGCGGATCTCGTCCGCCGCCAGATCGAGCAGCGGCGCTGGATCGCAGGCAAGATCGAACACGATGACCCGCGTCGCTATGCGCGGATGCCGGCACAACGGCAACACGCAGGCGATGCAGTTCCTGGACGCCGGAAACTTCTCGGAGACATGCAGCACCGGCTGCCAGCTCCCCAGCGCCAGCAGCCGTTCGACGGCCTGTTTACCCCGATTTTCCAGGGCAAACTTGAACAAGCGCGGCTGGCGCTCGCTGATCAGCCGAGCCAAACCTATCGTCGCCCGCACATCGGACAAGGCATCATGCGCCGACTCGTGCACGATGCCATTCGCCGCCGCCAGGCGCTCCAGCTTGAATACTGGCGCTCCCGCGGCATCTCGCGGCCATTCGATCCCATCCGGCCGCAGCGCCTGAGTCAGCCGCGCCAAGTCGATGACGTCCCAGCGCGAATTGCCCGCTTTCCATTCGCGGACGTAAGGATCGTACAGGTTCCGATAAAAAGTGTGGCGCAGCATTTCATCATCGAAACGCAAGGTGTTGTAGCCGAGTACGCAGGTACCGGGCTGCGCGAAGATGCCATAGATAGCGGAGATGAACTCGCTTTCCCGCACGCCAAGCTCGGCGGCCCGCCGGGGAGTGATGCCGGTGATGAGGCAGGCCTCGGGATGCGGCACCACGTCATCCGAGGGCCGGCAATACAGAACGTCGGGCGAACCGACCGGCTTGAAATTCAAATCGGTCCGAACCCCCGCGAACTGGGCAATGCGGTCGCAGGCGGGATCAGTCCCGAACGTCTCCAGGTCGTACCAGTAGAACGAAGCCGGGGCGGCCATTCCGGCTAAGCTTTAGGCCTTGCCCTCGGCCTCCAGCTTGAGGCGCTTCTCGCATTTCTGGGTGCAGATACAGTCGCTGCCATTGAGGCCCCCGCAGGTGCCCTTGATCGCCGGCCGCCCGAAAATGACGCCGACGGACATCATCAGGATGACAAAACCGATGATGGCGAAAGTGATCAGGAATAGAGTCATGGTGTCTTCTCCAGCATGATGCCGGTCGGACCGGCTTACCTCTGTTTGTTCTCTACAGACGGCGCAAAAAGAACGAGGAGCGCGAGGCTCCCCGTTCCCTGCCATTTCCGCGACGATCAGCCGCCGAAATCGTCCAGCATGATGTTTTCGCGATCGACGCCAATATCGAGGAGCATCTTGATGACAGCTGTGTTCATCATCGGCGGGCCGCACATGTAGTACTCGCAATCCTCGGGGGCCGGATGGTCCTTGAGGTACTGCTCGTACAGGATGTTGTGGATGAAGCCCGTGTAACCGGTCCAGTTGTCTTCCGGCTTCGGATCGGAAAGCCCGAGGTGCCACTTGAAGTTCGGGTTCTCCGCCTGCAGCTTGTCGAACTCTTCGGCGTAGAACGTTTCCCGCAGGCTGCGTGCGCCGTACCAAAAGCTCATCTTGCGCTTGCTTTTCAGGCGACGCAACTGGTCGAAGATGTGCGAGCGCATCGGCGCCATACCCGCGCCGCCGCCGACGAACACCATCTCCTTGTCGGTGTCGCGGGCGAAGAATTCGCCGAACGGCCCGGAAATGGTGACCTTGTCGCCCGGCTTCAGGTTGAAGATGAACGACGACATGATACCCGGCGGCAACTGGTCTTCCTTGCCCCAGGGCGGCGTGGCGATACGGACATTGAGCATGATGATGCCCTTCTCTTCCGGATAGTTTGCCATCGAGTAGGCGCGAATCGTCGGCGACTTGACGTGCGACTCGATCCTCCAGAAGTTGTACTTGTCCCAGTCGTCGCGGTACTCGGGCTCGATGTCGAAGTCCGAGAACTTGCAGTCGTAGGGCGGGCATTCGATCTGGATGTAGCCGCCGGCCCGGAAGTCGACATGCTCGCCCGCCGGCAGTTCCAGCACCAGTTCCTTGATGAAGGTGGCGACGTTGTGGTTGGAGCGCACGGTGCACTCCCACTTCTTGACGCCGAACACCTCGTCATGCACATGGATCTTCATATTCTGCTTGACCGTCACCTGGCAGGACAGCCGGTCGCCCTGAGCCGCCTCGCGCTTGGTGATGTGCGAGAGTTCGGTCGGCAGGATCTCGCCGCCGCCTTCCAGCACCTGCACCCGGCACTGGGCGCAGGTGCCGCCGCCGCCGCAGGCCGAAGACACGAACAGGTTGTTGTCGGCCAGGGCCGTCAGCAGCTTGGAGCCGATCGGAACGTGGATGGTCTTCTCACCGTTGATCAGCACCTCCACGTTGCCTTCGGCCACCAGTTTCGACTTAGCTCCGAGAATCACGAAGACCAAGGCGACGACGATAGCCGTGAAGAAAAATACGCCTAAGATAATTTCCAACATGGGATCACCTACATCCTTATAACTGTATGCCGGAGAAGGCCATGAAACCCAGCGCCATCAGACCCGCGGAAATGAAGGTGATGCCGAGGCCGCGCAGGCCCGCCGGTACGTCGCTGTACTTGAGCTTCTCGCGCACGCCGGCCATTGCGGTGATGGCGAGCGCCCAGCCGAAGCCGCTGCCCACGCCGTAGACCACGCTCTCCGAGAAGTTGTAGTCGCGTTCGATCATGAACAGCGAGCCGGCCAGGATGGCACAGTTCACCGTGATGAGCGGCAGGAAGATGCCCAAGGCGTTGTAGAGGGCCGGGAAGAACTTGTCGAGCACCATCTCCAGGATCTGGACCATGGCGGCGATCACGCCGATACAGGCCATCAGGGCAATGAAGCTGAGGTCGACGTCGCGCATTCCCGCCCAGGACAAGGCACCTTCCTTGAGCAGATAGGTGTAGATCAGGTTGTTGGCCGGGACCGTCAGGGTCTGCACGATCACCACGGCGATGCCCAGCCCCACGGCCGTTTCGATCTTCTTCGATACCGCAATGAAGGTACACATGCCCAGGAAGAACGACAGGGCCATGTTCTCGATGAAGACCGACTTGATGAACAGATTGATATAGGCTTCCATCAGTGTGCCTCCCCGTGTGCGGTGGCGATCACGAAATCGGCCTTTTCCACCTGCTGGGTCTTCCAGGAGCGGATCGCCCAGATCAGGAGGCCGATCAGGAAGAACGCGCTCGGAGGCAGCAGCAGCAGGCCATTCGGCACATACCAGCCGCCGTCCTTGACCAGGGGCAGCACGTCGATACCCAGCAGCTTGCCGGAACCGAGCAGTTCGCGGATCACCGCGACCGTAACCAGAATCAGGCTGTAGCCCAAACCGTTGCCGATGCCGTCCAGGAAGCTTTCCCAAGGCGGGTTCTTCATGGCATAGGCCTCGGCGCGGCCCATCACGATACAGTTGGTGATGATGAGGCCGACGAACACCGACAGCTGCTTGCTGACCTCGAAGGCGAAGGCCTTGAGCAGCTGATCCACCACGATCACCAGCGAAGCGATGATTACCATCTGAGCGATGATGCGCACGCTGCTGGGAATGTGGTTGCGGATCAGGGCAATGCCCGCGCTGGAGCAGGCGGTGACCGAGGTCAGCGCCAGACTCATGATCAGCGCCGTCGACAGCTGCGAGGTGACGGCCAGGGCGGAACATATCCCCAGCACCTGCAGGGTGATGGGATTATTGTCGACCAGGGGTTCGACGAGAACTTTCTTCGATTCTTCGTTCATGGGAATTAACCTCTTCCAGCTCTAACTTTCGCCAAATACGGTCCGAAGCCATCCTTGCCCATCCAGTAGCGGATCAGGTTGCTGACGCCGCGGCTGGTCAGGGTTGCCCCGGCCAGTGCGTCCACCTGGTACTCGGCACCCGGTTTGCTGGGGTCGACGCCGCCCTTGACCAGCCCTAACGCCACTTCACCGATTTCGATGGTCTGCCCTTTCTCGGACAGGTTGCTTTCGTGCACCGTGGTCTTGGAATAGTTGTAAACCTTCTTGCCCCTCCACAAGGCTTTCCATTTCGGGTTCACCACTTCGCCGCCCAGTCCGGGCGTTTCCGCCTGGTCGTAGAGATTGAGGCCGATCACGGTTTCACCGTCCGCCTCCAGCGCCATGAAACCGTACATCGTCGACCACAGGCCGTAGCCGCTCACTGGCAGGATCACGGACTTGAGCTGGCCGTTCTCCTTCACCAAATAGACCTTGGCGTACTTGGGCTTGCGCTTGATGCTGGCAATGTCGTCCTCCGGCGGAATCGCCTCGCTCAGGGCCGGCTCCTTGGCAGCCTTGCGCTGATCGAAGGCCTTGGGGTCCAGCGCCGTGCTGTAATCGCCCGTGGCGAGCTCGACGAGCCGGGGTTCGATATTCTTGAACGCCTCGTCGATGTTGGTGCCGTCCTGGAGCAGGCCAGCCACCTCGAGGATGTTGACCTTCTCGTCCCTGGATTTGTTGGATTCCTGCAGCGGCTTGAGAGCCACGGCGGAACCGGACACCAGCACGGCCCCAACCAGACACAGCCCCACCGCGACGGCGACGGTCTTCTCGAAACTGTCGTTTGGCAGCGCCAGCACCCGCTCGGCGTAGACTCGGGCCTTTTCCTTCAGCGCGGCGAACTTGTCACCGCCTTGCACATTCGTCGAATTTGCTGCGTTAGGCATGACGTTTAATCCTTCTTGCGATGTTCGCCTTGATGACCGCGTAATCGATGAGCGGAGCGAAGATGTTGGAGAAGAGGATGGCCAGCATGATGCCTTCCGGGAAGGCGGGATTGACCACGCGAATCAGCACCGTCATGAAGCCGATCAGCGCGCCGAAGATCCAGCGGCCGGTGTTCGTATGCGCCGCGCTGACCGGGTCGGTCGCCATGAAGCTCATGCCGAAGGCGAAGCCGCCCAGCGTCAGATGCCAATACCACGGCATCGCGAACATGGCGTTGGAATCGCTGCCGATGATGTTGAACAGCGTAGAGGTCGCCACCATGCCGACGAAAACGCCGGCGATGATGCGCCACGAGGCAATCCTGGTGTAGACCAGGAAAGCCGCGCCGATGAGGCAGGCCAGGGTCGAAGTCTCGCCCATGGAGCCGCGCTCGAAGCCGAAGAAAGTCTGGAACCAGCCGATGCCCGCCTCGCGGATCGCATCGACTCCGCCCAGCGCCCCCAACCCCAGCGCCGTGGCACCGCTGAAACCGTCCACCGCGGTCCACACCATGTCGCCCGACATCGAAGCCGGATAGGCGAAGTACAGGAACGCGCGGCCGGTCAACGCCGGGTTGAGGAAGTTCTTGCCGGTCCCGCCGAACACTTCCTTACCCATGACCACACCGAAGGAAATGCCGATGGCGACCTGCCATAACGGCGTGTTCGGCGGCATGGTCAGGGCAAACAGGATCGACGACACGAAGAAACCCTCGTTGACGTCATGCTTGCGCACCACCGCGAACAATACTTCCCAGACGCCGCCTGCGACGAGGGTCACGACGTAGATCGGGATGAAATACAGCGCGCCGTGCACCAGGTCCGACAGCGGATTCCACGGATTATGTCCGAACAGGTTGATGATCGCGCCGCGCCAGCCCGGAGCCGACTCCATCCCCAGAGACGTCATCGCGAGATTGGCCTGGTAGCCGGTATTGAAAAGCGCCATCAGCATGCACGGCAGCACCGCGATCCAGACGTAGGTCATCACCCGTTTCAGGTCGACCGAGTCGCGCACATGCGTTGCACCGTGGGTCACATCGGACGGGGTGTACAGGAACGTATCCACCATCTCATAGACGGGATACAGTTTTTCGAAACGCCCGCCCTTGGCGAAGAGCGGGTGCAGCTTGTCGAGAAATTGCCTTGCTGACATGAGACTTAGCCTTCCTTCTCAATCTGGGTGAGGTTCGAGCGAAGAACCGGACCGAAATCGTGCTTGCCCGGATCGACGAAGGTGCACAGCGCCAGGTCTTCTTCGTCCAGCTCCAGACAGCCCAGCGCCTGAGCCATGTCGGTGTCGCCCACCAGGAGGGAACGCACCAACTGGGTCGGCAGGATGTCCAGCGGCATCACGTCCTCGTACACGCCGACCGGCACGACCGCGCGCGGGCTGCCGTTGGTGGAAGTCGTGAACGGGAACTTGCGGCCGCGCTCCTTCGGCAGGCTCGCCAAGGTCACGTTGAGGAAGGAATACTTCGACGCGCTGGGCAGTATCCAGCCCATGAGCTCACGGGCCCGGCCTTCCTCGACCACGCTGACTTGGTTGTGATAACGCCCCAGGTAGCAGCCCCAGTCGTTCGCCTCGCGGCCGTAAAGGACGGAGCCGGAAATCACCCGCACCTCCTTGTCGGCCGCGGTCTGGCCAGCGGTCAGATCGCACAGACAAGCGCCGACCCGGGTGCGCACCAGACGCGGCCGGGCCACGCCGGGACCGGCCAGAGACACGACCCGCTCGGTGCTGATCCGGCCGGTGGTGAACAGCGCGCCGATCGCGATCACGGACTGGTAATCCAGATGCCAAACGCACTTGGACGGTCCGACCGGATCGAGATGATGGATATGGGTGCCGGCCAGACCGGCGGGATGCGGACCGTCGAAGTCCGCGACCACGACCTTGCCGCCATCGACCGAGGGAACGGCCTGGGACGACGCCTTGCAAAGGTAAACCTTGCCCTCGGTCAGCTTGGAGATGACAGTGAGGCCATTCTTGAAATCCTCGGCCCGCTCCTGGATCAC
Source organism: Methylococcus mesophilus (assembly GCF_026247885.1). NCBI lineage: Bacteria > Pseudomonadati > Pseudomonadota > Gammaproteobacteria > Methylococcales > Methylococcaceae > Methylococcus > Methylococcus mesophilus. The sequence goes on along the minus strand of NZ_CP110921.1, from coordinate 3,531,504 downwards.
CACGTCGGGCCGGGCGGCCAGCGGATTGGTGTCGATCGCCGTCACGAAGATCGAATGCGGCTTGGTTTCCGGGTTCGGCACCTTGCTATACGGACGGGTCCGCAGAAAGGTCCACAGGCCGGAGGCCAGCAGATTCTCCCGTACCTGAGCATCGCTCAAGCCGGCCAGCTCGGCGGCCTTATAAGAGGCGAAAGTCACCTCGTCCTTGCCGTCCAGCTCGATCACCACCGACTGCAGTACCCGCCGCTCGCCGCGGTTGATCGCCTTCACCACGCCGGCACCGGGGGACGTGAAATTCACCCCCGGATTCTGCTTGTCGGTGAAGAGCACACTTCCCAGTTTGACGCGATCACCCTCGGAGACCTGCATCGTCGGCTTGAGACCGATGAAATCCGGCCCGACCAGGGCCACGGATTTCACGGCTCCGCCGTCGGCATGGATCACCTGTTCGGGCGCTCCCGTTATGGGCAGGTCTAAGCCTTTCTTCAGTTTGATTACCATAGTGAAGCCCACTTTCCAGACAAAAATCGGCCGCGCCAACCCCTCGCATGCCTGTCGACGATCCGTTGAGACACCGAGGGGAAGCCGTGGAAACTGTGCAGGGTGTTTATTCTGGAGGGATTACGTATTCACGCGCGGAAAAAACATCCCCCGCGAACCGCCCGGCGGGGCGCAGCTACGCGTCCCAGGAAAACCCTGAACCCACGAAAAACAAAGCGATTTTTGTATTAGATCACAAAACCAACGAGGCAACAATTGAAGCCACTGCGCCACTTTTGTGCACCAGAAGCAGCGAATTGGATCGTTTTCGGACAGGCGCGGCGGGCGGAGTGCAAAAAAAACCGGGCCCGAAGACGAGCCCGGAAACACCATCCCAGAGGATAAAACTTGAGGAAAACATCGGCTGTAACATCAGTTCGCCACTTCCGTGACAACCTTGGGACACATCGTACGGGATCGCGGCCCCACCCCGCCTTGACGTACGTCAAGTTTTCATCAACTCCGGTACTGTTTCGTGCTTCCGCCAACATATCAAACCTTATGATCCTCCGAACTTGCCGGTAAGACAACGCACCGCAACTGCCCATGACGACCATCGTGCACTCCCAGGAAAATTTCCATTTCCGCCGGACGGTACGGTGCCTACCGCTCGCAAAGAAATAAGGTGCGGCCAGGCGAAGCCGCGGCTTATCATTGCTCCGGCTCGGCGCCGATGGCGGCGTCAATGCGCATGCGCCGATCTCCGTGATGTATTTTTGACGATTAGCCGGAGAGATCCGGCACAGCCGGAAGATCTATCCCGGCCCTATTGCAGAAGGCTCGCAAGACGTCCACCCCGAAACCGGCCCGCCGCATCTCCCCATGAATCTCCTCGTCAAGTTGGTCAAAATCCTGCTCCTGCTGTTTTGTGCGGCGATCGCATTCGGCTGGGGCGCCTGCGGCGTTCTCGGGCTGGCAGCGGTCGGCTATCCGAACGGCGACAGCCTGTCTTGGGAAGTTCTTCCGCTGGCCTTGGCGGGCTTCGCGCTGATGGCACTGTTCGGCTGGTTTGCCTGGAAGCTCAAACGCTCCTTAAGTCCGCCCCCCGACAGAGCCCCATGATCCGGGACGCCGCCCTGGCGCACGGCATCCACGCCACTCTGGAGGCGCTGGGCATGGCGCTCGGCGCACGCTATTACTTTTTCCTCCGCAGCAAATCCGGCCTGGCCTCCGCCCTGTCCAACCCCGGTTACGCAGTCCTCGTGGGCTGCCTGCTGGGTGCGGCGATCGGCAACAAGGCGGTGTTCTGGCTGGACATGCCCCAGCTTTGGGCGGCGCACGGCGGCATTGCCGGCTTTTTTTACGGCGGCCAGTCCATAGTCGGCGGCCTCCTGGGCGGGCTGGTCGGAGTGGAAACCGCCAAGACGCTGGCCGGCATGCGGCAGTCCACCGGCGATTTCTTCGTGTTTCCGATCCTGCTGGGGCTCATGATCGGCCGGGTCGGCTGTTTTCTGGCGGGCCTTTACGATGACACCTACGGCCTCCCTACCCAGCTCCCCTGGGGCATCGACTTCGGCGACGGCATCGCCCGCCATCCGACCCAGCTCTACGAAATCCTGTTCGCCGCCCTGCTCTGGGCCGCATTACGCGGGCAGCAAGGCCGCTGCGCCGCCGAGCCGGGCCTGCTGTTCAAGCTGATGCTGAGCGCCTACCTGCTGTGGCGGCTGGGTGTCGACCGTTTGAAGCCCGTGCCCTACCCCTATCCGCTGGGGCTCTCGGGCATCCAGTGGGTCTGCCTGCTGGCGCTCGCGGTCTACGCGCCCCTGGCGCTGCGCCAATGGAGGCGCCTGGCATGAGCCGCAAAACCCGCCCGTATCTGTTCTACGACACCACGGCCTCGGTCTGCTCGGCCTGCCTCACGCGGGTGGAGGCGAAAATCCTCATCAAGGACGGGCGGGTGTTCATGGAAAAGTGGTGCCCGGAGCACGGCTTCGAGCGAACCTTGATGGCGGATGATGCCGACTACTACCGCCTGTGCCGCGAGCAATGGATCAAGCCGCCGGAGCTGACGCGGCGCTTCGCCACGCCGATGGCGCGCGGCTGCCCCTGGGACTGCGGGCTGTGCCCGGACCACATGCAGCATTCCTGCGTCACCGTGCTGGAGGTCACCGAGCACTGCAATCTGCGCTGCCCGGTCTGCTATGCCGGCTCGGGCCCGGACACCCCCGGCTACCGCAGCCTGGACGAAATCGGCCGCATGCTCGATACGATAGTGGAGGCCGAGGGCGAGCCGGACGTGGTGCAGATTTCCGGCGGCGAGCCGACTTTGCATCCGCAGTTCTTCGACATCCTCGCGGCGGCGCGCCAGCGCCCGATCCGCCATCTGATGGTCAACACCAACGGCATCGCCCTGGCGCGCGATCCGGATTTCGCCCGGCGGCTGGCAGAGTTCGGCCCGGGACTGGAGGTCTACCTCCAGTTCGACTCCCTGGACGACGCGGTGCTGCGCCAGTTGCGCGGCGCCGATCTGGCGCGGATTCACCAGCAGGCGCTCGAGCAGCTGAACGCCGCTGGCGTCTCCACCAGCCTGGTCGCCACCTTGCGCAAGGGCCTGAACGACGGCGAGATCGGCGCACTGATCCGCCACGCCCTGGCCCAGCCCTGCGTGCGCGGCATCACCTTCCAACCGATCGAAGACGCCGGGCGCAACGAGGGCTTCGACGCCGCCCGCCACCGCCTCACGGTGAGCGAAATCCGCCGGGCCATCGCCGAGCAATCGGGGCTGTTCGCATTGGAAGACGTGGTCCCCGTCCCCTGCAATCCGGACACTTTGGCGATGGCCTACGCCCTCAAGCTGGACGGCCAAACCCTGCCGCTCACCCGCTACCTGGACCGGGAACTCCTGGTCGGCGGCGCTGCCAACACCATCGCCTTCGAGCGCGATCCGCGGCTCAGGGACACCCTGGTGCAACTGTTCTCCACCGCCCACGGCCCGGAACAGCGGGCCCGCTGCCTGTCCGAACTGCTGTGCTGCCTGCCGCTCATCGAAGCGCCGGCGGCGCTGGACTACCGCAACGTCTTCCGCGTGCTCGTCGTCCAGTTCATGGATGCCGCCAACCTGGACCTGCGCGCCCTGAAGAAATCCTGCGTGCACATCGTCCAGCCCGACGGCCGGATGATCCCGTTCGAAGCCTACAACCTGTTCTACCGGAACCCCGCACGAGCGCCCTGCTCCTCAAGCCCATCGCCATGAACCGCTCCCCACGCCCGTGGGGATGAAACCGACGATACCTCGATCAACCAACGCCATCGGTGACACGCCTTTCCGAGGGACCGGACAGGCGGAAGCACAGCCGCACTGATGCGAGTGTGTCGAGATGCCTCGCAATTTTCCCTATGATGCAGCCTGACTTGAGAAGTCCTGCCTCCACCTTAACCCCGACCGAATGCGAGATCCCCGTTGAACTCCAATGCTCAAACTACGAAGCGTTTACACGCCATCGCCATCGTTCTGGGCGTTGTTGCCGGAACTTCGGCTGCCCCCGCCCAACAACCCGAGTCGTCGCCCGCGCCCTCGCTCGTCCCCGCCGTCCCCGCCGTCACCGACCGGCTCCCGCTGCCGCTGCCGTTGCCTCGAACCTTCGAGCGGCGCGAGGACAGTCAGCCGTTTCAACAAACCGTACGGTTCACGATCGGCAACGAGGAAAAGGAAGGCTATGCGGAGATTGCCGTACCAGCGCGGCACCGGCTGGTCATCGAGCATGTCTCCGCGTTGATGCAGGGGCCTTCCGGGCAGAGATATTTCGCGTCCTTGCGGACGACCGTCCGGCGGGAAGAGACCGCCTGGCATTATCTGGTCTTGTCCCCGCAGTACAGCGGGGCCGGGATCGATGTCTATGCGGCGGCCCAACCGATGCGGGTATACGCCGATCCCGACGGACTTCCGATGCGATTTTCAGTCAGCCGCGGCATGGACGACGGCGGGACGGTTTCCGTCGACGCCACGGTCTCCGGTTATCTGCTCGACCGATAACGCAGGCGTCTTGCGGCAGGCTGTTGATCTGGCAATGCCGCTCAAGCGATGATAACGCCATAAATCGATGCCGGTTAAACAATTGGCTGGAAACCGGCGCAGAAACGGGATAGATGAATGGTCACGATGCGGGTTTTCTGGAAAGGCTTTGTGCGCGGTCTGGCAAGTCCGGCCGCCATCTTCAAGTTCCGGCGATATCATCCCTCGCACTCGGCGGAGTTCCTGCAGGGTCTAGGCCGGACTGACCAGACCTGCCACCTTTCAGACAAACAACAATACCACGCGATTCAGCCTTATCCGCGCTGGCGTGACTAGCCGTCGCCCCCAGTCCTGCCGGATTCACGACGCCGGATGTTTCCACCATCGCAGTCCCACACCCGTTCCACACTGCCGATCGGTAACCCGAACCTCCAAGCGCCGTCAGTTTTGAGATTACCAAGAGGCCCTGTTGTGTTGAGCACCGCGAATCCGATCCCTCCCGAAGACCACCCCGTTCCGCCGCCGCAAATGCTGGAGCATTACGAACGTATTCTTCCCGGTGCGGCCGAACGCATCGTCCGCATGGCGGAAGAGGACCTCAGGCACCGCAGGGAACTGGAACACAAGACCCGCGAAGCGGAAATCGCCCTGCGCCAGGCTGCCCAGGACCTGGAACAGAGAAAATTGACCGAATATTACCGCATGGGCCAGTTCGGCCAGATGGCGGGGATCGCCGTCTCCATACTCGCCATCGGCGGCGCCCTGGTCGCCGCTTTTTATGACGCCCCTTGGGAAGTTTCCGCCGCGATCATGGGGCTCCCGATCGCCGGCATCGTGTTAAGCCTGCGCTCTTGACGCATCTCTCCGCTGCAGCGGGGACCGTAACGCATTCAAGGCTGGACGATCCGCCCGACCTCCCGCCACCGAGCCGGCATCCGGTAACGGCGCATTCACCACCCGGTCGCTGAAATCGTTCACGACCGGTCTTCCCTGCGGCGACAACCCGACCGCATGGCACGCCCCGAAAGCCGCCTCACCGCCAATCGGGTCGCGGTAGTTGCCGCGACGAAAATTTTCCGATTCCTCAAACCACAGACTAATCTGGTGAGGCAGTGGCGCGCATAGCATTGGACAGACGTGCCACTGGCGCTGGTAACGTGATAATCCTGAACAGGGATCGTTCGGCATATTCAAGAAACAGCCCGAGGAGCAGACCATGGCGGACCGGAACGAACACGCTTATTTCCGTTACTGGGGCAAGGCGCGCAAAGAGGGCGAGCCGGACGCTCCGTATCATTTGCTGCCTTACCATTGTCTGGATGTGGCAGCAGTCGACGCAGTACTGCTGGAACGGCATGGCTTCTTGCGTGCGAGGTTGGCACGGGCTCTGACATTGCCCGTTCCCCACGCCCGTGGGGATGAACCGACATAGCTTTCGCGGCGGAGCCGCTCCTACTCCTTGGCTCTGTTGGGATGAACCATGAGCAGCTGGCGCGCATCGTGGCCCAGCCCCCCGTTGCCCACACCTGTGCGGGCGAACTGGGAAGAAGGCGGGAACGCGCCGCCTCGGGCATTTGATCGATCCCGGCGGCAGCCGTCAGGCTTCCGCCAACGCCGGGTAATCGGTGTAGCCTTCCGCGCCGCCACCGTAGAAGGTGGCCTCGTTCCAGCCGTTCACAGGAGCGCCCCGCCTGAAGCGCTCGGGCAGGTCGGGGTTGGCGATGAAGAGTCGCCCGAAGGCGACGAGGTCGGCCCGGCCGGCCTCGAGACAGGCGACGGCCTTGGCCTGGTCGTAGCCGCCGCAGACGATCAGCGGCCCGCGGAAGACCTTCCGGATCGTCGCCATGATGGCCTCGCCTCGCGGGTCCGGCGTTGCGGCGGGTATGTTTCCGGCCATGGCAGGCTCCACCACGTGCAGATAGGCGAGTCCGAAATCGTTCAGGCGTTCGGCGACGTAGCCGAACGTCGCTTCCGGATCGGCATCGCCCATGTCGTTGAACGTGCCCAGCGGCGACAGCCGCACGCCGACCCGGTCCGAACCCCAGACGTTGCATACCGATTCCACCACGTCCGTCAGGAGGCGCGCCCGGTTTTCCGGGGAGCCGCCATAGGCGTCCTCCCGCCGGTTCGAGCTGGAATTCAGGAATTGATCGAGCAGGTAGCCGTTGGCGGCGTGGACTTCGACGCCGTCCATGCCGGCGGCCATGGCATTGCGGGCGCCGTCGCAATACTGTCCGACGATGCCGGGCATCTCGTCGAGTTCCAAAGCGCGCGGGGTGACGAAAGGCACCAGCTCGCCCTGGCCTTCGGCGTTGGCAATGAAGGCCATGCCGGTCGGCGCGATCGCGGACGGCGCCACCGGCAGCGCGCCGCCCGGCTGCAAGGCCGGATGGGAGACGCGGCCGACATGCCAGAGCTGCATGAACATCAGGCCGCCAGCGCCATGGACGGCATCGGCGACAAGCCGCCAGCCTTCCACCTGTTCGGCGGAATGGATGCCCGGCGTCCAGGCATAACCCTGGCCCTGGCGGGAAACCTGGGTGGCTTCGGAGATGATCAGCCCGGCGCCGGCACGTTGCCGGTAGTATTCGGCATTCAGCACCGTGGGTACGTTGCCGGGCTGCCCGGCACGCGAGCGGGTGAGCGGCGCCATCACCATGCGGTTTTTCAAGGCGTGCGGACCGAGTCGGAACGGCTGGAACAAGGGATTCGTCATGACGTGAGGCTCCTGGCGGGTTCAATGGAGGACGGGTCTGGAAAGCGTCGCCTTGGCGACCGCCGCTCTCAGGCGGTCCGCCAGGGGATTGGTCACGCTGTGGCGGATGAGTATGTCCACCGGGTCCACGATCCGGCCGTAAAAGGCGGAATTGAGGTCCTCCCGTGGGGTGATCACCGCCCCTTCCAGCGTCAGCCCGCCGTAAATCCCCTTGGCCCGGCTGAACTGGAGGATGTCCACGGTCGCGACCTGGCTGCCCGTGCCCACCGGCCCCGCGGCGATGCTGGCGTCCGCCCCGAGCTGGAACTTGGAGCTGAGCAACGCATTCATGCCGCCTTCCGTCATCACCATCATGATGACGTCGGTCAGCTCGCCGCCGATCTGCAGACCCGCGGTCACGGCACCGGCCGTATAGAACGCCGGGTATCCCCATTCGCCGGTCTGCTTGTCCTTGACCAGCACCACGGCGTTGCCGCCGGAGCCGCCGAAAATGAAACCCAGTTTCAGCACCTGAGGCGCGATCACCAGGGCCCTGGCGTCCTTTACGTTGTCGCGGAACCAGCCCATGTTGGGGTCGGCCACGAATTCGTTGAAGGTGATGGTGGCGTCGCGCAGGAGGTCGTTGGCCTTGTCGCGGTCGTCTGCCCAGGCAAGGGAGGTGGCGAGCAACGCCGCCAGAGATAAGAAGCGAACCAAAGGATGTCTCGTGGAAAAACTGGCCATGGCGGATAAGTCCCTGGAAAGATATGCGACGAAAGTTTACGCCTGATCCAGGCAAGTCGTATGCCCGGAAACAGCCCCGATTGCCCCCCAATCAAAGAAGCCTATGGGCGATGGCATCCCACGCAAAGACGAGACCGCGAACTTCGAAAATCCGCCCCTTGCGGCGAATGGGACCGTCGAGAAGAGCGGGGCCGGCTGGGTTGTGCTGGCCGGTTTCGCCAAGAATCGGGCGGGGCGTGGACGGTAGGGAGCGCCGGACCTGGCGACGCGGGCTGGCCACGGTGTTGGAACTCGGCGACAGCGGCGATCGCCGAAGACAGGTACGCGCACTTTTTCAGCCACGACCAGCCTGTAGCGGATTTCGCGGGGGGAACATCCCGCCCCTGCCCCGGTGGGAATCAATACCGGCGAGAGAACCGAACCTTTGCCAATCCAAACTCGGACCGGCGAACTTCCGGTCTGAACCTAAATATTTTTCCGGCATACTACTCGCCCGGAGTCGAAAAGGCTGTTCGGGCTTTATCAACGCATCCGGGAACCTTCTGTTCGATCGCACACAAAAGAAGAAGGGAGATGTCGATGAAAAAGTTTGAGCTTAACGATGAGGGAAAGTTTGCCGGCGACCCAGGCCACCAAGGGTTTACCCGGCGGGAATTCTTGACCGCCGGTTCCGCCGTCGCGGCAGGACTGGCGCTCAGTGTCGAGAGCGAAGGCACCCTGGGCGCGCCAAAATCCAAAAAAGCCGCCGGTTCGGACCGTAAAGCTCCGAAAACGATGCTCGTAAAAAACGCGACCGTTATGGTTACGATGGACAGCGGCCGCCGGGAGATTGCAGACGGCGGCCTGTACATCGAGGATGGCATCATCAAGCAGGTCGGTCCGACCAGCAGTCTGCCGAAAACCGCCGAGGAAGTACTGGACCTCAAGGATCACATCCTTCTTCCGGGGCTGGTCAATACCCATCATCACCTGTATCAGCATCTGACTCGGGTCGTCCCGGCCGCACAGGACGGCAATGTGTGGAACTGGCTCAAGGTGCTCTATCCCATGTGGGCGCGCATGCAGCCCGATGACGTCAAGCTGGCAATTCAGGTCGGCCTGGCGGAACTCGCCCTGTCCGGCTGCACGACCGCTTTCGATCATCAATATGTTTTTCCGAACGGGTGCAAGATCGACGACGCCATCCACACCGCCGCCGACTTCGGCATGCGCTTCCACGCCTCGCGCGGCAGCATGTCGCTTGGCGCGTCCAAAGGCGGCCTGCCGCCGGATAGTTGCGTCGAAGAAGAAAGCGCAATTCTGAAAGACTCTCAGCGGGTCATCGAGACCTACCATGACGACAAGCCAGGGGCGATGACCCGTATCGTGCTGGCACCGTGCTCACCGTTCTCGGTGACCGACGACCTCATGGTCGAATCTGCCAAGATGGCGCGCACATATAAAGTGAGCCTGCATACCCATCTCGCCGAATCGCCCAACGAGGAGAAATTCACGCTCGATAAATACGGCGTGCGCCCCGCTGGCCTGATGGAAAAATTCGGTTGGGTCGGCAAAGACGTCTGGTTTGCGCACTCGGTACACATCAACGACGCCGAAATTTCGATGTTTGCCAAGACGGGTTGCGGCGTCGCCCATTGCCCCTGTTCGAACATGCGGCTCGCCTCGGGCATCGCCCCGGTGTGGAAATACCGTCAAGCGGGTGTCAACGTAGGCCTCGGCGTCGACGGATCGTCCAGCAACGACGGATCGCATTTGCTGGCCGAGGCTCGTCAGGCGATGCTGTTGGCGCGGCTCAACCTGGCGAACACGCCCGGCGGCCCTCCGACCGACAAGAAGCAATGGCTGAGCGCGCGGGAAGCGCTGGAGATCGCAACCCTGGGCGGCGCGGCCGTATTGGGACGGAACGATATCGGTTCTCTCGAACCGGGCAAATGCGCCGACTTCTTCGCCGTAAATCTCAATCGCGTAGACTTCGCCGGAGGCAGCATGATCGATCCCGTGGCTTCGATCGTCTTCTGCGCACCGGTAACCGCCGACTACACGGTGATCAACGGCCGTTACATTGTCAAACAAGGCCATGTCACGACTCTGGACCTGCCCAATGTGATCGCTCAGTGCAACAAAGCGGCGCGGCGAGTGGTGTCGGGCTAGGCAGCGAACCCGCGCAATGGGCGCGATTCGGCTCATTGCGCGGAATTCCGGAGTCATCGATATAAGGTTTCCGCAAAGGAAATTCCTGACCGAATTACTATGACATCGATTATGGGCGGTCAAAACAACAATAAACAACAGCATTCGTGGTCTGCAATTGCTGTTTTACTCGCCTTCGGTCTGTCCGACATGCAGGCGAATGCCGAGCAGCAAGCTCCAGCTCCAGCACCACCGGCACCCCATTTGCAGTCGGGTGACAAACCCGCCACTAATCCTGCTTCCGAGGAAAAATCAAAATATCCGGAAAAGGCAGCGGCCGCATCAAATAAACCGGCAACGCCTCTCAACGAAAGCGGCTATAGCAGCAAGCAGGCTGGTATCGCGGGCAACCCCGGCGCCGTCAACGTATTGACCGGCACCGGCTGGCTGGGCCGGACGCTGGGCCTGACGGAAGATACGGGTGTGCGTCTGGGGGGGCTGTGGATAGGCAACGCCGACATTCAGATGTCGGGCCGGCTGGCGGGCAGCGCATCGTTCAACAGCATGGGCATCGTCGATCTGCAGCTCGACCTGACCCGCCTGGGCGGCATTCCCGGCGCCTCATTCGCCGCGACCTTCCTGCAATTCAATGGTCAGGACAGCAACGGACGGGCCGGGGTTCTGACCGGCTACAACGGTTTGACCGAAACGGAACCGCTGAATCGAAGCGAGCTTTATCAGTTTTGGTGGCGTCAGTCTTTGCTGGATGACAAGCTGATCGTGCGTGTGGGCAAGAGCATTCCGACTTTCGATTTCAATAATGTCAGCCGCCGCTTGCCGGTACCCGACGAAAAGCCCTATGTCGCCGCCGTGACCGGCCTTTTATTTACCCCCATTTATGTGAATCCGTCCATCCTCGGCGTCATGCCGGGGTACTACAACTCGGCCTGGGGCCTGACCGTTACGGCCGCGCCAACCCAGTCCGTCTATGCCTCCTATGGCGTCTACGATGGATCCTTGGCCAGGGGCCGGCAGACGGGGACTCACGCCTGGCCCACCTTTAACAGTTATTATTTAAATATCGGCGAAGCCGGGTTTTCGTGGGTTGGAGACTACCCTGGCAAGGTAGCGGTCGGCGGCTGGGGGCAGAGCGGAACCTTGGGTACGGGCGACGACCTGGAAAGTGGCGCGCAAGGCATTTACACAACGGCATCCAGCCGCCTGTGGAACCTTGAGACCACCCACGGCAAGGGCGTGCTTGTAGGGTATCTTCAATACGGCATCAACAATTCACATACCATGATTGTCAACGAATTCGTGGGTGGCGGGGTATCCGGTTTCGGCCTGATTCCTGGCCGTAATAAAGACTCTCTAGGCCTGGGCATCGGCGTTTCCTGGCTGAATAACCCGCCTCGGTCGCATTCAACGGAAATCCTGACCCAGTTCTATTACCAAGCCCACGTCATAGGCGACGTTTTTTTCCAGCCCACGTTTTCCTATGTACCCAACCCGGGGATCCCCAATGGTGCATACGGAAGCTACCCATCCGCCACCTCAATGATATTCCAGCTGGTGACCCTTTTTTAAGGAAAACCAGCACCTCTGGCCATGCTCCGCCGCTGCCGGCATAATCTTGCAACGGAATTCACCATCGAAGGTAACGATCATGCTACCGAAAGCCGCTTATCTGCTTCCCGTGGTCGCCCTGCTGCTGACGGCCTGTGCCGGCTCGAACAAACAGGCACGACAGCAGAGCCTCGCGGCCGCGGCGCCCGAGCGCACCTATCTTCCGAAACCCGCATTCCGTCGTCCCGCCTACATGCCACCTCTCTTCAGCGGCACCGACCAGCGCACGGTATCGGACGTACTGCACGATTTCGGCCCTTATTCGGTCCAGAAGCTGAAGCCCTATTTCGAACAGGCCGGCGTGGCCTATCCACCGCGCGAAGTGGTGCTGGTCGGCCTGAAGCAGGAAAAGAAGCTCGAACTGTGGGCGCGCGACGACCGCGAATACCGTTTGATCCGCCATTACGACATCCGGGCCGCCAGCGGCTCGGCGGGGCCTAAGCTGCGCCAGGGCGACAAGCAGGTGCCGGAGGGCGTCTACCGGATCGTGGGGCTGAATCCGAACAGCAATTATCACCTGTCGATGAAACTCGACTACCCGAACGACTTCGACCTGTATTACGCCGAGCTCGAAGGCCGCACCAATCCGGGTTCTGACATCTTCATCCATGGCCGGGCGGTGTCGGCGGGATGCCTGGCCATGGGCGACGAGGCCATCGAGGAACTGTTCGTTCTGGCGGCGCACGTCGGCAAGGAAAACATGAAGGTGGTGATCGCGCCGCACGATCCCAGGGCCTGGCCTCTGGAGCAGACCGCCGCCGGACAGCCGGAATGGACGCGGGAACTCTACGCGACGATCGCCGACGAGATTCTGTCGCTGTCGCGGCCGCTCAAGGTCTCGAGCAGCCGTCCCTACTCGCCGCCATACCGGCGGTAACTCAGCCCGCCAGCCACGCCACCACGGCATAGCGCATGGCCTTGCCGATGGCGATGTAGACCACGGACAGGACCAGCGACAGCCGCAGCCAGCCGGCGGCGAAGCAAAAACCGTCGCCGAGCACCGGTATCCAGGAAATCAGCAGCAGGCCGCTGCCCCAGCGCTTGAGCGATGCGACCGCGCGGCGCTGGCGCGGATTCTCGATCGCCTCGACCTCCAGCGGGCGGCGGCGCGCCCATAGCCAGCCCATCGCCCAGGTCGTCATCGCCCCCAGGGTATTGCCTACGCTGGCCACCGCCACGAGGTCGGTCGGCAGCGCATAGCCCGTGTGCACCAGATATGCCAGCACCGCTTCTGATCCTCCCGGCGCGAGGGTGGCCGAGACGAAGGCGCTGAAGAACAAGCCCCAGAAACCTGCCGACGCGTCCATCGCGGCTACGGCGTCCGGCCGGCCAGATGGCGCTCGGCCCGCTCGAGATCGGCGGCGGTGTCTACGCCCGGTGCGGGCGCGCCCTCCACCGGCACCACCAGGATGCGGTCGCCGTGCCAGAGGATGCGCAACTGCTCGAGCCGCTCGATGTGCTCCAGCGGCGATGGCGCCAGATCGACGTAGCGGCGCAGATAGGCCGCGGTGTAGGCGTAGACCCCGATATGGCGGCGATAAGGCATGCCCTGCCCCGGCATCGGCGCCGCCCTCCCTTCGGCGAAGGATTCGCGGTCCCAGGGCACGGCGGCCCGGCTGAAATACAGCGCCCGGCTCTCCCCGTCGGTGACCACCTTGACCACGTTGGGATCGAAGATTTCTTCGGGCCGGTGGATCGGCGCGGCCAGGGTCGCTACCGGGCAGTCCGCGCGCCGCCCCAGCGCCGCGGCCAGGGCGCGCAGCAGGGCGGCGTCCATGAAGGGCTCGTCGCCCTGCAGGTTGACCACGATGGTGTCGTCGCCCCAGGCCCGGCGCTCTGCCACCTCGGCCAGCCGCTCGGTGCCGCTGGCATGCTCGGGGCGGGTCAGCATCGCGGTAACCGGCAGGCCGTCAACCGCCTCGGCGATGCGCGTGTCGTCGGTCGCCACCACGACCTCCGCCGCGCCGGCTTCGAGGGCCCGCTCGCAAACGTGCGCGATCATCGGCTTGCCGCCGATTTCGAGCAGAGGCTTGCCGGGCAGCCGGGTCGAACCGTAGCGCGCCGGGATGACGATGGTGAAATCCGCCGGCATCAGGCCGCCGGCGCCGTCCGCCGCTTGTGGAGCGCGTCGTATTCGTCGAGGCTGAGCTTCCTCGCCTCGCTCTCCAGCATCACCGGAATGTCGTCGCGGATGGGATAGGCCAGCTTGTCCGCCAGGCAGACCAGTTCCTGCTGCTCGCGGAGGTAGATCAGCTCGCCCTTGCACACTGGGCAGACCAGGATTTCAAGCAGTTGTTTGTCCATGTCGAATCCTCTCAAGGATGTTCAGTAATCGGGGCGCGAAGGCCGGATCGAGCCGGGCGGAGACGGGAATGTACCAGATTCGGGGATCGTCCAGCCGGCGGCACTTCACGGCGTCCTTCTCGGTCATCAGGACCGGCGTGTCTTCCGGAACGGACCGGAAATCGTCGGGGGAGTAGGCATGATGGTCAGGCAATGCCACGGGCTCGAAGTTCAGGCCCGCGGCGGCCAAGTGGGAAAAAAAACGCTCCGGATTGCCTATACCCGCCATGGCGACGGTCTTCTGTCCCGCGAAGGCGGCCAAGGGACGCCGTTCGCCGTCCGCGAGACGCACCGCCGTCGCGCCTTCCAGCGTCATGGAGGATTCACCGGGCGCCGGCTCGCCGCCGTTGCAGACCACGAAATCCACGCTTGCCAGCCGCTCGACCGGCTCCCGCAACGGCCCCGCCGGCAGCAGCCTGCCGTTGCCATACCGGCGTACGCCGTCGACTACGGCGATCTCGACGTCCCGCGGCAGCGCGTAGTGCTGTAGGCCGTCGTCGGAAACGACGACGTCCGCGCCGGCTTCGATCACGGCACGGGCGGCCTCCTGGCGCTTCGGCGAAACGAACACCGGACAACCGGCGCGCTGCCGGATCAGCAAGGGCTCGTCGCCGACCTCGGCAGGATCGCTGTCGCAGTGCACTTCACGCGGCATCCGGGCGGAGCTGCCATAGCCGCGGCTGATCACGCCGGGCGACCATCCGTGCTCCCGCAGCAGTGCCACCAGGGCGATCACCAGCGGCGTCTTGCCGGTGCCGCCTACGCTGAGATTGCCGACGACGATGACGGGCACGCCGACAGCGGATTGTGCATTCGAACGGTAATACCCGCGACGGAGCGCGACGGCGGCGCCGAACCCGCGGCTCAGCGCGCGCAAGCCCCAAGGCGGCTGCACCTCGGCATACCACTGTCGCTCCAGCCAGGCGGCGATCCCCCGCTTGGACCGGCTCAAGGCTTGCTCTCGGACACGGCCTCGGCGGCGAAGCCGATATGGCCGAAGCCCAGTTGGCCGGCGGCATCCAGAACCGTGATGACGTGCTGGTGCTGCGTCGTCCTGTCGGCGCGGACGACCACCAGCGGGTCTTGCTGTCCGCCGGCCGCGGCCTTCATCGCCTCCTTCAAGGTTTCGACATTGCTGTCGGGCGGGAGGGGCGTGCCGTTCACAGAAAACCGCCCCTCGGCATCGACAGCGACATCCACTCCCTTGGGAGCCTCTTCTGGAATCGAGCTTTGCGCCTTGGGCAACTGCAGTTCGAGCCCGGTTTCCCGGCTGAAGGTAGTGGTGAGCACCAGGAAGATCATCAGGACGATCAGTACGTCGATCATCGGAATCAGGTTCAATTCCGGCTCGTCCCGGTTCTGCGGGCGGAAATTCATGGCGAACTCACTCTTCGCGCTCGCCGTGCAGGACCGCGATCAGGCGGACGGCTTCCTCTTCCAGACGCATGGACAGCTCGTTCACCCGCCCCTGGAAATAGCGGTAGAACATCAGGCTGGGAATGGCCACGGCCAGCCCCGCGGCGGTGGTGATGAGGATCTCGGACAGGCCGCCCGCCAGCACGGCCGGGTTTCCGGCGCCGTGCGCCGCCGAAAAGCCGGCAAACACCTTCATCATGCCCAGCACGCTGCCGAGGAGACCGAGATAAGGAGAAATCGAGGCGATGGTGCCCAGGGTGTTGAGGTAGCGCTCCATGGCGTGGACGACCTGACGCCCGGCCTGCTCGATGCAGCCCTGCATCACCTCGCGTCCGTGCTTGTGGTTGGCCAGCCCCGCCGCCAATACCGTACCCAGCGGCGAATTCAGCGCGAGCTGGCGGATGCTGCCGGCATCGAGCTGATTGTTCCGCCACAGTGTCCAGACCGTCGATGCCAATTCGGCCGGCAGGATGCGGCTGGTGCGCAGAGCCCACAGGCGCTCGAGGATGATGGCCAGAGCGACGACGGAGCAAATCAGAATCGGCCAGATCAGCAGCCCGCCGCCCTTGATGATATCCAGCACCCCGCGCCCTCCAATATGTCCGCCAGTTACGATATCGGAGGATTTTACCGCAAGAAGGCGAAGCGGGCCGATCCCGGCGCCCTAAGAAGAGTCAGTGCAGGGTGGCTTTGTGCTTGAGCTGGGACCGCAGGTTGGCCAGATGGTAGCCCCAGTTGGCCTCGAAACCGGAGAGCCATTCGCCCACCGCGGCGCCGGCGTCGCCCGGCCCTTTGTTCCAGTGGGCCAGCCCCCGCTTCAATGCGAAATAGATTTCCGTGACATTGTCCGACAGGCTGCCCGTCATGACACCGTCCCCGACTTCGAGATCGGCCTCGGTCCAGTAGTCGTCCATGTTGCCGAGAAACGTCTTGAGTTCCACGTACATGTGGTGCCGCCGCTCTATGTCCGCCAGCATGGAGTATTCGCCGACGCCCGCCCTGCCGGTCAATCCCTTCACTGCCGCCTCCAGCGGTACCAGCTCGCGGGCGATGAGCGCGAGCCAGTCCAGTGGCTCGTAACGGGCGAATCCGTCCACCAGCCGGCAGAACTTCTCGGCGATTTTCGCGAACTGTGCCGGAGCGGAGGTCGAAGAAGCCACGCTGTTAGTTGCACACCATTTCATTCGAGCTGTCACTCCCGAGCCGAAGAGCCGATCGATCGCCATGCACTCCGAAATCGCTATCGGATGTGCCTCGTTACGGTTAAGAGTAGACAGCAAATCCAGGAAAGGTAGACCATGGATGCAAAAACCGGACATCCCGGCATACGCCGTCGCCCCCCGACAGGCAGACCGGGACTCCCGCCGCGCCTGTCGCACCAGAGCGACATTTGATCCCATTCAGACTTTGATGACAACCCACAGACCGCTGCCATCCATCGTCCTCAGCCTGTCGGGCCATGACCCGACAGGCGGGGCGGGCATTCAGGCCGACATCGAAGCGATCGGCGCAACCGGCTGCCGGGCCTGTACGGTGATCACCGCGCTGACGGTGCAGGACACCTCGAACGTACACGCCGTGCAGCCCCAGTCCCCTGACGCCTTTCTGGCGCAAGGGCGCGCCCTGATCCGCGACCTGCCGGTCGCCGCAGTGAAAATCGGCCTGCTCGGCAGCGCGGGAATCGCCCGCTGCGTGGCAACCCTGTTGGACGAACTCAGCGGCGTAGTCCCGGTGGTACTCGATCCCGTCCTCGCCGCCGGCGGAGGCACCGATCTGGCCTCGGAAGAACTGATCGAAGCGGTGCGCACCGAACTCCTGCCGCGCGCAGTCCTCGTGACGCCCAACGTGCCGGAAGCTTCCCGGCTCGGCGGCGGCGCGACCGAAGCGGAAAATGCGGAGCGGCTCCGCCGCCTGGGCTGCCCGAATGTCCTCATCACCGGCACCCATGCTCCCACGGACGACGTCGTCAACCGGCTGTATTCATCGACCGGGAAGCGGGACTACCGGTGGCCCAGGCTGCCGCACAGCTATCATGGCTCCGGCTGCACCCTCGCCGCCTCCGTGGCCGGGTACCTCGCCCTGGGATACGCGGTGGATTCCGCCGTCGAGTGGGCCCAGCGGTTCACTTGGCAGAGCCTCAGGGCGGGCTGGAATCCCGGCGGTGGACAACGTCTGCCCGATCGCAGTCCGTTCAGGCGATGTTAACGGGTAAGCAAGTGCGATATTCGCACCTGATTGTTCCCCGGAACCTGCCGGTAGGTTGGATAAGCGAAGCGCATCCACCTCCGCGCCGACTCGAGCTGACTCGTAGAGCGGTGGAGCCGAATTTGGCGGATGCGCTACGCTTATCCGCCCTACGATCCCGATAGGTTCCTGGGCAGGGTGAGGGTGAGGGTGACCAAACAATGACATTCGACTGGCAGCACGCCGCATGACGGCTAGGACACCGGCTCCATGTACTCGATGCCGAGCTGAAGGCTGGAAACGCCCCGGAACTCGTTGACGTCCAGCCGGTAGGCCGCGCGCAGCCGCCGGCACCCCAGCCATTCCGGCGGATCGGCGACGAAGAATGCAATCCCTTCCACTTGGCGCGCCGCACCCGGCACCTTGAGCGTCAGCCGGAGATGCTTCTCACCGACGATCCGCATGCCCAGCACGTCGAACTCCCCGTCGAACAAGGGCTCCGGGAACCCCTGGCCCCAGGGGCCGGCATCGCGCAGGCAGCGCGCCGTGTCCAGATGGAAGTCGTCCGGCGGCAGCTCCCCATCCGTCACCACCGCATGCTCCAGGTCCACCCCTTCGAGCAAACCCGCCACTTCCGCCTCGAACGCCTCCGTGAACGCCGCCAGACGGCTCTCCTCCAGGGTAAGGCCGGCCGCCATCGCGTGGCCGCCGAAGCGGACGATGATGCCGGGATGGCGGGCCGAGACGGCGCACAGGACGTCACGCACGTGCACCCCGGCGATCGACCGCGCCGATCCCTTGAGCAACCCATCCTCACCCCGCGCGAACGCGATCACCGGCCGATGCAGCCGGTCCTTGATCCGCGACGCCAGAATGCCGATCACCCCCTGATGCCAAGCGGGATCGAACATGATCGCGGCAGAGCCGCTCCAACGGTCGGATGGCTGTGGGAGCGGCTCTGCCGCGATCTGCAACATCGCCCAGGCCTCGGCCTGCATCTGGGCCTCGATCGTCTTCCTCTCGCGGTTCATCTCATCCAGCAGCTCCGCAAGCTCCTTCGCGGCGGTCATGTCGCCCGCCAGCAGGCAGGCGATGCCCAGGCTCATGTCGTCGAGCCTGCCGGCCGCGTTCAGCCGAGGTCCCAGCGTGAATCCGATCGTGCCCGCTGTGGGAGCGGCGCCGCCGCGATTCCTGTCGGCCACCTCCAGCAGCGCCCGAATGCCGGAGCAGGCCCGGCCTGCGCGAATCCGCTGCAATCCCTGATGCACCAGAATGCGGTTGACCCGGTCCAGGGGAACCACGTCCGCGACGGTTCCCAGTGCCACCAGGTCCAGCAATTCCGCCAAGTTCGGCGGCTGTCGAACGCCATCGAACCAGCCGCTCTCGCGCAGACGGCTACGCAGCCCCGAAAGCACATAGAAAATGACGCCGACGCCTGCCAGCGCCTTCCCGGGAAATTCGTCGCCGGGCAGATTGGGGTTGACGATCGCATCCGCCGCCGGCAATGACTCCCCGGGCAAGTGGTGATCGGTGACCAGCACCTTCATTCCCCGCGCCTTGGCCGCCGCAACGCCGGCATGGCAGGCGATGCCGGTATCCACGGTGAGAAGCACATCTGGGGGCTTGGCGCTGCCCCGAAATATCAGTTCGACCAGCTCCGGCGTGAGGCCGTAACCGCAAGTGAAGCGGTTGGGTACAATGAAGGACACCCGCTCGGCGCCCAGCGCCCGCAAGCCCCGCATCGCCACCGCGCAGCTCGTCGCACCGTCCGCATCGAAATCGGCCACGATCATGATCGACTTCTGCCCGCGGATCGCCGCCTCGAGCTCCGCCGTCACCGCATCCATGCCTTTCAGCAACGAAGGCGGCGGGAGTTCGTTCAGCGAGCGCCCCAAGTCTTCCGGCGCGAAAATCGAACGGCTTTCGTAGAGGCGGGCGAGCAGGGGCGGAGCGTCCAGCGGCTTAGCCCGTAGGAGCGGCTCCGCCGCGATACCCGCGGCGGAGCCGCTCCCACTGCCTGCGCCGGCAGGTCTCGGACGACGAACGATTCTTTTTGGTACGGGGTGGTAAAGCATGAAGGCAATATCCTGATTTTGAGGAAGCCGCTGCGACCGCAGAGCTGGATGGTACGAGCGGCATACGCCGGCACACGGGTGTACTTTGACTTCGCCATGGCAAACTGTTAGTTTCGCCCGCCTGAACAACTGCTTGCGTCGATCATCCCGTTATCCCCATGGCGGCGGTGCCAAGAGCCAGGCGCGGGCCGCTCGATCCCAAACCACAACGCATTTCCCCTGTGTCGTCACTTCCCGAGATCGTCATTGAAGCCGGCAAGAGCGAGCGCCACTACTGGCGCGACCTTTGGCGGTACCGCGAACTATTTTACTTCCTGGCCTGGCGCGACATCCTGGTCAGGTACAAACAGACGGCGATCGGTCTGGCCTGGGCGCTGGTCCGGCCTTTGTTCACCATCATCGTGTTCACACTGATTTTCGGACGGCTCGCCCGCCTTCCCTCCGAAGGAGCGCCCTACGCCGCCCTGGTATTGGTTGGGATGATTCCCTGGCAGTTTTTCGCGAGTGCGGTCAACGAAGCCAGCCTTGGCCTTGCAAACAAGGAGAACATCATCACCAAGGTCTATTTTCCGCGCATCATCATTCCGATCAGCGGGGTCATCGTCAACTTGGTCGAACTCGCCGTCGGACTGGCCATGCTGGCCGTGTTGCTGGCTTGGCAGCAGGTCGCCGTGACCCTAAACATGCTTTTCCTCCCGCTCATCCTTCTGCTGGCCCTGCTGCTGACTTTCGGCTGCGCCGTCTGGGTTTCCGCATTGAGTGTACGCTTCCGCGATTTCCGCCAGGTCGTGCCGTTCGCCTTGCAGATGGGCCTCTATATATCGCCCATCGCCTACAGCGCGGCGATCATTCCCGAGCGCTGGCGCGTGTGGTACGCGCTCAACCCTTTCACCGGGATCATCGAGGGACTGCGCTGGTCGGTCTTTGCCAATTCGCCGACGCCACCCCTCCAGGAGCTTGCAATATCGCTGGGCATGGCCACCCTCGCCACGGCCAGCGGCATCGCCTATTTCCGCAGCATCGAAAAGCGTTTCGCCGAATTGCTCTGAACATGTCTTACGCCATTCAAGCCGAATCCGTCGGCAAGTCTTTCATCCTCCACCATCAGCGCAACCGCCCCAACGACAGTCTACGGGACGCCCTGGCCGGCTCGTTGTCTCACCTCGGCCGGTCCCTCCTCCGTCGGCATAAGACCGACCAGACGGAAGAGTTCTGGGCACTGAAGGACATTTCTTTTCAAATCCGCCCAGGCGAGAGAATCGGACTCCTGGGCCGGAACGGCGCAGGCAAATCGACCCTCCTTAAAATCCTCTCCCGCACGCTTGAACCTTCCACGGGACGGATCAAAATCCGGGGACGCATCGCCAGCCTGCTCGAGGTGGGCACCGGTTTCCACCCCGAATTGACAGGGCGGGAAAACATCTACTTCAATGGCGCCATGCTGGGCATGTCGAAGGCCGAAATCAGCAGAAAGTTCGACGAAATCGTCGACTTCGCCGAGGTCCAACAGTTCCTCGATACCCCGGTCAAGCATTACTCGTCCGGCATGTATGTCCGCCTTGGTTTTGCCGTCGCGGCCCATATCGATCCCGAAATTTTGATCGTTGACGAAGTCCTCGCCGTCGGCGACGCCCGATTCCAGAAAAAGTCCATCGGGAAAATGCACGAAATCGGCCAGCAAGGGCGAACGTTGCTCTTCGTCAGCCATAATATGAACTCAATCATGCAGTTGACGCAGCGGGCGCTGGTTTTGGATCATGGCAAAATCGTTTGCGATTCGGCCACCGGCGACGCCGTCACCAGGTATTTAAGCGTAGATGCCGCGGAAGACAGCGTTCGACCGTTGAAACCGAGAGTCGATTGGCTTTCTGACGTACATTTCCGCTGGCTGCGAGAGGAAACCGACCCTGGCTTCAACAAACCGTTAAATTTCCGTCTTGGGTTCGCCACCGAACGGCGCATCTCCCGGCCTGTGTTCACCATCGGCTTCATCAATACTATTGGGGCTCGGGTTTTGACATGCAAAACAAATCTGGATGATATCGAATCTGGACAACATAACTTCGGACTTGGCATTGCCGACCACCATTTAACACCAGGCACCTATTTCGTTCAGCTCGATTTATGGGGCTCAGCGGAAGAAATTTTTTCGTACGAGAATATTTGCACGGTCGATCTATTTGCGGCGAGCACGGACGATCGCCTGATTCAAAATATCAGCCGGCGCAGAGGAGACAAACTAGGATGCTACGCTCCCATGGAATTACAAATTCTTGCCGCATCCTGACATCCGCGATGTAGGCAGCGGACAACCGAGCTTCTTTAATTTCTTTGACATTCTGCATTATATATCCATAACTACGCCAGCAGAAAGACATAGCATACGCACCTCACACGACGGCCTTATCGCAATGTCACATCAGGACAAAAGAACGCCTCCAACGTCCAAACACCATCCATTATTTATCATCGGGATGAATCGATCGGGAACAACATTGCTCTCTTTGATAATGGATTCCCACTCGAAAATCGCCATCCCCTACGAGTCGCATTTCTTCGTCAACTACCACAAGAATAGATCAGAATACGGCGAGCTCTCCGAACAAAAACAAAGAGAACATCTCTTAAGAGCCATACTTTCCGAACCCTACGTCAAACAATGGGACTACACCCCTCGAATTGACGAACTCGACCTCGATAGATGCTCAAGCATCGAATCCGCGATAGACGAAGTGTATTCCGCGTATGCGAGGTTTCACGGCAAATCGATATGGGGAGACAAGACCCCCCGTTATATCGACCACATTGAAGCTCTCAACAAGATCTTCCCCGACGCCAGATACGTCCATCTAATCAGAGACGGTCGTGACGTCAGCCTCTCCATCATAAAACAGTGGTAGGGCCCCAATGACTTCGTTACCGCCATGACAAAATGGAAAGAGAGCGTTTCCATCGCACGGCGAATGCTAAACATGCTACCAGATGACCGGCGAATCGAGCTGAGATTTGAAGACCTTGCCGCAGATCCAGAGCATGAGATTCGACGGCTTATGTCATTCTTAGGGCTCGATTACGAACCACCGATGCTGAATTTATACCGGCACCAAGCCGCGGCAAAAGTCGGAGATCGGATCAATGCACATCACAGGCATCTGTTGGACGATATTTCCATGAACCAGGCTTACAAGTGGAAAAGCCATTTATCCAAGGCAGACCAACCAATAGCATATGAAATTGCGGGCGACCTGCTTTCCGACCTAAAATACCCTGATGGTGAAGTCACAAGCTTTCTCTCCAAACCCAAGAAAATATTTTACGCAATTAGGAGGCGATGGGAACGCGCGAATACATAGCTCCGGCCGATCCGTGGCAATTGAGCCATCTACGCCGGATTTAGCTGGATATAACGCACTGGCCGCCACCCAACCACCTCAAGACAACCTCACCAGAAACACAGGCGTTCTCGTATGGAATACAACCAGAATCTCTTATGGCCGCAATGAATTCGTCGATGATATCCTTGGCAGCCACTAAACTGCTATGCCCGATCTCAAGAAAAATCCTGGCGAGAGATGGCCTTTATGATTTTTCGTATAAGCTGAACATCTCTCATAAATACAGATACGTTTACGTCGACAACCCAAAAACAGGCTGTTCGTCGTTAAAATCGGCACTCATCGAGATGGAGCAAAACGGCCACCAGAGCAATGGCGGCATCATTGATTACAAAATAATTCACTCCTCAAGTTCCCCACTGAACGCAGTCCCTCCGCTTTACCCAGACAAGACCCTTACCCGGCTCAAATCGTTAAACTACACCTTCTTCACTTTTGTGAGAAACCCCTACACAAGACTCCTCTCCTGTTACCTCAACAAATTCGTAGTCAAAAAATCTCCCGTTGCCGAGATATTCTACAAGACATTTGGAACGCTTCCCGAAGATTTTGAACATTTCATACAGCTGATAGCAACGCAAGCGGACCACGAAATGAATCCACACTGGAGGGTTCAAAGCAGTCAGATCCACTACGATGCGATTCCCTACAGATTTATCGGCAGATTCGAGAACTATGATAGCGATTTCAATGCCGTCTTTCAGCATCTCGGCATACCACAGGAATCAGTCCCTCGCCGTCGCCATCTAAATCAGACTTCAGGCGAGATCAATAGTCTTGCAAACTGCAACCGAAGGACAGCAAAACTAATTTACGATCGCTTTAAAGTCGATTTCGTCAATTTCGCATATCCGGAAGACCACTCAATTATCAGCTCCGACGACGCCGACTGAACGTTTGCCACCGATTGACCTGACACCGACGCAAAGACGAGCTCAATGACTCCGGCCGCAGCAGTAACTATTATCATGCCCGTCTATAATGGCGAAGCACATCTTTCGTCAGCAGTCGGCAGCATCCTTGCACAGACATTTACTGACCTCACCCTGCTAATCATCGACGACGGCTCCACCGACAGAACGGCGGAAATCATAGAATCATTTTCTGACCATCGAATTACGGTCATCAGAAATCCTCACAACCTTGGACTGGCAAGAAGCCTTAACATTGCCATATCCCAAGTCAAGTCACCATATATCGCACGAATGGACTGCGACGACATATCCTGTCCCAAGCGGCTCGAGATTCAGATCCAGTATATGGAGGTGCATCCCGATATAGGGCTGTGCGGAAGTTATTATTCTGCCTTCGAAGCAGAGGGAGGGGACGAAACCGTACGGCGGCCACCTTTGAATCACGGCGACATCCTCTATGAGCTTCTCTTTGACAACGCCTTTGGCCATAGCACCGTCGTATTCAGGACCGATTTGATAAATCGATTCGACCTAAAATACGATGAAAGCCTCAAAGCCGCCCAGGACTATGATCTATGGGTTCGTATGACGCCGCATTGTAAAGTGGCAAATCTTCCAATAACCTTGGTACGCTATCGATGCCATAACGATAGCGTGAGCGTCCGGCACGCCGACGAGCAACGGCGAATAGCTAGAAGAGTTAGCGAGTTCCATAGGACACAACTCGGCTTATTGCCAAAGTCGGACGACACGGAAATCCATCAGGAGCTGATGTCGATGAATTTTCCGGAAAGCCTGGATAAATTACGACGTGCCGGAGACTGGCTATCCCGACTGCTCCCGGTCGCTTTGTTTCGATGTCGGCAGCCCTTGCTTTCCACACTTTTCAACTTCAACAAGTTGTGGTATTCAGCCTGCGGGCGGAATGCGGCCTCTGGCATAATTATATTCATAATATACATTATTAAGCCGTATGGTTTTTTTGGCAACCCTCTATACTCAACAAAATTGCTTTATCGGTGCCTGTCAAAGTCACCTATCACGAGCAACTAATTCGGCTGTTATATCCGCACTGTGACGACATCAGCATGCAAGCCGCAAGTTACCGTTCTGTTGCCCGTCTATAACGGTGAACGTTACCTGCGCGAGGCTGTCGATAGTGTGCTGACGCAGACCTATCGTAATTTCTCACTGCTCGCGATCGATGATGGTTCGACGGATTCCAGTTTGGAGATCCTTCGATCCATCAAGGACCCTCGGCTTTCCGTGAAGGTCAACCCTACGAACAGAGGGCTGATCAATACGTTGAATGAAGGACTGGAGCTCGTTCAATCCGAATACATCGCCCGCATGGACGCCGACGACATTGCGACACCTTATCGGCTGGAAGAGCAATTGGCATTCATGGATGCCCACCCGGACGTCGGTTTATGCGGGGGGTACTACGAGCGCTTTACGGATACCGAAAGCATCGTAGTGCGCCCTCCAACCACTCATGAAGACATCAGTTACGCGCTGATTTTCGACAACGTGATGGCTCACAATACCGTCATGTTCCGGCGCAGCGTGTTGGAACGCTACCGGCTTAGATACGATCCGGCATTTGCCTATGCCGAGGATTATGAATTATGGGTCCGTTTCGCGCGCTACAGCCGTCTCGCCAACCTGCCCCGCGTGCTGGTCCGGTACCGCTTTCATCCCGCCAATACCAGTTCCCGCTTCAGGCAAGAGCAGCAGGTCGCCGCGGCGAAGATAAGGCATATCCACCGGACCAATCTCGGACTCGAGCCCCAGCCCGGCGATGCCGCATTGCATCGCCAGTTGTTCGACATGCGCTTCGAGGGGGATTTACCGGAGCTGAAGGCGGCAGGCGTCTGGCTTGCGAAACTCTATCGTATCGGCGTCCGGCGTTGCCGCCAGAATCCCGTGAACACCTTCCTTGAATTCAACAAACTGTGGTATTCAGCCTGCGGCAGGCTTGCCGATCACGGTTTGCGGGTATTTCTTCAGTTCCTGCGGCAACCCTTTGGACTCTTTGGAAACCCGGCATACACCTTCAAGCTGGCCTACCGGTGCTGGAAACGTGTCAAGATCGCGTGAGACACGGGGCTGCCGACTTGTTATCCTTAGCTTCACCTAACACCAACCCTATTGTTTGACTATTGGTTTCACAGTGCACAGTGGACCTACCATGTCAATCGCCGCGACATGACACATCATTCCAGCCCTCCCGGCCACGCCCCGCGCGTGACCATCCTCATGCCGGTCTATAACGGCGAGAAGTACCTCGCGGCCGCCATGGAGAGCATCCTCGGCCAAACATTTCGAGACTTCACCCTGCTGGTCATCGACGACGGGTCCAGCGATTCCAGTGTCGCCATTGTGCAGTCCTTCGGCGATCCCCGCGTGAAGGTGGAGCGGAATCCGGAGAATATGGGGCTGGTGAAGACGCTGAACCGGGGACTCGACCTGGTGCAGACGGAGTTCGTGGCCCGGATGGATTGCGACGACATCGCACTTCCAGAGCGCCTCGAAAAGCAGATCGCTTTCCTGGACGAGAATCCCGACATCGGCATGTGCGGGACCGCCTATGAGCTGTTTCACGAGTCGGTCCGGCAAACGATCAGGCCGCCGTGCCGGCACGAGGAGATCGTGTACGGGCTGCTCGACGACAATGTGTTTCTTCACAGTTCGGTGATCGTGCGCATGGAGATCCTGAATCGGCACGGCCTCCGCTACAGCGAGAGCTATCGGCATGCGGAAGACTACGAACTCTGGGCAAGACTCGCCCGGCATACGCACATCGGCAACCTGCCCCAGGTCCTGGTGCGTTACCGATCCCATCCCGAGAACGTCAGCAATACCAACAAGGGGGAACAGATAGCGACCAGGGACAAGGTCAGGCTCGAGCATCTGGAGTCGTTCGGATTGGCGCCTGCCGCTGCCCAAAAGACACTCCACATCGACCTTTTTTCCCTCGCCTTTCAGGGTTCCCCGGACCAACTGGCCGAAGCCCGCCGCTGGCTGGAAACGCTGGCACGCGCGGTGTCCGGCAGATGCGGCATCCCGGTGGGGCGGCTCCATCGCGATTTCGCCCTCTTGTGGTACTCGGCCTGCGGACGCTCCGCTCACCACGGACTCAAGGTGCTGTTGTCCTATCTGAACTCGGCCATGGCCTGGCAGGGCCCCAAAAGCTATATACTCAAGCTGTTTTTTCGCTGCCTGATGCGAGAGCCCATCCCGGCTGTCACGAAGTAGCCCGATTTCCCTCGTTCGAACCCCTCGATGCGTACCGTCCGTTTCCGGATCAGCCCGACGATCCCTCGCCATTCCCTGCTGCCAGGATTCCTGAAGCGCTCGCGCGTGGTGAAAACCTTGCGCTACACCGCTCTGTCGGTATTCGGCCTTCCGTTCATTCCGATCTACCGGCAACCTCTTGGACGTGCGTTGAAACGCGCGCTTGGCATGCTGCAGGCCGGCGACATCAAGAAGCCGGCCATGCTGCTGTTGGGCACCTTGAATTACACGGTGTTTTACGCCCTCTGGGTCCGCCATCCCTGGGGAGAGGCGAAGATACGGTCCAAGGTGGAGACCTCCAACCTGCACACGCTCGACATCGCGTTCATCGTCGGGTCCACCGGTTCGGCGTCTCCGGAAGACATCGAGGTGACGCTGGAGTCGATCCGTACCCAGGATTTCCAGGGGCTCGTCAGCCATGTCGCCGTCATGGACCCCGCCTTGCCGCCGCTCACCTTCCGGCCGGACGAGGTCGTGCCGGAAGGTTCGGAATTCGTGTGTTTTCTGCAGGCGGGAGACAGACTGACCCCCGATGCGATCAGCCGGGTCGCGGCGTGCATCGACGGCTACCCGAAATTCAAGCTGATCTATAGCGACCACGACTATCTGATCAAGGGGAAACATCGCTGTTTCGCCGAATTCAAGCCCGACTGGAACTACGAGCTTTCGCTGGCCCGGTTTTATCTCCAGACGCCGGTTTTCTTCAGTGCCGCCAGTTTGGAAAGGCTGGGGTTCTCGGCGCTTTCCGAGCCCTGCTCTCTCCCCGAAGTCGTATTCACGATCTACGAAAACCATGGCAGCGAAAGCATCGCCCACATTCCCGCGATCCTCTGCCATCGCCCGTATTCCCGCCGAGAGGATTGCGGCGGAGAACTCGAAATCTACGGCAAGGCGGTCGCGGCCCATCTGGCACGGCGGGGGGAGCCGGCCAGGATCGAACGCAGCCGGGAAGCGACCCGCGGCCTTTCGGTGCATTTCCCGCCGGCTCCGGAGCGTCCGCTGGTCTCCATCATCATCCCCACCCGGAACCGGGCCGATCTTCTGCGCAATTGCATCGAAAGCATCGAAGCGCGCACGGCGTACGACCACTACGAGATCCTGGTCATCGACAACGGCAGCGACGAAGCGCAGACGCTGGACTATTTCCGCGAGATCGCGGCCCGCGGGGTGCGGGTGATTCCGGACCCCAGCCCGTTCAATTTTTCGGCCATCAACAACCGGGCGGCTGAGCACGCACAAGGCCAATACCTGGCCTTCCTGAACAACGACATCGAGGTGATCACCCCCGACTGGCTGGGCGAGATGCTCGGCCTCGCGGCCCGGCCCGGTATCGGCGCGGTGGGCGCGCGCCTGTGGTACCCGAACGACCGCTTGCAGCATGCTGGCGTGATCCTGGTCGGCGGGGTGGCCGGACACGCCCACAAGTTCCTGCCGCGCGGCCTGCCCGGCTACTGCGACCGGGCGGTGCTGCTGCAGGAGTTCTCCGCCGTCACCGCGGCCTGCATGGTGATCCGCAAGGCGAGCTTCGTGGACGTCGGCGGCTTCGACCCGGACCTGGCCGTGGCATTCAACGACGTGGACCTCTGCCTGCGCCTGAAAGCGGCCGGCTACCGGAACGTCTGGACGCCCGCCGCGGAACTTTACCATCACGAATCCTTGAGCCGCGGCAACGACACCGCGCCGGACAAGATCGAACGGTTCCGGCGGGAATGCGCCTACATGCGCGAGCGTTGGGGCGATTTTCTGCGCAACGACCCGGCCTACAGTCCCAACCTGGCCTGGGACAACTACGACTTCTCGCTGAGCTGGGAACGGCCGAAATTCTAAGAACCTGTCTTGAAAAATCTATTCAAGCAAAGTCAATCAGTTGAAATCAGGAAAAGTCTCCGCTCAGGTAGGGTGGATAAGCGTAGCGCATCCACCTCCGCGCCGACTCGAAGGGCAGCGAAGCTGACTCGAAGAGCGGCGGAGCCGAATTTGGCGGATGCGCTGCCGCTTATCCGCCCTACGATCCTCCATCTTCTTTTTCAAGACAGACTCTAAAAATCCCGCTGCCATGCGCGAAGCCACAAGCATGAAAGGCATCGACATCGTCATCGTCAACTGGAATTCCGGAACCCAGCTCCGCGAATGCCTGCGGTCGATCGAGAATTTCGGGAACGAAGCCGCCCCTGTCGCGGTCACCGTCGTCGACAACGCGTCCTCCGACGGTTCGGCGGACGGCTTGCCATCGCCGTCCTATGCCTTGCGCGTGATCCGCAACCCGGCCAACTTCGGCTTCGGCCGGGCCAGCAATCTCGGCGCGCGCGAAGGAAGCGCCGACTATCTGCTGTTCCTTAACCCGGATACCCGGCTCCATCCCGGCGCCCTGAGCACCCCACCGGGGTTCATGGAGTCGGAAGCGGGAAAGGATACCGGTATTTGTGGCATCCAGTGCTTGGACGAAGCCGGCCGCATCGCCCGCTGCTGCGCCCGCTTTCCCACCGCCTGGCGGCTCATCGGCCAGGCGCTCGGGCTGGACCGCCTGTTTCCGGCCTGGATACGCCCGCATTTCCTCAGCGAGTGGCCCCACGACACCGACCGTGACGTCGACCAGGTGATCGGCGCTTTCTTTTTCGTGCGGCGCGCCGTGTTCGAGCAGCTCGGCGGTTTCGACGAACGCTTCTTCGTCTATTACGAAGACCTGGACTTCGCCTTGCGCGCCCGCCGCGCCGGATGGGGCAGCCGCTATCTGGCGGGGGCCAGGATATTCCACCGGGGCGGCGGCGTGTCCCGCCAGATCAGCGCACGCCGCCTCTACTACCTCACGAACAGCAAACTGCTGTACGTCCGGAAGCACTTTGCCGGGATTGAAGCCTTTCTGGCCTCGGGCGCCGTCCTGCTGCTGGAACCGCTGGCGCGCTCGGCCTACGCCCTGGGGCGAGGCAGGCTGGGCGAGTTTGCCGACACCTGGAAGGCTTTCGGCTGGCTATACGCCTCGCTCTGCCGGCCTGGGAGAAACGGCCGATGAGGATTCTCGCCCTCACCCGCTACGATACGCTGGGTGCCAGCAGCCGCGTGCGTTTCTATCAGTACCTCCCCTATCTGGCCGAGGGCGGAATCGAGGTCGAAACTTCCGCCTTCCTGTCCAACGCCTACCTGGTGGCCTTGTACGAACATCGCGGACGCCTCCTAAGCCACATCGCCGCGGCCTATTTCCGGCGCCTGTCGGCGCTTGGCAAGGCCCGGCGCTTCCACCTGCTGTGGATCGAAAAGGAACTGTTCCCCTGGCTGCCGGCGACGGCGGAGACGCTGCTGAAGCGGCTGGACGTGCCGTATGTAGTCGATTATGACGACGCCGTTTTCCACAACTACGATCACCATCGGAATCCGCTGTTCCGGGCCTTACTCGGTAAAAAGATCGACAAGGTGATGCGCAATGCCGGGATCGTGGTCGCAGGTAACCCCTACCTCGCGGAGCGGGCACGGCAGGCGGGCGCGACACGGGTGGAAATCGTTCCCAGCGTCATCGACCTCAACCGCTATCCCGAACCAAAGATTGGTCGGCCGCGGAACCTTGCCGAACCGGTCCGGATCGGCTGGATCGGCACGCCCTCGACCGCCACGTTTCTCCGCCCCGTGCGGACCCCGTTGCAGCGGGTGGCCGACACGCCGGATCTGCGCCTGGTCCTCATCGGCGCGGGCGATACCGATGCCGGGATATCCGGGGCGGAGCGCCTCGCCTGGTCCGAGGAGCAAGAATACGAGTTGCTGGAGACGCTGGACATCGGCATCATGCCCCTGGCCGATCTCGCCTGGGAGCGCGGGAAATGCGGCTACAAGCTGATCCAGTACATGGCCTGCGGCAAACCCGTCATCGCATCGCCCGTGGGAGTGAACGCCGAGATCGTCGAACACGGCGTCAACGGCTTTCTCGCCTCCAGCGACGGCGAATGGACGGAGGCCATCACGACACTGGCCAACGATGCCGCACTGCGCGAGCGCATGGGCAGGGCCGCCCGCGAAAAGGTCGTGCGTGCCTATTCCCTGCAGAGCCAGTTCCCCAGGTTGCGGGAGATACTGGCATCCGCCTGCCGACCCCCGAACCGCTGACGCCAAGGGAGCCATTCATGAAACTGGACCACGGCGTATTCACCGTCTCCCTCGACTTCGAGCTGTACTGGGGAGTCAGGGACAAGCTCCATATCGACCAGTACCGGGACAATCTGGCCGGTGTCGAAACCGCCGTCCGGGAAATGCTAAAGGTATTCGAAACCCACGGGATTCATGCCACCTGGGCAACGGTGGGCTTTTTGTTCTTCGAAAACCTCGGCCAGCTCAAGCGGAATCTGCCGACCTCCGTGCCCAGGTATAGCCGGAACGAGCTTTGCCCTTACCGATACATCGAAGGGGCCGACACGCTGGACCCGCTTTATCACTTCGCCCCCGAACTAATAGGGCACATCGCCGGCCATCAGGGCCAGGAAATCGCCACCCATACCTTCTCGCACTATTATTGCTTGGAGGACGGTCAATCGGTGAGCGACTTCAAGGCCGATATCGCAGGGGCGAAGGCCGTAGCGCAGAGCAAAGGGATATCCGTCGAGAGCCTGGTGTTTCCCAGAAACCAGTGGAATCCGGACTATCTTGCCACCCTGAATGAGTTGGGGATCAAATCCTATCGCGGCAATGAATCGGGCTGGATTCACCGGGCCACCGGCGATTCCGGCCAAAATCGGCTGAGGCGGGGTCTCAGACTGCTCGACGCCTATTTCAACGTTTCTGGACACCACACCTATGCGATGGAAGCAGCCGCCGCCACACGGCCCTACAATTTCCCATCGAGCCGGTTCCTGCGTCCTTATTCCAAAAAGCTCTCATGCCTGGACGGACTGCGCCTGAAGCGCATCACCCAAGCGATGGACGATGCCGCCGTCCACAAGCGCATATTCCACCTCTGGTGGCATCCGCATAATTTCGGGAAGCACACGGCACAGAACTTGGCGTTCCTCGAACGCATCGTCCACCATTACGGCCGTCTCCGCGAAAATCACGGAATGCGCTCGCTGAACATGGGAGAACTGTGCGCACTAGCGGAATCCACCAATGCCTGAAAGAAAAGCGAGAATCGTATTTCTGTGCACCGACAGCCGCTATTCCCGCATCATGTATCACGGCCTGGCGACCCATGCAGACGTTGCCGCCATCATCGTCGAAAAGCCCGTTGCATTGACCCGCCTCGTACGGCGGAGAATGGAAAAACTGGGGCTGACGGCGACATTGGGCCAGCTGCTTTTCATCGTCTGCAATAAGCTTCTGGCGCGGTTTTCCGCCAGGAGAATCTGCGAGCTCATCTCGGCTTACGGCCTCGACGACGCGCCGCTGCCCGAAAACCTGGCAATCCCGGTCGATACCGTCAACTCGCCCCGGACGATCGCATTGCTCCGCGAATTAGCCCCCGACGCCGTCGTCGTCAACGGCACGCGAATTATTTCGGGGGAGGTTCTCGACGCGATCGAGACGCCCTTCCTCAACACGCACATGGGCATTACCCCGCGTTACCGGGGCGTACACGGCGGCTATTGGGCGATTGCGAACAACGACCGCGAAAACTGCGGCGTGACGGTGCACCTGGTGGATGCCGGTATCGACACCGGCGGCGTCCTCTATCAAGACACCATAGCAGTCGACGAGCGGGACGATTTCAACACCTATCCCATACACCAGATCGCCAAGGCCATCCCCCTGATGAAATCGGCGCTGGAAGACGTGCGTACACACAACTTGCGGACCGTGCCTGGCGTTTTACCTTCACGCCTGTGGCATCATCCGACGCTGTTCCAATATCTCAGGAACCGGCTATTGCTGGCGGCAAAGTAGTATCGGATAAACTCCCTGGGCTGCCGTCTTTTTCATTTCCCCGGAAGCGCCGCTCAGAGGTTATGCGTAGAATCCGGCACCGAAGATGAGGAGCAGTCCCGCCGCGTCGTGCCGAGAAATCTCAGCAGATGGTGCTTATCGTATGACATTGATGATTCAAATTAGCAATACAAGAAGACGCTGATTTTGCGGGTACTCGATAGCGCCACAGCCGCCATGCGGCCGGAAGTCAGGCCCGACCGTCCCGACTCGGCTCACTCAAGTGACACTACGGCCGGCTCGGCCGTCGGGGTAGCATTCCCGTTCGACTCCGCTCACGGCAGGCCTCCGATTACGCTGCGCGTGCGGAGCTACCACCGGCGGGCGGAGCCGGTAGGCGATCCGCCATTACGGTTTGCCCAGGCCGCCGAGGTAGCGCCAGCGCAGGCGCTGCACCTTGTCGGCCAGGAATACCGCCACGCCGTTGGCGACGAGGTCGGGGTCGCCAACCGAGTAGGTCTGTCCGCTGCTCAGGTCGGTCAGCCGCGATCGGGCCAGGATCCGCGGGTCGCCCTGCCAGCTCACCCGCACTTCCGACCCCGCCTGATCGGCGCGGATTTCGATGTCCCAGCTCATGGCCTTCAGGCCTTTGGCCGGCCGGTAGTCGCTGGCATAGGCGCCGGCCTTGTCGCCCCAGTCTTTGTGCGGGAACACCAGGGTGAGATAGGGCGCGGCGAAGGGCGCCGGCTCGGCCAGATCGTAGGCGTCGTAGCCCGCTTTGGCGTCGGCCAGTTGGCCGAGAATGTTGCCGCTGTCCTTGTAGCCGAGCGCGGGGTTATCCACCTTGAGCCGGACGTACCAGGCTTTGAGGCTGGCCAGGGCGGACGCGTGGCTGCGCCGCGTCGCTTCGCGGGCGGCCAGGCCTTGGGCTTTCATGCCGGCACCCTGGGCTTCGACCGCCAGCCCGGCTTCTTCGGCTCTAACCGGCGGCGCCACCCAGTCCAGCCAGCCGAGGTACCACGGCAGCGCCAAACGAGGGTCTGCTTCAGATACCCTCATCCCGTCCCAGTCATGCCGGGCCGTCCTGCCCGGCACCCTTTGGGCAAGTGCAAATCCGTTCCCGACGGATTTGTCCCAGAGGCGAGAGGGAGGAAACAGCACCGTCTCCGCCTGGCTGGTGTTGATACTGGGCTTCGCGGGGATCAGCAGCTTCAGGGTATGGCCGCTCGAGCCGGGCAGGGTCTTGACCCAGAACGACTGGAATACCTTGAGCGCGCCGGTCAGGCCGGGAGTCACGTCGTCGTGGGTATCGTAGGTCGTGCCGTTCCAGATGGAAAAATGCTTGGCCATATAACCGGCGGCATGCGCCGCGCTGGGAGTCAGCGCCGGAGCGGTATCATCGACCAACAATCTCACGTGTTCCCAGTCGACATCATACGGAAGAGGATTACCCACCAGATGCATGAGCTCGGCGGGACTGGATGTCCCGGTTAGAGGGATGGCATAACACCCGTTGACGGTAGAACATTCGCTGCCGACGAGGCCCGCGGTGCTCACGGGCGTGGCGCTGCCGTCGACGACGATGGAAGCATTCGTGGGGTTGCTGTAGCTCTTGAGCCAGTAGCCGGCGCCAGGAGCGACAGCATCCCCTATGCCGGAATAACTATACGCATCAGCGACCACATCGCGGGTGTACAAAGCCCAATCCGTGCCATAAGCGGCGGTCGCAAAATTGGAGTAGGATCCCGAATCCCCGAAGGTACCGGCCACATTGGCCGCCGCCGGAACGCACGGAACAGCGGCCATTTTCCACAGCGAGGTAGCCGGATCGCCGGTGGCGGTGATCGCCGTGCCGAAGGCGCAAGGGAACGTATACGTGTAGGACTGCCCCGCATTGGATGTACCACCCGGGTCGGCCTGATACGCCCCTATCAATGCCGTGTTGCCGGACAATGCGACATACGTCCCGAAATTCGCGTTAACCGATTTGTCGGATGCCGAAATGACCCGCTGCTGAACCCAGCCAGCACCTGCACGCGTAAAAAGGTAGGATTGGCCCGCGGTGGCAGTGGTTCCGGACGGAGCGCGCCATGCCCCGATCAACGCAACATCGCCTGACGCTGACAATGCCACCGAGTTTCCGAACTGAGCGCTCGCGGCCTTGTCCGAAGCTGTAAGGATTTGCTCGTTCCCGAACGGCAAGCCGAACCCCGAGCGCGTATAGACGTAGGCTTGGCCCGCATCGGTGAAATTCATAGGATCTGCATCGGTAGCCCCGACCACTAAGGTATCGCCACTCAGATCAACGGAATACCCGAAGTGCGCGGTTGCCGCCTTGTCGGAGGCAAAAAGCTTCTGCTCGCTCCCAAAAGGGGAACCGGAGGTCGGGCGGGTATAGACATAAGCCGCTCCCGCATCGGTGACGCTACCCGGATCGGCATCAGCTGCGCCCACTACTGCAGTGTCCCCGGACAAGCGTACGAGGTAACCGAAATGCGCGGACGCCGACTTATCCGAGGCTGAGAGGATCTGCTGGTTACCGAATGGTGAGCCGACGGTCGAGCGCGTATAGACATAGGCTTGGCCAGCGGCAGTCAGGGTCCCCGACTTCGCGTAGACAGCCCCCACCAAGATGGTATCGCCCGAGACATCAACCGAGTTGCCGAACTGCGCGGCCCCGGCCTTGTCCGAAGCCGAGAGGATTTGCTCGTTCCCGAACGGGGAACCAAATCCGGAGCGTGTATAGACGTAGGCTTGGCCAGCGTTGGAGACGGTTCCGGCCTTCGCGTTCGCGGCACCGATCACGGCCGTGTCGCCTGACAAAGCGACATCAAAACCGAAATGGGCGCTCGTTGCCTTGTCGGAAGCCAGCAGCGTCTGCTGTTCGGTCCAGGTGGCTCCAGTCCGGGTATAGACGTAGACCCGGCCTGAATCAGTGACGCTGCCGGGATCCGCATAAGGCATACCAACGAGAGCGGTGTCTCCCGACAACGCCACCGACCACCCGATCTGAGCATTCGCTGTCTTGCTCGATACCGCTAGAATCTGCTCGCTGGTCACCAGCGGATCGACCACGACGGGCCAAGCGGCGCCACGGGCGTCAACGTGGATCTGTACTGTCTCTGCAGACAGGACGAAGTGTGCCTGAAGGACTTGACCAGTCGCGTCTACGACTTTGAGATCTTTGTACTGCAGGGTGGGGATTCCGGTGCCGTCGCGGAATTCGATGGCTTGCGATCGTGAAGCGATCTGAGGCTTCAGCCCACCCTCCACCGCCAAGCTCAACACCAGGGCCTCCGCCCCCGGCGCGGGCGGTTCCGCCAACGTGAAGCCCTGCTCCAGCCCTTCCGGACGATTTTCGTACCATTCCGTCACGGCACCGCGGCGGTATTCGAGCCGCTGGCCCGCCGCGACGGCTGTGGCAGGCGCCACCGGCCGAATCGCCGAGGGGGTGCCATAGCCAGTGAGTTTCATCCCCCAACGCCAGGCCGGTGCCCTGTTGGCCGCCGCCGGCTTACCCAGCGGGCTGACAGTCAACCCGCCCTCGCGGAAGCGCACGGCGAGGCCGTGGCCGGGATTGAGCGTGGTATAGCCTCCCTCCGCAACTTTAACCTTCCTTAGGTTGGCGCTCACAGCCGTCTGTAACTCCCGCGGCAGCGCAGCGTCCAGCTCGGCCGCCGACAACCCTAAACTCGGGGCCGCCAGAAGCAACACCCACCCGATGGTCCGTACTAACCGAATTCCGCCGCGCATGCCCAGGCCCCCCTTATGAAGGATAGGTTTACGTCAGAAAATCACTGGGGTAGAAGACTAACATCGAACTATGAAATTAACTTAAATACAATTGGAATAAAGCCAGAAAGGCGAGGCCATGAGTGGCTCTAAAGCCTCGCCTTATATATACCTTAGTACTGGAATTCTCCTTGCAAAATAAGCGCGGAATCTACTGATACGGCGGCGACATCTCCGCCATTTACCACTGGCACGGCCGAGGCGACGCTGCTTCCTTCCGTGCATCTGCCAATCTTGGCCGTCACTTTCCCCGAACCGCTGGGCTGGCTGGACTGGGGTGGAACGTTCACCGTCCCGGACGCGGTGCCCGTTGGAGTATTACCTCCGGCACTCGCGCTGGAACTGGACTTATAGGATACGTCTACGGCGTAATTCGCGTACTGCAGTCTCGTGCCGTCCGGCTGGTCCTTCCAGGAAATCGTGCTGATCGGGAGAGTGCAGGAAAATTTTCTCCCAGCAGTTGAAATTTGCAGCACGACGGAAGCACTCGTCGCTGCCATCTGGTCGGCCAATACCCGGCCGTCAATCGGTAGCGTCACCGTGGCAACAAACGTGCTGGACCTAGTTACGGTCTTGCCGGTCTTGGAGTTCGTGAAGGTGGACGTGGCGCTCCCCGTCCCTACCTCACCCGTGAGGTCTGCGGTAAGTAATATCGTTTGGGTCGCGGCAAGCGCGGATTCGCCCGCCATGAGCGCCAAAGCCATGGAAAATACGATCGTTTTGGAAACAGACTTGGTGTTCATACAACATCTCCTCGTTTCGGTAAAACCGGATCAATTTTCAGACATATTTTCTGGATAAGGATTTTCCTTAAGCATAACAAACCATCGATATTAAACTTAGTTTACAATCCAAACATGTCAAGGGCGCAATTGGAGGCGGCAGACATTCATTCCCGAACTGCCGGCGCAACCACGGCGTAACAAACCCTCGATATTCAGGCTAGTTTACAATCGTGACCTGTCAAGGGAGGAAATTCAGGATCGGCAGACATTCTTTTGCAGACCGCCGGCGCCACGGCATAGAAACAACTTCTGCTGCAGATCTGCTGCTGTCGAAGCAATGGGGTGAAGGCGTTAAAGAGAGAGCCGAACACGAAGTGGACAGGTCGCACGACTCATGAACGAGCACAAGAAAGTCGAGCGAAGCGAGCGCGCCGAAGAAGCCCAGCGCTTGGGCAAGACGGCGAAGCTATCTTGGATCTTTCCGGAAATATGCAGACTCAACCGCGAATGTCTGCTCGCGCTACCTCGCCGATCCTTGGGCTGGGAGTAGCGCTCTATCCACGCCTTTCGTGCTCTTTCAAATCACTCGGATAGCTCAACGGCTTCGCTCATCTGGTCCAGGAGCATTGACCGCATTGGCGTGGATGCCGGCGGCTTGCTGGACCCCGCAGGGGCTCTTCCAGTAGATGCCGGTTCTCTCCATGGCGACCTCGCCCGGCGCCAAGGCCACGCCCCAGATGGCCAGCGCCCGCCGGTCGTTCTTGAAAACGCCAAATTGGCGCTGTTCGACGCCCACCCCGCCTTCGGGTGTCTCACCGATAGCGCAGGCCGTGATCTAGGCCTGAAGAACATCCAGGCTGATAATCTCATTGAAAAATACTGCTTGTTCCATTTCAAATCATCTCGAGATACATTTGAGGTCGGGAAGCGGCGGGGGCCGGACCTGAGAAATCCTTTGGCGTCAGAGCCCCAAAGGCCTTATTGACGGGCGCTCTCGAGGGAGGCAATCCGGGGTAAGAACCTGTCCGGCGGGCCTTGGTTCAACAACGGTTCGGGCTTCCAAGGAATGGCCACGACGATAGGCCGTCCGCCCACACCGGGGCTTGGGTGTCCTCCAGGGGACACCCGGCTGCACCGCCGCGCCCGAAATGGCGGACGCTGCGGTTTGCTGACAGCCGCCTGAGCGCACTTGCCCACAACTCGGTGCCTGCCTGCGAGTTCCACGGCGCATCAACGAATTTTCGTAATCATGGTCTCGTAAGGTACGAGTGAACCCAAATTCCGAGGCTGTTGTGAAGGCACGATTTTACTTAAGGAGGTTCATGTGCTCACCTTCAAACGAAGGCCCTATTCAGCGGACTCAGGCCGCAGTTTCAGACGAATCGGTCTGTACGGCTTCGCCCTGCTGGGGCTGTGTCTGGTTGCTTCGTACTCGCGCGCAGGAGTCATGGCGACGCGAGATGGCCTCGGCCTTCTTGCAGACACCCTCAGCACCGGCGGCTATCACGCCTGCGGGCTGAAGAGCGACGGCACCGTGATCTGTTGGGGCGATGACAGCGAGGGCCAAGCGAGCCCCCCGAGCGGCACATTTACCCAGGTCAGCGCCGGCCGCTTTTTCTCCTGCGGACTGAAGACCGACGGTACCCTGGCCTGCTGGGGCAACAACCGATATGGCCAAGCCGAGCCTCCCTCAGATACCTTCATCCAAGTCAGTGCAGGATACGTATCCGCCTGCGGAGTGAAAACCGACGGCACCGCCGCCTGCTGGGGAAATAACACGCGTGGCCAGATCAACGTCCCCTCGGGCACCTATCGCCAAGTCGCCGTCACTGGCTACTTCGCATGCGGCCTGAAATTTGACGGAACACTGAACTGCTGGGGAGACAACACTTATGGCCAAGCGACAGCGCCCACCGGCACGTTCCTCCAGGTCAGCGTGGGGCTCTACCACGCCTGCGCACTGAAAACCGACGGCTCAGTAGCTTGCTGGGGAGATAACGCAAATGGGCAGGCGAGCGCCCCAGGGGATACCTTCACCGAAGTCCAAACCGGCTACGACTACTCCTGCGGATTGAAAACCAATGGCAAAGCCGTTTGCTGGGGCAACGACAGCCAAGGCCAATCCAGCGCACCGAACGACAGAGTCTTTACCTTGCTCAGCTCAGGGGCCTATTTCGCCTGCGGCGTCACTCTCAAAGGGACGGCAGCATGTTGGGGAGACGACAGCTACGGCCAAGCGAGTCCGCCGCCGGACGTGTTCAATCCCCGCCAATTGAGTGCGGGGGCAGCCTTCACCTGTGAACTCGATGCCACCGGCGTCCCGAGTTGCTGGGGCTCGAATTCCGGTGGAGCGACTGACGCGCCGGCAGACAATTTTTTTCAGATCAGCTCGGGACGCGCGAGCTCGTGCGCGCTGCCAGCCGAGGACGCCACACCGGTGTGTTGGGGGACCAATTCCAAGGCTACGCAACCGCCAGCCGGGACACTGTTCACCCAGCTAAGCACCGGCGAACTGCATGGCTGCGGAATCCGGGCGACCGGCGGAGCGGAATGCTGGACCATGGAATGGGACACCACGCCAGGTGGCCTCATCCAAGTCAGCGCCGGCCAGCAAGCCAACTGCGGCGTCCGAAGCAACAGCACGGCGATCTGCTGGGGCTGGACGAAATATGCGAATTCAACCCCGGCAGGTACATTCTTGCAGGTGACCGCAGCCAACGGAAACGCTGGCGAGGGTGGTGATTTCGGCTGCGGCGTAAGAACCGATGGGACCCTCGCCTGCTGGGGCGACAATACTTATGGCCAAGCCACACCGCCCGCCGGTAATTTCAGCTTGGTCGACGCCGGCGGCCTCCACGCCTGCGGGCTCCGAACCGATGGCTCAGTCGCCTGCTGGGGCGACAACAGCCACGGGGAGTCCACGCCGCCCAGCGGGACGTTCACCCAATTGGCCGCCGGATGGGGTTTCACCTGTGGCCTTCGGACCCAGGGAACGGTTGCCTGCTGGGGGGATGACGCTTCTGGCCAAGCGCCCCGCCCGAGTATTCGGCCTGAGGCTCTGCCTCCGGCTGGGCTCGGCGTCAGCTACAGTCAGGCCCTCGTCATGGATGGAGGCGTCAACTACACACCGCCACAACCTCTATTTAGTTTGGTTGGCGGCAAATTACCGAACGGCCTCCTTCTGAGTGCTGCCGGAATCCTAAGCGGCACGCCGACAGCCGAGGGCACCTCCAATTTCACGGTCAACGCCACCGACGAAAACGGCTTCGCCGCCAGCCGAAGCTACACGTTGACCGTTTCCTCCGCCACTTCCAGCGTACTGAGTCAAGGGAAAAGGGGCAGGCAGAAAGTTCATCGCCCTAAACGCCACGGACTCGTGCAGGGGATTCGATAACCTCGAGCGCGCCGATTTTTCAACCTAAACCGACCACAACACTCCGAATGCCGAAATACCGCAACATGCAGAAATGCAAGAATTCTACAGGTGCGATTCTATACGGCAGGGTTAATAATTAATCGTACAGAGAGGGGAATAATGAATACCTTCCGCTGCCCTAACCCGTCGAAAATGCTACAGGTGTGTGCGGCAATTCTTGCCGCATCAACCGCCATGCCCGCTATTGCATCCAGCATTGCTCCCAAGGAAGGCATCGTTTACATCACGCCTAACGTAGACGAGCATGTAAAGAACCTGCTCCGCGAACGGTTCAAGCTCATCTCCGCGAGAAAAATAAGCCCGGACAGCCAGTTTCCCGAAGATACCCGTGGTGTCGTTTTGGGCGGCAAGGACTTGGCGAACCGCAAAATCGCCCACTTAGCCAAGAACGCCTACAACGCCGGGCTAACGGTCGCTCTGACGAATGCCACGGCTAAGAAAGCCGAGCTTCTGCGAACCACTGTCGGGCGGGAAGGCCCCCTCGCGCTGGGGACTGGACTGGAACACAGCAGCAGCGTCCCGATACTGGCAATTCGTGAGGACGGCGCATCGGCGTGCTGGCAAAGGCGAATCCAGCGAACCAATGTCCTCCAGCCTCGAAAGGGCTCCGATCATAATACCCTGACGGGGCACAAACGAGCGGATCGGCTGGAAAGCGAGTGGCTCGCTGGGGCTTTCGAAAAAATCACGGCACAGGCCAATACATCCGATCTTGCCTATCTGATGAATTCATACCTGACGACCCAGCTAGTCACCGACAGCTCCGGCATGGCTTTGCAGGTCCAGAACGCTACACAATCCATACGGTCATTCATTCAAGGGCTCGACTACTATTTCGTCAATCAGTGGGTAACCGTCCAAAAGCCCGAGGGCCAAGGGGATATGGATTCCACGGTAACGAATTACTTCGGAGCCAACGAATATCCCAATGCCTTTGTAGTTAAGTACGACCCCGGCACCACACAAATAGACACAACCTACTCCGCCAGCACGAGCATTAGCGGCGGGGGAACGGTCGGCTGGAACCGGGGACTTATTGCTACGGCCACCACAAGTTACAGTTGGTCCTCGTCGACGCAAACCACGGTTCCTCCGACCATAATTACCTATTCGGGAAAGCCGGAAGATGCCTCCACGACTTGGCGATACGAGAGCAACCTATCCAGCGAGCAGGAAGTCGGGAAAATAACATTGAATTATCCGGAAACGTGGATTTGGGCGGTACCCTTTTCGGACTATGGCGAAGAACAGCAGGAATTTTCGTACTTGACTCGCGCCACGGGTAGCTCAGCCGGAAAGACGGTGGAATTGGAGCTGACATCAACCGTACCCCTACCATTTCCGGATACGGTTCTTGCATTGCCTATAGTCGAAAGTGCAAGCAAGGAATCCGCCAAATCTGGCGATGCAATCACTATCACAGGAAAGAATTTCTATCAAATAGAAAGCGTGGTGATCGGAGGAAACCCGCTGCCTTCCGCAAACTATGAAGTCATCGAAAGCGATACTACACTAAACCTTGTGATACCTTCCAATCAACCTACTGGCGCGAACCAGAGCATCGTCTTGAAGACATCACAGGGCTTTTCGAATACAGACGTCACCATCACAGTCGTCGAGGGGCAATAGCTACGCCAACCCAAATAACCAACAGGCCAGATTACCGCTGCCTTGGACCCAAATAAACCTTACACGATAACCGCTCATACCCCCGATGTTTTGTGGATATCTCGGCCCTCGTAACCGCTTTTTCAGCGAACCCGCCCTCGCGACTCCAGGGGACTGAGCGGTTACATTGAAAGTACTTACTTAACGTAACAATCCGCAGAGACTGTCGCGCCGCCCGAAAAATAACCCATGAACATTCATCAGATTCAATGCTATAGACCTGAGAAAAATCACTTGTCGCTGGCCATTTTGATTGCCATAAGCGCCTTGTTACCCCAAGTTTCGCAGGGCGCCGCCGCCCCAAGGGGAATAATTTACTATTCGCCTCATACTATTGGCCACGCCCAGAAGTTGCTCCGCAAACAGTTCACCTTGGTCGCGATCAATAGAAAGACACTCAAACGGAAGCTTCCTCCCAAGACCTGTGGCGTAATCGTCGGCGCGAAAGATCTTGCCGACCCGGAAATTGCCGCATTTGTCCGAAAGGTATACCAAAGCGGGCTAACCACTGGAGTCGTGACCCCCGCCCCGGATGACGCCGAGGATCTCAGAGCGGCCGCGGGGCGTGATTTTCCAATTTCGCTAGACGAAAGCAACTCTGGCGCACCATTGGTTGCGATCCGGGAGGACAATGCTCAGGCTTGTTGCGAGAGACACGTATTTAAAACGAATATCCTGTCATCCAGGGATCTCGCCCAGTACGGAAACAGGACCGGAAATAGGCGAGCGGATGAGCGTGAATTGAAATGGCTGAAAGAAATATTTCGCGAAGCGTCCCGCTCTCCGATATCGCAGACATCACCGGACCGGCTGA
The DNA here is from genome assembly GCF_026247885.1 of Methylococcus mesophilus. NCBI lineage: Bacteria > Pseudomonadati > Pseudomonadota > Gammaproteobacteria > Methylococcales > Methylococcaceae > Methylococcus > Methylococcus mesophilus. The sequence goes on along the minus strand of NZ_CP110921.1, from coordinate 3,487,920 downwards.
TGGCAACGCCTCAGGCAACAACAGATGATATAACCCAATTGGCTAATTCCACGGTAACAAACCAAATACAGACGAACTCTTGGGGATCTGAGTTACAAGTCACCAACAGCATATATACCGCAAGATCTTTTCTGCAATATTTGGATTATTATTTTGTTTCACAATGGATTACCGCATACAATCCAAAATCAAACGCCAATCAATCAAACATTACCTATTTGCTGGATAGAGTCAGCTCAAGCATTACCAATCGACTTAATGCCGAGACCACACCAGGTGGCTATGTCGTGCAGTTCGACCCAGGAACCACGCTCACGGCGACAACATATAAGAATTCGGTCGATCAGAGAGTCTCAACCGAAATTGGCTGGAAAAAGGGATTCATAGCCACGGTCAGCTATAGTGCGACCATCACGAACTCCACCACCACTACCGTGCCTCAAACCGTGATAGATTACACGGGCGGCATTGGAGAGCACTCGACCAGATGGTCGTATTCGACTAACGGCGAAAAAACCAGTAAGGAAACCACCTACCAATATCCAGAGGACTGGATATGGTCCGTACCGCTCGATGACCTAAGCCCAGGCCAAGAGTGGCAAACGTTTTCCACGGAAATAAGTTCGCAAAGTAAATATCAGGACGAGTACAACGATCATTATATCTTTTCGGATAATTCCTTCACTTTGAATTCGACGTTTCCCATGCCGTTCCAGGGTAAAAGGTTGGAAGCTCCTGTGGTTCAAAGCGTTGATGCAGCCTCCGCCAAAGCGGGTGATAAAATTCGAGTGGAAGGGATCAACTTCTACCAAATCAGTTCCATCATGATTGGCGGGAATCCGGTCCCCGAATCAAACTACCAAGTCGTTGCGGAAGACAATGTCCTCGAACTCATCGTCCCCGCGGACCAGCCGAAAGGGGCCGGCCAGAGCGTCGTCATTAGTACTGGAATAGGCATTTCGAACACGGATGTAACCATTACTATCTATTGATCGGACCCTGAAGGAATCGGCGGAGGTCGAGCTTACTTCCGCCGTCCCTAGTTCAGCGATCTGCCGCAGCGCGTCGAGCTCCGCGACATTTACCCAGGTTCCGGCACCGCAAAACCCGGTTCCAACCGTCACATCTGCCACAGCGCAAATCCTTCCAGCAGGCAGCCTGTCCAACCTACGCCATGAACATCAGCAAGGTTTCAGTCGTTGCATTCGCATATTTCGGCGACTTCCGCGAGTATCAAGGGCCGGTGATAACGCGGGAACCCACCATTTAGCCAGCCCGTCACATCGCCGCGCCACGGCCCGATGGTAATCCGGCCGGTTGTTCACGTAGAATCCCGCGCCAGCCGGCGTATCCGATGTGCGCCAAGCAGCCGATACCACCCCTGGAATCGGTATCCTACAATCCTCGAGAAGAGTCGTTCATGCCCTCGCCGCACCTCCTGTTCATCGTTACCGAGGACTGGTTCTTCTGCCTTCACCGGCTGTCGCTGGCGGTCGCGGCCAAGCGGGCCGGCTTCGAGGTGAGCGTCGCTACCCGCGTCGCCGAACACGGCACGGTCATCGAATCCGCCGGGCTACGGCTGATTCCGCTGCGGTTGTCGCGGCGCAGCAGAAATCCTCTGACCGAAGCCCGGCTGATCGCCGACTTGGTCGGCCTGTACCGGCGCGAGCGCCCGGACATTGTCCACCACGTCGCCATGAAGCCGGTGATCTACGGCTCACTCGCCGCGCGCCTGACCGGGCGACGCGCCGTGATCAATGCGCTGACCGGCCTCGGCTTCCTGTTCACTTCGGACCGCCTGAGCGCGAGGCTCCTGCGGCCGCTGGTCGAGGCCGCCTTCCGGGGCCTGCTGAATGCACCGATCTGCCGGACCATCGTGGAAAATCCCGACGACCTGCGCCAGCTCACCGACGACGGCGTGGTCGAACCCGAACGCATCCGCCTGATCCGCGGCTCGGGCGTGGATTTGGCGAAATTCTCGCCGAGCCCGGAGCCGGAAGGCCCGCCGCTGGTGGTACTGCCGGCCCGGATGCTGTGGGACAAGGGCGTCGGCGAATTCGTGGAAGCCGCCCGGCGGCTGCGCGAGGAAGGGATACAGGCTCGATTCGCCCTGGTCGGGCAGCGCGACCCCGAGAACCCTTCGGCGATAGCGGAGGCGCAACTGCGGGAGTGGGCGCGTTCGGGGGTGGTCGAGTATTGGGGTTTTCGGAGTGACATGCCGAAGGTGTTCGCGCAGTGCCACATCGTTTGCCTGCCGTCCTACCGGGAGGGGCTGCCGGTATCTCTGCTCGAAGCCGCCGCCTGTACCCGAGCCATCGTCACGACCGACGTGCCCGGCTGCCGGGAGGCGGTCCGCGACGAGGAGAACGGGCTGCTGGTTCCGCGCGGCGATTCGGCGGCTCTCGCGGCCGCCCTGAGCCGCCTGATCGCCGATCCGGCACTGCGCCGCACAATGGGCGCGCGCGGCAGGGCGCGGGCGGAAAAAGAATTTTCCGTGGATAGCGTCGTGGCCCAGACTCTGTCCCTGTACCGCGAGATGCTGGCCCGATGAAAATTCTGGTCACCGGCGCCAACGGCTTCGTCGGACGCCACCTTACTGGCCGGCTCGTCGAACAGGGACATCGGGTTACCGCCGCGGTCCGGCGTGAAGGCGCGGCGCTGCCGGCAGGAATCGCCGACATCCGGGTCGTCGGCGACATCGGTCCGGACACCGGCTGGACCGGCGCGCTCGACGGTATCGACGCGGTGATCCATCTCGCCGCCCGAGTGCATATCATGCGCGAGACCGGCCCCGACCCGTTGAGCCGATTCCGCCAAGTCAACGTAGTCGGCTCGGAATGCCTCGCCCGGGCCGCGGCGCAGGCCGGCGTCAGACATTTCGTCTATCTGAGTTCGGTCAAGGTCCACGGCGAAACCAGTCCGGAAGGCAACCCCTTCACCGAGGCCATGGCCCCCGCGCCGGAAGACGCGTACGGGATATCCAAATGGGAGGCCGAACAGGCGCTCGCCAAAATCGCGGCCGAAACCGGGCTGGGCGTGACGGTATTTCGGCCGCCGCTGGTTTACGGCCCCGGCGTCCGGGCCAATTTCGAGCGGCTGGTCGAAGCGGTGCGGCGCGGCATTCCGCTGCCCTTCGGCGCCGTGCGGAACCGCCGCAGTCTGGTCTACGTCGGCAATCTGGCCGACGCCGTCGCCACCAGCTTGTTGAGAGCCGAGGCCATCGGCCAGACCTTCCTGGTCAGCGACGGCCCGGCCGTCTCCACGGCGGAACTGGTCCGGAGCATCGCGCAAGCCCTGCAACGCAAGCCCAGGCTGCTGGCCATGCCGCTGGCGCTGCTGCGGCTCGCCGGCGCTTTGACGGGGAAGCGCGCCGAAATCGGCCGTCTGCTGGGCGATCTCGCCGTCGACGACTCCCTTCTGCGCAGCCGCCTCGGCTGGCGCCCACCCTACGGCCTGGCGGACGGACTCGCTGCGACGGTTTCGAAAACGCCCGGACGCCCCCGCCGGATGCATCGGATATAATCGCGAAATTCCGGGACAACCCGGCCATCCCTCTCATCTCGCACGGAGACCACCATGGCTACCATCCAGCTTCAAGTTACTGGCATGAAATGCGGCGGCTGCGAAAAAACTGTCACCAACACCGTCACCGCGCTCGCGGGCGTCACCTCGGTCACGGCCTCCCACAAGGAGAACCGTGTTGATGTGGAATTCGATCCGGCCCAGATCGATCCGGAAGCCATCCGCAAAGCGATCGCCGGCCAGGGATACACGGTCGCCTGAGGCTTTCGCGTTCGACGGCGAAACATGCGCCGCAAATATTGATTTTCAAGGCGGAATGCCTTCCAATAGCCGGCCATCGCTGCCTCACAGCGGTGTATTCGTCGAGCATTTGTCCCGAGTGTTCGATCCGCATCGGCCGCCTATGCATCAGAGCGACATTGAATCAGGGTAGGACCCCGCGCCATAAATAAAGAAGTCGGAAGGTGATTGAATGAAAACGCCGGTGCATGTCGCGGTCACGGGAGCCGCGGGGCAAATCGCATATTCCCTGCTGTTCCGGATCGCCGCGGGCGATCTGTTCGGACCGCACCAGCCGGTGGTTCTCAGGCTGCTCGAGGTTCCTTCGGCCGAGCGCGTGCTGGAGGGCGTGGGCATGGAGTTGGACGACTGCGCGTTGCCTCTCCTCCATGGCATCAAGGTATCCAGCAATCCCGGCGAGGCCTTCGACGGCACCGAGGCCGTCTTCATGCTCGGCGCCACGCCTCGCGGACCCGGCATGGAAAGGCGGGACCTGCTGCAGGTGAATGCGGACATCTTTTCGGCCCAGGGACGCGCGCTGAACGAGACGGCCAGCCGCCGGGTGAGGATTCTGGTAGTGGGCAATCCGGCCAATACCAACGCCCTGATCGCCCAGCGCAATGCCCCGGACCTCGCGCCGGAATGCTTCTCCGCCATGACCCGGCTCGACCACAACCGCGCCACCGGTCTGCTGGCCCGGCATTGCGGCTGCAACGTCGCGGAAATCTCCCGGATCGCCGTCTGGGGAAACCACTCGCCCAGCCAGTATCCCGACCTTCATCATGCTCTGGTCAAGGGCAGGCCGGCGCTGGAACTGGTGGATCCCGCCTGGTATGTCGATGAATTCATCCCCACGGTGCAGCAGCGGGGCGCATCGGTCATCGCGATCCGCGGGAAATCCAGCGCGGCATCGGCGGCCAACGCGGCTCTGGACCACATGCGGAGCTGGTTTCTGGGCACACCCAAGGACGACTGGGTCAGCATGACCGTCGCCAGCGACGGCAGCTATGGGATTGCCGAAGGCCTGATGTTCTCGTTCCCGGTCGCCGTCGAAAACGGCCGTTTCCGGATCGTGCAGGATTTGCCTCTCAACGCCTTCAGCCGCGAGCGGTTACGGCTCACCGAGGCGGAGCTTCTGGATGAGCGCGCCATGGTGAACCACCTGCTCTGAGCCGCTAGGCGCCTTCCGCGGCCCGCGCCTCCAGTTCTTCCCAGCGCCGGTAGCCCTGTGCTAGAGAGGCCTGCAAGGCTTCCAGTTCTTCCAGAGTCCGTTTGACTTCGCCGGCATCGCGGCGATAGAAATCCGGGGCGTTCACCAGGGCATTCAATTCCGTTTGGCGGCTTTCCCAGGCCTCGATCGTCTCCGGCAGACTTTCCAGCTCCTTCTGCTCCTTGTAGCTGAGCCTGGTGCGCGAACCGGCCGGCTTCGGCGCCTCCGGCTTGGGTACGACAGGCTGCGCCGTCGGTGAAGTCCGCTCGCCGGCGGCGGACCGCTGCGACAGCCAGTCGGAATAGCCCCCGACGTATTCGGCGATAACGCCATCGCCTTCGAACACCCAGACGCTGGTCGCCACGTTGTCGACGAAGGCCCGGTCATGGCTCACCAGGAGCACCGTGCCGTCGAATTCGCCCAGCATTTCCTCGAGCAGTTCCAGGGTTTCCAGGTCGAGGTCGTTGGTGGGCTCGTCCAGGACCAGGACGTTGCAGGGCTGGCTGAACAGACGCGCCAGCAGCACCCGGTTCTTCTCCCCGCCGGACAGACTGCGCACCGGCGTGCGGGCGCGCTCCGGGGAAAACAGGAAATTGCCGAGATAGGACATGACGTGGATCTGCTGGCCATTGAGGCTGATCCACTCCTTGCCGTCGCCCACCGCCTCGACGATGGTCTGGTCGGGATCGAGCTGCGCGCGCAACTGGTCGAAATAGGCGACTTTGAGATGGGTCCCGGTCTTGAGCCGTCCGGAATCGGGCTGCAGCTCGCCGAGCAGCAGCCGCAGCAGGGTCGACTTGCCGGCGCCGTTGGGACCGATCAGGCCGACCCGGTCGCCGCGCAACACCAGGGCGGAGAAATCCCGCACCACCGGCACCCCGCCGCCGAAGGCGAGGGACAAATGCTCCGCTTCGAACACCAGCTTGCCGGTGCGCTCGGCCTGCTCCAGCTCCAGCTTGGCGACGCCCTGCCGCGACCTGCGCTCGGCGCGCTCGCTGCGCATCCGCTTCAGCGCCCGCACCCGACCCTCGTTGCGGGTTCGCCTCGCCTTGATGCCCTGGCGGATCCAGGTTTCCTCGATCGCCAGCTTACGGTCGAACTCCGCGTTGCGCTTCTCTTCTTCCTCCAGCGCCGCCGCCTTCTTCACCAGGTAGTCCCGGTAGTCGCCGGGCCAAGAGGTCAGCCTGCCGCGGTCCAGGTCGACGATGCGGGTGGCGACCCGCTGCAGGAAGGCGCGGTCGTGGGTGATCAGCACGGCCGCCCCGGGGAACTGGAGCAACTGTTGTTCCAGCCAGACGATGGTTTCGAGGTCGAGGTGGTTGGTGGGCTCGTCCAAGAGCAGCAGATCCGGCTCGATGACCAGGGCGCGGGCCAGCGCAACCCGCCGCTGCCAGCCGCCGGACAACCCCTGAACCGGTTTCTCCGCCGGCAGGTCGAGGCGGTCGAGCACCAGTTCCACCCGCTGCTGCAGGCTCCAGCCGTCGGCCGCTTCCAGCGCCTGCTGCAAGGTGCCGAGCCGGTCCAGGCAGGACATGTCACCGTCGGCGATCTTCTCCGACCAATGGTGATATTCGGCGATCTGCCGGCCGACCTCGCCCAGGCCGTCGGCCACGGCATCGTAGATGGTCGCGGACTCGGGCAAGGCCGGCATCTGTTCCAGAAAACCGATGCGCAATGCCGGCTGATGCCAGACTTCGCCACCGTCGGGCGTGATCTGTCCGGCGAGGATCTTCAACAGAGTCGATTTGCCCTCCCCGTTGCGGCCGATGATGCCGACCCGCTCGCCCGGATCGACCTGAAAGCTGGCGGATTCCAGCAAGGGCTTGGCACCGAAGGCGATACCGATTTCCGAGAGTCGAACGAGAGGCATGGCGGGGCGACGCGATTGCGCGGGTGAGGAAAGACCCCATAGTATAACCGCCCGCCTCAACCCCAGGAGTTTTCCGCACGATGGCCGTCCCCGCCCAGCCCAGCGAAGACAACGAATTTCTTGCCCCCCACATCGCCGTGCTGCGCCGCAGCTTCCGCCACTTCACCGGCCGCGAGCTGGTGCCGGCGCGCATGAGCGATACGGAGGCGGCGCGCTATTTGTTCCAGGCTCCGCTGGCGCTGCTTTCGCACGACACCGCGCCGGATCCCGTCTTCAACTACGCCAACGAGACGGCGATGGGGCTGTTCGGCATGAGCTGGGACGAAATCACCGCCCTGCCTTCCCGCCTCTCCGCCGAGGCCGGCAACCAGGAGGCGAGGGAGGCGCTATTGGCAAAAGTGGAGGCCCAAGGCTATGTCGACGGCTATTCCGGCGTCCGGATCAGTCGCCAGGGACGCAAGTTCCGGATCGAGAACGCCGTGGTGTGGAACCTGCTCGACGAGCTCGGCAGCCCCTGCGGACAGGCGGCGATGTTCGAGCACTGGCAGTGGCTGTAAACCTTGTTGTCAGCAAACGGATAACTTGCCAATGGTTTAGCCGTTTCCGTTCTTGACCACTCCCGTCAGGCCGCGCCGAGCATCGCAGCTTTCGACGAGAATAGCCCGAAGGGGAGCCGCATGGACGCGGCTCGTCCATCGAGGGGCAGGAGCCCCTTCGATGGACCCTCGTCGAAAGCGAGAAGCGCAGGGGGCTTTCCGCGGCCTCCGGGCGGCCTTTTCTTTGGTTACACTGTTTTGCGGCTTTCCTGCCGCAAACCCTACGGACGCACTCCGTGCGACCCCGTTTGCTCCCAGCAAACGGGTCTTTTGGCCGTGCAAAAGACAAATTCGCCGGGAGCGAATTTGGGCAGCCGAAGACTGACCCGCAGGGCGAAACCCATGGAGGGGTTTCGCAAAGTAACCCGACCGTGGGTTCGGATACCCACACTCAAATAAGACCTCGCGCAGCGTTTCCTCACCGGATTTCATAGATCGATCATTTTCGAAAACCGAAGCGGCCCTCCCCCAGTTTTGACCTTTCGATATGCGAATCAGGTAATGACGCTGGGCTGGCTCATCCCCGTGCGCTGCTTGACCTGGCACAGTTCCTGGGCGATTGCGATCAACTCGGCCAGCGCCTCCTGGGTCGGCAGGTCATGCAGGTTCGGATCGCGCTCGTAACGCTCCATATAGATGCGGAGGGTCGCGCCTTCCGTGCCGGTGCCGGAGAGACGGAAGACGATACGGGACGAATTCTCGAAGCCGATCCGGATGCCCTGGTGCTCGCTGACGCTGCCGTCGACCGGATCGACGTAGCGGAAGTCATCGGCCAGGGCGACCCGGTACTCGCCGAAACTGCGGCCCGGAAGCTCGGCCAGCAAGTCCTGCAGACGCGCCATGATCCCTTCGGCCGCGGACACCTCGATGCCTTCGTAATCATGCCGCGAATAATAGTCACGCCCGAACCGGCGCCAGTGGTCCGCCACGATCGCGGCCACCGACTGCTTGCGCAAAGCCACCAGGTTCAGCCAGAACAGCACGGCCCACAGCCCGTCCTTCTCCCGCACGTGGTCGGAACCGGTGCCGAAGCTCTCCTCGCCGCACAGCGTGATCCTGCGGGCATCTAGCAGGTTGCCGAAAAACTTCCAGCCGGTCGGCGTCTCGTAGCATTCGATCCCCATCGCCGTGGCCACCCGGTCGACGGCACGACCCGTCGGCATCGACCGCGCCACCCCGCGCAAGCCGTCCTTGTAGCCAGGCACCAGATGGGCGTTGGCGGCAAGGATCGCCAGGCTATCGCTCGGCGTCACGAAACAGTTGGCGCCCATGATCATGTTGCGGTCGCCGTCGCCGTCGGAAGCCGCTCCCAGGGTCGGCGGCCGGCCGCTGTACATGGCTGCCGCCAGCTCGTGGGCGTGTACCAGGTTCGGGTCGGGGTGGCCGCCGCCGAAATCCTCCAGCGGCACGGCATTGACCACCGATCCCGGCACCGCGCTCAGGGTCCCTTCCAGAATTCGCCTGGCATAGGGGCCAGTGATCGCATGCATCGCATCGAAGCGCAGGGTCAACGCACCCGAGCGGAAACCCGAGCGGATCAGCCCGAAATCGAACAGGTGCTCCATCAATTCGGCGTAATCGGCCACCGGATCGATGACCTCGATCTCCATTTCACCGATCCGGGAACGGCCCAGGGTGTCGATATCCAGATCGGGGCTGGCGAGGGTGCGGTAGGCGTCGACGACCCGGCTGCGCTCGTACACCCGGTTGGTGAAGCTCTCCGGGGCGGGACCTCCGTTGGCGACGTTGAATTTGATGCCGAAGTCCTCCTCCGGACCGCCGGGGTTGTGGCTGGCCGACAGCACGAAGCCGCCCAGCGCCTTATGCTTGCGGATCACGCAGGAGGCCGCCGGCGTCGACAGCAAGCCCCCCTGTCCCACCAGCACCCGTCCCACGCCGTTGGCGGCGGCCATGCGCAGGATGACCTGGATCGCCTGGCGGTTGAAATAGCGGCCATCGCCCCCCACTACCAGGGTGGCACCGTCCGCCGCTCCGACGGTGTCGAACACCGACTGGACGAAATTCTCCAGATAGTTTTCCTGGAGAAAAACCTTCACCTTCTTGCGCAGGCCCGAGGTGCCCGGCTTCTGATCCGGGTAGGGCGTCGTATTGCGAATTTCCACTGACATCGTATTGTTTTTTGACCTTTTGTATGCGGGAATCTGATCGTTGTTATTGCCGGCCGTCAAGGCGTTCTGCGGAAACTCGAAACGCATTTCGATTCCCGGGCTTTTTCGCTAGTATTCTACCGTCTGCTTGACTGAGGAGAACAGAAAAGGTGTTCAAGCGTTTTCATCCATCGAGGCTTTTCCTGTTACTGTCAATGGCCGCTACCGCGGCGCAAAGTGAAAATTCTGACCCCTGGCTGCTGGTGGAAACCAAGCCCCATGTCCTGAAAATCATGCAGGGCGACACGCCGCTGGAAGTGTTTACCAAGATTGCCATCGGGCAACACGGCGCCGACGTCGAAAAGCGCCGCAACGACAACAAGACGCCGCTGGGCGAATACCGCATCGGCTGGATCAACGAGAACAGCAAGTTCCACCGTTTCTTCGGGCTGACCTACCCGAATCCCGACATCGCCAAGCGCGGCTTCATCCGCGGCCTCATCGACGAGCATCTGGTGCGCCACATCCTCCGCGCCCATCTGGTGGAAGCGACTCCGCCGCAGGATACACCGCTGGGCGGGCAGATCGGCATACACGGTGTCGGTGCAGGCAACCGGGAGGTGCACGAGATGTTCGACTGGACCCACGGCTGCGTCGCCCTCACCAACGAACAAATCGACCAGCTTACCCCCTGGGTCAGGAAAGGAACCCTGGTAGTCATCCGCTGACATGACCGAAAGACCCTCGGAAACTCAAAAAACACTGGAAAGGCTTGCGATTTCGGGGCAAACTACGCCGCGGGATCACTCCCTCCGGAATGGATACTTGTGTAGTAAATTTCGTTCACCGCAAAAGAAGGAAAGCGACATGATGAAAGCAACCAAGTTCGCAGTGGTTCTGATGGCCGCCGGTCTGACCGTCGGGTGCGCTTCGAAGTCTGACATCACCAACCTGCAGACCCAGATCGACGGTCTGAAGGCTGAGCAGGCTTCCATCAAGAGCACGGCTGACGAGGCTCTTTCCGCTGCTCAGGCAGCTGAATCCAAGGCCGGTGCTGCAGAAGCCGCTGCTCGCCGCGCTGCAGCCGCAGCTGAAGAAACCAACAGCAAGCTGGACCGCATGTTCAAGAAGTCGATGATGAAATAATCATCGATGTCCTGAAGACATACGATCGAATGAAGCCCCGGCGGTATCCACTGCCGGGGTTTTATTATGCCCGCAAGAAAATGCGGGCGGATGAGTCAAACCGATACCCGCTTTTTCAAATATTCAGCTGACCGCTCAAGCCGACATAGTCGTCCAGCGACAGCTCCTCTGCACGCACACCCGGATCGATTCCGGCGCGGCCTATCGCGGTTTCGTCCAGCACTCCCTTGAGCGCGTTCCGCAGCGTTTTCCGGCGCTGGCCGAATGCAGCGGCGACAACGGCTCCCACCCTCCTGACCAGCTCGGAATCCGGAGGCGCGGCATGCGGCACCAAATGCACCACCGCCGATACGACCTTGGGCTGCGGGTAGAAACACTCCGGTCCCACATCGAACAAATGCTGAGCCTCGCAATAGAGAGCGGCCATGACGCTCAACCGTCCGTAACTCCCGTCGCCGGGCCCGGCGCAAATGCGATCGACCACTTCTTTCTGCAGCATGAAATGCATGTCTTCGACCGCATCGAGCTGATCGAACAGACGAAACATCAGCGGGGTGGAGATGTTGTAGGGCAGATTGCCCACGACCCGGACCCGACCCGCCTGGGCGATGGACCGGATGTTGAATTTCAGTGCATCGCCTTCGTGAATTCGCAATCGTTCTACGCCGGCAAACCGCTGCTTCAGCGCCGCGACCAGATCGCGGTCCAGCTCGATGACATCCAGGTGCGCCCCGGACTGCAGCAACTCGCGGGTCAAGACCCCTTCGCCGGGGCCGATTTCCAGCAGCCGGTCCGATGGCTTGGGGCCGATGGCCGCGACGATCTCGCGGATGACGCCGGGATCGCGCAGGAAATTCTGGCCGAAGCGCTTACGCGGAACGTGCATCATGCCCGCACCGTCGACCGCACTTCGGCCATCTCCGCCGCAACCCGAACGGCCTCTTCCAGGCTGCCGGTGTCGATCCGGCCGGTGCCCGCCAGATCCAGCGCCGTGCCATGGTCCACCGAGGTGCGGATGATGGGAAGCCCCAGGGTGATGTTCACCGCCCGGCCGAATCCCGCATATTTCAGCACCGGCAGGCCCTGGTCGTGATACATCGCCAGCACCGCGTCGGCGTGCTCGAGATTGCGGGGAAGAAACAGGGTGTCCGCCGGCAGCGGGCCGGTCAGGTCCATGCCCTCCTGCCGCAGCCGCGCAAGCACGGGTTCGATCACGGTGATTTCCTCGCTTCCCAGATGCCCGTCCTCGCCCGCGTGCGGATTGAGCCCGCAGACCAGGATGCGCGGCCTGGGTAGGCCGAAGCGGCGGACCAGATCGTCGTGGAGGACCCGCAGCGTCCGTGTCAGCCGCTCCTCGGTGATGGCCCAGCTCACCTCGGCCAAAGGCAGATGGGTGGTGGCCAGTGCAACCCGTAAACCTTTTGTCGCCAGCATCATCACCGGGCAGCCGCCGATGACCTCCGCAATGAATTCGGTGTGGCCGGTGAAGGCGATCCCGGCCTCGTTGATGACGGACTTCTGCACCGGAGCCGTGACCAGAGCGTCGTAATGCCCCGCCAGACACGCACGCGCGCCTTCGGCGATGGTCTCGAGCACGTAGGCGGCGTTGGCCGGGTCGAGCTTTCCGGGTGCGGCTCCCGGCCGCTGGCGGGTGGGCAGGACGTGCAGAATGTCTTCTTCATGCTGCGGCACTACATCGCCGGATGCGACCGGGCGCAGTTCGATGGGGAAGCCGAGCAGGCGCGCCCGGCTCTCCAGCAGATCGGGATCACCCAGCACCGTGATGCTGCAGCGAGCCGGTCGCCGGGCCAGCAGCACGCACAGGTCCGGGCCGATGCCGGCCGGCTCTCCGCTGGTCAGCAGCAGACGGGGATGCATGGGAGATGCCGGATCAGCGCATGAAGGTTTCGGGCGAGTCTTCACCGGACGGCGTATCTTCGCCCGAGGATGCCGGTGCTTCGTCAAGGCGGATTTCGACGTAAGCCTCGTCGCGGATCTTCCTCAGCCAAAGTTCCGTTTCCTCGTCCACCTTGCGCTTGAAGAGTTCCTCGCGCGCCCGGTTTTTCAACACTTCATTGGTGTCGCTCGACTCCTGCCGCTCCAGCACCTGGATCAGATGCCAGCCGAACTGGGTCTGGACCGGATCGCTGAGCTGGTTTTCGTCCAGCGCGTTCATCGCCTCCTCGAACGGAGGCACCAGCGCGCCCGGCTTGACCCAGCCCAGATCCCCGCCCTTGATCGCCGAACCCTTGTCGTCGGAGTGGCCGCGCGCGAGCTCTCCGAAGTCGTCGCCGTTTTCGATCCGGGTTTTCAGGGCCAGCAGCTTGTTCTTCGCATCCTCGTCGGACTGCACTTCGTTCGGCTTGATCAGGATGTGCCGGACGTGGGTCTTGGTCAGCTTGGCCTCGCCCACGCCGCGCATCGCCATCATTTTGACGATGTGGTAGCCGCCGGGACTGCGGATGGGATCGCTCACCTCGCCGTCCTTCATCCCGCCCACCACCTCGGCAATATGGCTGGGAATCTCGCTGAGCTTACGCCAGCCGAGATCGCCGCCCTCCAGCGCCTGCGGGTCGTCCGAGTAGCGGATCGAAGCATCCTTGAAGTCGAGGCCAGCTTTCAATTCCTTCACGACCTTGTCGGCCCGCTCCCTGGCTTTCTTCACTTCGTCCGGCGACGCCTCGCGCGGGGTAGCGACGAGAATGTGGCCCAGCCGGTATTCCCGGTCGGCAACCGCCCCGGAACCGCCTTGAACCTCCAGATAATGCTCGACCTCCCGATCGCTGATCTTGATCTGGTTATTGACTTGGCTGGCGCGAAGCCGGCCCATAGCGATTTCGCCGCGCACCTGTTCCAGGAAATCGCCGTAATCGAGCCCTTCCTGGGCGAGCGAACGGCGGAACTGATCGGGCGTGAGATTATTGCGCTGGGCAATCTGGCTCACGGCCATGCGCAACGTGTCGTCGTCCACCTGGATGCCCATTTTTTCCGCCATCTGGAGCTGGATCTTGTCGACGATCATGCGCTCGAGCACCTGCCGGACCAGGATCGAATCGGGCGGCAAGGAAGTGCGGCTGGCGCGAAGGCTGCGCTTGATCTCGTCGACCTTGCGGACCAGCTCGCTCTCGAGGATGACGCCGTCGTCCACCACCGCCACGATGCGGTCGACGGCTGCTTCCGCGGCGGACCAGCCAGCCACGGCGAACAAAGCGAGGCAGGCAAACCGGACCCCCCTTTTGAAACTAGAAATCATCATTCGGCATCCGGTAACCCGTCAGGGATCGATACAGGAACCTGTCGACCTGATCGCCGAGGCGGGTCAGGCCCTTGAGTTCGAGCTGGACGAAAATGGAGGTATTGGAAGTACTGTCGTTATAGTTGTTTTGATTGACGCCGTTCAGGTATTCGCGCCCAATCAGGGTGAAACGCCAACAACAGGTTTCGTGCTCCAGACCGATGAAACTTTCAAGCGTTCTGTTGTAGAGCAGCGAATACTGCCAGCGCCCGATGACATGCCAGTCCTTGAAGAACGGAATGCGGAACGACACATCGGTATTGTTCAGCGCGCTGGAGAGCTGGTCGGTCTGATTGGGGATAGGCTGACGGTAGCGGTAGCTCAAATTGAGCAGATTATTCTGATGGTCATTGTACTGCAGCCCAGCCGACCCCCGCTCTATGCGCCCGCTGTTCGGTGACACCTGCCCGCCCGCGCCTATCGACCAGTTTTCCGTCACCCTGGCATCCACCTGACTGACGATGTTGGCGAAGCTCTGGTTGTAAGTATCGTAGGTCGTCTGGCCCTGGTCGGTGCCCAGGTCGATGCCCAGGGGATTAGTTCCATAGGGGTTTACCAGCGTCACCGACGGATCGTTGATGAAGAATACCTTCCCCAAGCTGGCGCTGAACCGTTCCAAGCCGCTGTCGTGATCTATGAAACGGGAAGTCAGGCCGACGGTTACCTGATTCATGTCCGCCAGACGGTCGGAACCTGCGAAACGGTTGGTGCGAAACAGCTGATAATACGTGAAATCGTAGTAGTTGCTGTCGAAAATCGGATAATCGTTCTGGTTGATCTTCGGCACATAGGTATAGAACACGCGGGGCTCCAGCGTCTGCCGCAGCGAGGCGGACCCCAGTTCGAAATCGCGGTCGAAAACCAGGCCGCTGTCCACCGAAAAGATGGGAGCGACACGATTCAGGCTGCTGTCTGTCTCCGCCGCCTGATCCTGGAGCATATAGGTCGTGTTCTGCATGGCGACGCTGGGAATGACGAAACTGCCCGGGGCCTGGATGGGATAGGAAATCTGCGGCCGGACGTTCAGACGCTGGCCTTTGACGGTGGTGCCGCCATGGCCGAAATTCACGACCTCCGCGTTGGTCTGGAAGCGGAACCCTGAATCGCCGATCTGTGCACTGTACCCTCCCCTGAGACTCGGCAGGCGGTAATAAGGCGTCTGCTCCGCCGGAATCGACGGATCGACGTTCTGGTAATAGTCGGTCAGCAGTCTGACCGAACCGTTCGAATACGTGTAGTCGGCGTACGCCTGGCTCTGGACGAAGGTGTTGGAGTTTAGGCCCAGGTTGTTGTTCACCTGATTGAGGTAAAGAGGATCGGAAACGTAGTTCAGGTCGACCAGCGTGAACAGGTTTTCGGTCCACCGTCCCATCGCGTCGAAGCCAGCCTGCCCTCGAGTCTGTTTCTCTTGAGTGTCCTCCGGCATGATCTCCCCCAGCAGGCGCAGACGCTGGTGTTCGGTCAGCCAGCGGAAATCGCCGCCGAACAAAGGCCCGCGGTTTGTCATCTCCCGCGCCGTCACCGTCAGGTCATAATCGGGCGCCAGATTGAAATAGTATGGAACGGTGAGGTTGTAGCCGTTGGTTCCCGACCAACCCGGCGAAGGCGACAGGAACCCGGATTGCCGCCGGTCGTCCACGGGAAAGTCCATATACGGGGTATAGAACATCGGCACCCCCTTGAACTCCATCCAGGCATGGGAGGCGCCCCCCCGTCCGGTCTCCTTGTCGATCGTGACTTCGTCGGCGTGCAGCATCCAGTCCGTATTGCCCGGCGGACAAGTCGTGTAGGTGGCAGTCTCGTAGCGTGAGCGGGTATCGCTGTCCATGTGGGCTACTCGGGCGACTCCGCGCGAAGGCATCGTTTCTACGATGAACTGGCTGTTGCGCAGCACACCCTTGTCTTCTTCCATCCGCATGAAGGCGGTGTCACTCGAAAAGGCCAGGCCTTTTTCGCGGTAGAACACGCTGCCGCGGGCGTTCACCGTGTCGGCCTCGGTATTGAGGCTCAGGAAATCGCCCTTCACATGCTGGTCGTAGCGCGTCACCTCGGCGTCGCCGGTGAAGGTCGCAACCTCCTGATCGTCCATTTCACCGTAATCCCCGTGAACTTCCACCGGCGCCCGCTTGCGGGCAAGCCGGTCTTTCGAAGAGAGGAGGAAATCCTTGGCCGCATCGGATTCGCGCTTTCCGCGGGAGCAGGTTCCCGCCCAGGGGTTGCCCGGCATCATGCCGAGCAGGCGATCGAAGCGCTGTTCGTCGTATTCCGTAATCGTCGTCGCCTGAGCCCAGTCCTCGGGAGGCTCGCTCGCAGCGCCGACGGCCCGCGCCACGCCGCGGGGGTCCGGCCCCACCAGGTTGCAATCCCAGCTCCTGCTCTCCTTCTGCGGCCGGCAGGTCCAGCCGGCCGGCGCGCTCGGGGCATTGGCGGCTACGGGCTGAGGCAAGGCGGCCTCCTGCCGCACCGACACGGTTCCCGAGGGGACGAAGCGCGAGGCGGCCAGCGGCGTCTCCGGACGGGGCGCCCTGCCCGGCTCACCGGCGGATTCGTCTGCCGCCGCCTCGGGTGCGGCTGCGGGCATTACTTTTTCCGCCTCCGCCGACTCGCCTTCCTCATCCTCCTCGTCGACAGGCTTGGACGCCATCTCGGCTGGCGGTGCGGGTTCGGCGGAGCGAAGCGGAGGCGCCGCCGGCCTGGGCTCGGATTTGACCACCGGCGCAATTTCGGCCGGCGGCAACGGAGGTGCCGTGGCAGCCGCGGCTCGGCGCGACTCCGGCAAAGCCGCCTCCCGCGGCGCGATCGGCCTGGCAAGCGGGGCCTTCGGCTCGGGCTCTGCCGGAGTTTCCGCTCCTCCGTCCTTTTTCTTGGCTACGCATTCCCACTGCTTGTCGTCGGTGCTGCGTTCGCAGTTCCAGTTGCCCACCGCGACCGCCGACGGCTGCCAGCTCGCGGCCAGCGCCATGAATACCGCGGTCCGCAGCGGTACGGAAGCATGGCCAGAGGTGGACGACGCATCCGCCGCCGAAGAAGCCGGTCCCGGCCCGCGCACGATCAAACCGGCACTCCCGCGACGGAGCCGGGCCAAATAGCCTGAACGGCGATGGAGAACCACCGGGTCATTGATGCGGAAAAAGCATGGAGAAAGTGGTCCAGGAAATGCTTGTACCCAGCTCGATGGAACGGACAGCCATGTGACCCGCAAATCCTATATCATTAAGAACCATGAAAAATCGAATCATTGTAACCCAAGGTTTGCACATTTGATTAACTCTCCCGCCATCGCCACCGACAACCGCTTCGAAGCGCTTCAGCGCTGGCTCCCGTCCATTCTGGGACGCGCTCCCGACGATATCCGGCCGATCTCCGGAGACGCCAGCTTCCGCCGTTATTTCCGGGTCTGGGCCGGCGATGCCAGCCATATTGCGATGGACGCCCCGCCGGCCAAGGAAAAGCTGCGGCCCTTCGTTCGCGCCGCCGGCCTCATGGAGAACGCGGGAGTACACACTCCCCGCATCTTCGCCGCCGACGAGGACCAAGGCTTCCTGCTGATGTCCGATCTCGGCGACACCAACTACCTGCAGCAACTGGCGTCCGGAGACGCCGACCTCCTGTACGCCGATGCGCTGGAAACGCTGGCGCGCATGCAACTCCGCATCGATGCCGGCGGCTGCGGCCTGCCCGCCTATGATGAAGACCTGCTGCTGCGGGAACTGGAACTGTTTCCCGATTGGTTCCTCGGCGGACTGCTGAGCCTGGAACTCAGCGCCACAGAGGAAGCGCTTTACCGGCGGCTCTCCCTGCATCTGATCGAATCGGCCGTACAGCAACCTGCCGTCGTCGTCCATCGCGATTTCCATTCCCGCAACCTCATGGTCACCGGCGAACGCAATCCCGGCGTGCTCGATTTCCAGGACGCCGTCGTGGGCCCCATCACCTACGATCTGGTCTCCCTGCTGCGGGACTGCTACATCGCCTGGCCCGAGGCGCGCGTCAAGCGCTGGCTGGACGATTACCGCCACCGCCTTGCCGACAGCGGATCTCGCCCTGCTGCCGACAGCGAAACCTTCCAGCGCTGGTTCGACTTGATGGGCCTGCAGCGCCATCTCAAGGCCGTGGGCATCTTCGCCCGGCTGCATCTGCGCGACGGCAAGGACGGCTACCTGCCGGACATTCCCCGAACCCTGCGCTACGTCCTGGATGTCGCCGGCAGATATCCGGAATTGGGGGAATTCCATCGCTTTCTCGACCTGCGCGTCTGCCCGGTCCTGAACGAGGCCGCCGCCGCGTGAAAGCCATGATCCTCGCCGCGGGCCGGGGCGAGCGCCTGCGTCCGCTGACCGATCACACCCCGAAACCCCTCCTGCCCGCAGGCGGCCGCCCATTGATCGAACACACGTTGGAGGCGCTGGTACACGCGGGACTCGCCGACATCGTCATCAACCTCGCTCATCTCGGCCGGCAGATCCGCGAACGACTCGGCGACGGCGGGCGCTTCGGCGCCCGCATCCAGTACTCCGACGAGGGCGCCCACGCGCTCGAAACCGCCGGCGGCATCCGTCAGGCCCTGGCGCTGCTGGGCCCGGAGCCGTTCATCGTCGTCAACGGCGACATCGGCACGGACTACGACTTCTCCCGCCTGCGCCGCGAACCGTCCGGCGATGCCCATCTCGTGCTTGCGCCCAACCCCCCCCATCATCTGCAAGGCGACTTCCGCCTCGACGGCGGCAGCGTGACGCCGCCAGGCGACGGCGCCCAGACCTTCACATTCGCCGGGATCGGCGCGTACCGGCCGGAACTGTTCGCTTCGCTCCCGCCGGGACGGGCGCCGCTGGCGCCGCTGCTCAGGCAGGCCATGGCCGCCGGCCGCATCAGCGGCGAGCTGCACTCGGGCTTCTGGCTGGACATCGGTACGGCGGAGCGGCTCGGTGCTTACGACCGCTGGCTCCGCACCCGCGAACGGCGACCGGCACGGCCCATGCCGGCCGTTTGACATGCGCCGCGCCGGCCGGTAACGTTGGGCGTTTTTTCCGGATTCCGGCGCAGCTCGCGAATACCGGCCCCGATTCAAGGCACAACTCCCCAGCCAGGCTCCCCAGGATGGAAGAATTTCAGCGCATCAAACGCCTGCCCCCATACGTCTTCAACATCGTCAACGAACTCAAGGCGAAGGAACGGGCAGAGGGCAAAGACGTCATCGACTTCGGCATGGGCAACCCCGATCAGCCCACGCCGCAGCACATCGTCGACAAACTGATCGAATCTTCGCGTAAAGGCACCAACCACCGTTATTCGGTGTCCAAGGGCATCCCCCGCCTGAGGCGGGCCATCTGCAACTGGTACCGCGGCCGTTACGGCGTCGAGCTCGATCCGGACTCCCAAGCCATCGTGACGATCGGCTCAAAGGAAGGCCTGGCGCATCTGGCACTCGCTACCGTAGGGCCGGGCGATGCCGTTTTGGTACCGAATCCGGCCTACCCGATCCATCCCTACGGCTTCGTCCTGGCCGGCGCCGACGTCCGCCATGTGCCGCTGCTGCCCGGGATCGATTTCTTTGCCGAACTGGAAATGGCGATCAAGACGTCCTGGCCCAAACCCAAGATGCTGATCCTGAATTTCCCGGCCAATCCCACGGCGCAGTGCGTGGAGCTGGAATTCTTCGAGAAGGTCGTGGAAATCGCCCGCGAGTACAAAATCTGGGTGGTGCACGATCTGGCCTATGCCGACCTGGTGTTCGATGGCTACGTCGCCCCGTCGATCCTGCAGGTACCGGGTGCTGAGGACATCGCCGTGGAGTTCTTCACGCTGTCCAAGAGCTACAACATGCCGGGCTGGCGGGTAGGCTTCATGTGCGGCAACCGCGAACTGGTCTCGGCGCTGGGTCGCATCAAGTCATACCTGGACTACGGCACTTTCACGCCGATCCAGGTAGCCGCGATCGCCGCACTGGAAGGCCCGCAGGACTGCGTGGAAGAGATCCGGCTGATGTACCAGAGCCGCCGCGATGCGCTGTGCAAGGGCCTCAACGACATCGGCTGGCCGGTTGAAAAACCCAAGGGCACCATGTTCGTCTGGGCCAGGATCCCTGAACAGTACCAGAGCCTGGGCTCGCTGGAATTCGCCAAGAAGATGCTGCTCGATGCCCATGTCGCGGTGTCGCCGGGTATCGGCTTCGGCGAATTCGGCGACGACCACGTGCGCTTCGGCCTGATCGAGAACGAGCACCGCACCCGCCAAGCCATCCGCGGCGTCCGCGATATGATGCGCAAGGACAACGCCGTATAATCCCTGCCTTTTCCCAAGTCTTGAGGAACGCAGCTTGAACCCGGTAAAAATCGGCATCCTCGGCCTCGGCACGGTGGGCGGCGGCACGGTCAATGTGCTGCGGCGCAATGCCGACGAAATCACCCGCCGCGCCGGCCGCGAGATCCAGGTCTGCCGAGCCTCGACCCGCGATCTATCGCGCGCGCGCATCTGCGACACCACCGGCATCGCCCTGACCGACGATCCCTACGAGATCGTCTCCGACCCCGACATCCAGATCGTGGTCGAGACCATCGGCGGCGAATTCCCGGCGCGGGATCTGGTCATGACGGCGCTGGCAAACGGCAAGCACGTCGTCACCGCCAACAAGATGCTGATCGCCCTGCACGGGAACGAGATCTTCGCCGCCGCCCGCGAACGCGGCCTGATGGTCGCCTTCGAAGCCGCCGTGGCCGGGGGCATCCCCATCATCAAGACCATCCGCGAAGGACTGGCGGGCAACAAGGTCGAATGGCTGGCCGGCATCATCAACGGCACCAGCAACTTCATCCTCACCGAGATGTGGGAAAAGGGCCGCGACTTCGCCGACGTACTGAAGGAAGCCCAGGCGCTGGGCTACGCTGAAGCCGATCCGACTTTCGACATCGAGGGCGTGGACGCCGCCCACAAGCTCACCATCCTGGCCTCGATCGCCTTCGGCATCCCGCTCCAGTTCGGCAAGGTCTACATCGAGGGCATCACCGGGATCACCGCGGACGACGTCAAATACGCCGAAGCCTTGGGTTACCGCATCAAGCTGTTAGGGATCGCCCGCCGCACCCCCAAAGGCATCGAACTGCGGGTCCACCCCACCCTGATCCCGGCGCGCCGGCTGATCGCCAACGTCAACGGCGTGATGAACGCGGTCCTGGTCAAGGGCGACGCGGTCGGGCCCACGCTGCATTACGGCGCCGGCGCCGGGGCCGAGCCGACTGCCTCCGCCGTGGTCGCCGACGTCGTCGACGTGGTTCGCACCCTGACCTCCGATCCGGAGAACCGGGTCCCGCACCTGGCCTTCCAGCCCGCCGCGATTTCCGAGATCCCGATCCTCCCGATCGAAGAGGTCGAGACCGCCTATTACCTCCGGCTCTCCGCCGAGGACAAGCCCGGCGTGCTGGCCGACGTGACCCGCATCCTCGCCACCCACCACATCAGCATCGAGGCCGTGTTGCAGAAGGAAATGCCGGAGGGCGAGAGCCATCTCCCGGTGATCATGCTGACGCAGAAGGTCGCCGAACGCGAGTTGAATGCCGCCCTGCGGGAGATTGAAACCCTGCCGACCATCAAGGGCGCAGTGAAACGTATCCGGCTCGAAACCCTGGGTTAACAAACCATGACTATGACGACACGCTACACCGGCCTCATCGAACGCTACCGTGCCCGCCTGCCGGTCGGCGCCGACACCCGCATCATCAGGCTGGGCGAAGGCAACACGCCGCTGATCCGGCTGGAAAACCTCCCCCGCATCCTGGGCAAGAGCATCGAGCTCTACGTGAAATACGAGGGGCTCAATCCCACCGGCTCGTTCAAGGACCGCGGCATGACCATGGCCGTGACCCGCGCGGTCGAGGAAGGCAGCCGGGCCATCATCTGCGCCTCCACCGGCAACACCAGCGCCGCCGCCGCCGCCTATGCCGCGCGCGCCGGCATCACCGCCTTCGTACTGATCCCGGATGGCAAGATCGCCATGGGCAAGCTGGCCCAGGCCATGATGTACGGCTCGGTGGTGATCCAGATCAAGGGCAATTTCGACGACGGCATGCGGCTGGTCAAGGAAGTAGCACGAGAAGCGCCGGTTACCATCGTCAACTCGATCAATCCCTACCGGCTGCAGGGCCAGAAGACCGCGGCCTTCGAAATCGTCGACGAACTCGGCCGGGCACCGGACTACCACTGCCTGCCGGTCGGCAACGCCGGCAACATTACGGCGCATTGGATCGGCTACAGCGAATACGCCTGCGGCGGCCGCGACTGCGTGACCGAAGCCTGCGCGTTCTGCAGCGGCGAATGCCGCTTCGTGACCGGCGGCCCGGTCTCGACCAGCCGGCCGAAGATGGTCGGCTATCAGGCCAGCGGCTCGGCGCCGTTCCTGCGTGGCCACATGGTGGACCATCCGGAGACGGTGGCAACCGCCATCCGCATCGGCCATCCGCAAAGCTGGGACCAAGCCTGGCAGGTCAGCCGCGAATCCGGCGGCTGGTTCGACGAATGCAGCGACGAGGAAATCCTGGCCGCCCAGAAGCTGCTCACGGAAAACGAAGGTGTCTTCTGCGAGCCGGCCTCGGCGACCTCCCTGGCCGGCGCCCTGCGCGACATCCGGAGCGGCAAGATCCCCGAAGGCAGCACGGTGGTGCTGACCTTGACCGGCAACGGCCTGAAGGACCCCGACACCGCCATCGGCCAGTGCACCCAGAAGCCGCTCACCATCGAGGCGGAGCTGGATTCGGTCAAGCGGGCCATTCTCGACGTACTCTGAACACCCCCGGCTGCTGCCCATCTCCGGCGGCGGCCTCTCCCTTTCCACCCACCGATTTTTTTGACAACCGGCGCAGGGAGCGTCATACACTACCCCCCAACGAACCAGGCCGCTCGCGGGTTATCTCATGAAGCTGACGTTCATCGGTGTCGGTTCTGCCTTTGCCCTCCAAAACTACCAGTCGAATGTCCTGGTCGAGAGCCAGGGCAGGAAACTCCTGATCGATTGCGGGAGCGACGCGCGCCTTGCCCTGCACCGGCTGGGACTGGGGGCGGAAGACATCGACGCCCTCTACGTCAGCCATCTGCATGCCGATCATATCGGCGGCATCGAATGGCTGGGCTTTTCGCGTTATTTTTCCGGCGGGATGCGGCCGGAACTCTTCATCGAGAAGCGGCTGGCCGAGATGCTCTGGGAACGATCGCTGCGAGGGGGCATGGCCTCCGTCCACGGAAGGTCGATGCGTCTGGACGACTTCTTCTCTACGGTCCACCGCCTTTCCCCTGGCGGGGCATTCCGGTTCGGGAGCCTCGAACTACGTCTTTTCTCGACGCTGCACTATTTCGACTGTCGCGAGCTCGCTCCGAGCTACGGTCTGATGATCGACGTTCATGCGGAAGGCGCTGCGCCGGAAATGGCCGAGCCTCGTTGCAGAATCGTGTTGACAACCGATACCCAGTTCTGTCCCGACCGCCTCGCCGGACTCTACGACAGCGCGGACGTCATCTTCCAGGACTGCGAGACGGCCCCGCGGCGATCCGGCATCCATGCGCACTACGGGGAACTTTGCGGACTTCCGGCGTCGATCCGGAAAAAAATGTGGCTATACCACTACCAGGACGGCCCCCTGCCCGACGCAGCCGGAGCGGGTTTCCACGGCTTCGTTCGGCAGGGACAGGTTTTCGAATTCTGAAATCCGGCTGCCAGTCAGCCCCGCGGAGCGAGCAGGGCTTCGATCTTGGCCAGCAGGCGGTCGAATTCGACCGGCTTGGTGTCGTAGTCGTCGCAGCCGGCTTCGATGGCCTTGTCGCGGTCGCCGGACATCGCGTGGGCCGTCAGCGCGATGACCGGAATACCGCGGGTCGCGTCTTCGGCCTTCAGTTTCCGGGTCGCCTCCCAGCCGTCCATCACCGGCAGGCTCATGTCCATCAGCACGACGTCCGGCAGTTCGGCCTGGGCCACCGCCACCCCTTCCGCACCATCGACCGCGATGACCAGCTCGTAGCCGCGCCGCAGCAGACGCCGGCTGAGCATGTCCCGGTTCATTTCGTTGTCTTCCACCAGCAATATCTTCGCCATGGCCGATTCTCCTAGGCTGTTGTCCCGAGGCATGCGCTGATCCGGTCGCCGAGTTCCTGCAGCAGTTCCTCCCTTCCCCGCGTCCCCTTGTTGACCACGTATTCTACGTAGCCGTTCAGGCGCTGGCGATCTTCGGCGGTGAGATCCTTGGCGGTGACGACGATCACGGGTATCGAACGCCAGGCTTCCTGCTGGCGCAATTCCTCCAGGAAACTGAAGCCGTCCATTTCCGGCATCATCAGGTCGAGGACGATCAATTCGGGGCGGTTTTCCGCCACCCGTTCGAGCGCCACCCGCCCGTTTTCGGCCTCTTCGACCACCCAGCCCTCGTGCTCCAGCATGCGGCGCATCAGTGCCCTGAGGTCGGCGTGGTCTTCCACCAGCAACACGGGACAAGGCGGATGGGCGCAGCGGTACTTCTGCAGCACCTTGGCCAGGTAGTCCCTGTCGATCGGCTTGGTCAGAAAATCGGTGGCGCCGAGGGCGAACCCCAGATTCCTCTCGTCCAGAATAGTGGCCATGATGACCGGAATCGGCGCCAGTTCCGGATCGGCCTTCAGCGCCGTCAATACCGCCCAGCCGTCCATTCCCGGCATCATGACGTCGAGAATGATCGCGCCCGGCCTCAGTTCCCTGGCGAGTTTCAGCCCTTCCTGGCCGCTGTCCGCCTCCTCCATGCGCAGGCCCTGCTGATCCAGAAAGCGCCGCATCAGATCGCGCGCCGCCGGATCGTCGTCGATCACCAGCACGGTGGGAATCCCCTTGGACCAAGCCGATCCGGGCTCGGCGGCCTGCGCCTTTTCCGGCACGCCGCCATCGACGGGCAGGTGAATCGTGAAGGTCGAGCCGACCCCCGCTTCGCTCTCGACGGTGATGTCCCCGCCCATCATCTGGCAGAAACGGCGGCTCAGGACCAGCCCCAGGCCGGTGCCGCCGAAATTCCGTGTGGTCGACGCATCGGCCTGCGAAAACGCCTGGAACAAACGGCTCATCTGTTCCGGTGTGATGCCGATCCCGGTGTCGCGGACGGCGAAATGCAGCCAATCCCTTCCATCGACGCTTTCCCTGTCGACGGCCAGGGTGATGACGCCGTCGCGGGTGAACTTGGAGGCATTGCTCAGCAGGTTGAACAGCGCCTGCCGTACCTTGGTCAGGTCGGCCCGGATCGAACCCGTGCCTTCGGCGTACTGGACCTCGAGGCGGTTGTTGTTCTTGGCGACCACCGGCGCAATGGTCGCCACGACGTCGTCGAGCATGGGAACCACCTCGAAGGTCTCCAGGTAGACCTCCATTTTGCCCGCCTCGATCTTCGAAAGGTCCAGCACGTCGTTGATCAGGGCCAGCAGATGCTTGCCGGAAGCGCGGATCTTGTTCAGGTCGGCCAGTTCCTCTTCGCGCCCCGCGTCCTCGGCATCTTCCGCCAGGATCTCGCTGTAGCCGATGATGGCGTTGAGCGGCGTGCGCAGCTCATGCGACATGTTGGCGAGGAACTCGGATTTCAGCCGCGTCGCTTCGAGGGCGGCGTCGCGCGCTTCCGCCAGTTCGATGTGGGCGGCTTCCAGTTGCGACTTCCTCTGTTCCGACAGCTTCACGGCCTCGACCAGGCTCAGGACCTTGGGAACCTGCAAGGGCAGCACCAGCGCGGTGGCGACCGAAACCACGGCGGTCAGGAGCTTGGTGTATCCGGACAGCCAGTAGCTCGCGTTCCAGATCGTCCATGCCCCCATGAAATGGGTGACCGCGCAGGCGATGATGAACAGCCCGAAGGCCAGGAATACCCAGGAAAACGGTATGTCGCGGCGGGCCCGATGGATGAGATATACCAGGGTCGCCGAGATGCAGACGTAGGAAAGCCCGATCAGGAGATCGGTGCTCAGGTGCAGCCACCACAGTTGAGGCACCCAGAGGTAGCACATGCCGTGCGGCATGAAGGACTGGCCGCTGACGCCGGTCGCGAACAGGTTCGCCGCCAGCTTCGGCCAGGAGAACAACACCATCGCGGCTATCGCCACGAGCACGAGCCCGTAGGAGAACCAGCGCAGCTGCGAGACCTGCTCGATACTCTCCGGATTGGGCGGACTCGCCGGGGAAATCTCTCGACTTGACATGATCGGCTCTCCGATGGGCGTTGACCGGCGTCTGGGAGCACGGCGCACAGGGCCCGGCAGCTCGCCCCCGTTGACAGCGTTTACGGAAATCGGTGGAATGTCAAGGCGCCTTCCAGAGACCAGCCTGGCAGGGTCGGCAGGGATATCCGACCTGCGCCGGACGGCAATGAGGTCGCTCGAAACCCCTTCGAAGCCTTACCGGGCATGGATTTTCGAAGCCGACCCTTAAAGTCTTTGCGAGGCACCATGGACCCCACGGACTCGACGCCGATTCATCGGCCGCCAGCGCCATGACCGGCACGACGGCGGCGTCTCCCGACAACCGGGGGAAACTGGGCCTGGCGAAAATCCGCCATGGCCTGCGGACACCCATCAACCATATCATCGGCTATGCCGAAATCCTCCGGGAGGAAACCGCCGACAGCCTGCCCGCGGCTTTCGTCACGGACCTGGAAAAGATCCACAGCAGCGGCTACATCCTGCTGGCGCTGATCAACCGGCATCTGGGCGAGGACTGCACGCCCAACGCGGAACCCGATCTCCACGCCCTCAGCCACGAGCTTCGCACTCCGGTCAATCACATCATCGGCTATGGCGAACTGCTGACCGAACAGTGCGACGAGCTGGGCCAGCCGGAGCTCAAACCCGACCTCGCCAGGATCGTTTCCGCCGCCCGCACCTGGCTGGAGATGATGGAGGAACATTTCGGCAAGCGCTCGAATCCGCCTCCCGAACCACCCTCGAACCCACCGCCTCCGGCCGCGAATTCCCCGCGCCTGCGGGAACACTGGGTCAGCATCCCTCCCACCGAAGCCCCCTTCCGTAACCTTTGCACCGGTCATCTGTTGCTGGCGGACGACGACGAACCCAATCGCGACCTGCTGCGCAGAAGGCTGGAAAAGCTGGGCTACCGCATCACGACGTGCGGGGACGGCCTGGAAGCGCTGGCACTGGTCCGCGACACCCTGCCGGACCTGGTGCTGCTGGACATGCTCATGCCCGAACTCAACGGCGACGAAGTCCTGGTCCGCATCAAATCCGACGAGGCCCTGAGCCACGTGCCGGTCATCATGATCTCGGCGCTGGACCAGGTGGAGGGCATCGCCCATTGCATCGAGCTCGGTGCGGAAGACTACCTCGCCAAGCCCTTCAATCCGATCGTCCTGCGCGCGCGCATCGGCGCCGTGCTGGAGAAAAAGCGGCTGCGCGACCTCGAGCAGGTCTACCTGAAGCAGATCGACGGGGAACGGGCGCGTTCCGACCGGCTGCTGCTGAACATCCTCCCTCAGCCCATCGCCGACCGCCTGAAAAAGGGCGAAGGCCATATCGTGAACACCTTCGACGAGGTCACGGTGATGTTCGCGGACCTGGCGGGTTTCACCGCCTTGTCCACGGCGATGCCGCCCACCCAGCTGGTGCGTCTCCTCGACCGGATTTTTTCCGCCTTCGACGAACTGGCGGACCGGCACGGGCTGGAGAAGATCAAGACCATCGGCGACGCCTACATGGCCGCGGCCGGGCTGCCGTTCCCGCACCAGGACCACGCGGCCGCCGCCGCCCGCATGGCGCAGGACATGCACCGGACCATCGACCGGATCAGCGCCCAGTGCCCGGCAGAGCTGAAAATGCGGATCGGCATCTGCACCGGCCCCGTCATCGCCGGCACGATCGGGCAGAAGAAGTTCATCTACGACCTCTGGGGCGATACGGTCAACACGGCGAGCCGCATGGAGTCGCACGGCCTGCCCGGCCGTACGCAGGTCGCCGCCAGCACCTACGGACTGCTCCGCGGCCGTTTCGAGTTCGAAGAACGCGGCACCATCGACATCCGGGGTAAAGGCCCGATGAAGGCTTATCTCCTTGGCTCAGCATGAAGAACGCCTTCTTTCAGCCTATCGGCCGATGCCCCAAAGACGAGTGAACCCGTATGCCTAAGGTCACGTATTTTCATGAAATCACTTTCGAGGACATCCCGGAAGGACAGACCTTGCTCGATGTTTCGATCCATCACAGGATTCCCCATCTTCACCAGTGCGGCGGCCAGGCGCGCTGCACCACCTGCCGCATCCAAATTCTCGACGGACTTTCCCATGTCTCACCGCGAAGCCCTCTGGAAGAGAAAGTGGCGTCCGAACGCGGCTGGGACGAATTCACCCGGCTGGCCTGTCAGACCCATGTGCACGGGGACGTGGTCGTTCGCCGGCTGCTCGACAACTCCCAGGACATCATCGTGCTCGACCTGGAAGAACTTCACGGGGGAAGCGCCGGCGAAGGGAAGGAGCTCGATTTGGCCGTGCTTTTCTCCGACATTCGGGACTTTACGACCCACAGCGAACAAAACCTGCCCTACGACATCGTGCACATGCTGAACCGCTATTTCACCGCGGCGGCCGAGCCGGTGCTCAACAACAACGGCTTCATCGACAAGTACATCGGGGACGGCATCCTGGCGGCGTTCGGCACCCGCGACGAATCCCCGGAAACCGCCTGCCGGAATGCGGTCCGCGCAGCGCTCGGAATGCTGGAGGCCGCACGCCGGCTTGCCCCGACGCTCGAACAGCAATTCCATGTTCCCTTGCATATCGGCATCGGCATCCATTTCGGAACCGCCATCCTGGGCCGCATCGGCCACCCCGGCAAGCGGCAGATCACCGTGATCGGCGATACGGTCAACACGGCGAGCCGGATCGAGAGCATGACCAAAGAGTTCGCGACCCCGATCCTGCTCAGCGACAGCGTAGTCAGCCAGCTCCCCGGAGCGCTCCAACTCGATCCGCCGTTCGCGGTTCCACTCAAAGGCAAAACCGCGCCCATGCAGCTCTACCCCTGCCGGGGTTTCACCGTTCCCGACACGATCTTCCTGGTGCAGTCGTCCTTCGACAACCTCGTGCCGCGCGCCGCCGCATTCGGCGAACGCTTCTACGCCAACCTCTTCGATACTTACCCGGAACTGCGGCCGCTGTTCCGCAGCGACCTCACGGCACAGAGCAAAATGCTCATGTCGATCCTGAGTTCCGCCGTGAAAGGGTTGAACCGAATGCCAGAGATCGTCGGCGGCCTGCGCGCGCTCGGAAAGCGCCACCAGGAATACGGCGTCAGCCGTATCGATTACGACAAGGTGTCCCGCGTGCTGATCAGAACCCTGGAAGAATTCCTCGCCGAGGAATTCACGCCGGAAGTCCAGCATGCCTGGAGAACCGTATACGGCATGATCGCGGAAACGATGATCGAAGCCGCTGAAAACTGAAGCGAATCGACGGCGTCGGTGTAACCGTCCGGCCTCCGGAACCGGAGGATCTCAAGCAAAAGAATGCCGCGAACACATCCACCCAGAGCAGCCGAGAAGAGCAGATGAAAAGCCCAGCGGAACAGACCGAAACCCAGCGCGTCATGGTCGGGACCGACAGGTCCGAAACGGCAGATCAGGCGGTCCGATGGGCCGCATCGTTCGCCGAACGGTACGGCGCCGAGCTCGTCGTGGCGCAGGTGATTTCGCCCAGGAATCCGGCGTCCACGGAATACGGCGCCGCCGAACGAACCCAGGCCGCTCTGGCGGGCGAGGAACTCGCCGCCTACGCCCGCCAGCTCGCCGGTGCGCGCGGCCACGGACGGGTCCTCATCGACCCCGATCCCGCCGCGGCGATCGTCCGCGCGGCCGAGCAGGAGAAAATCGACGTGCTGGTCGTCGGAAACCTGGGCATGGCGGGTCGGAAGGAGTTCCTGCTGGGCAACGTCCCGAACCGCATCAGCCACAACGCCCGCTGCACCGTGGTGATCGTGAATACCATGCCGGCGAGCGACCGGGCCTCCAAGCCCGCGCAGATCTTCGTCCGTGGCGGCGAGCCGGCGCCGACCGAGCCTCGGCTGATGGCACGGGGCGGCCAGATCGCGGCGGTAATGGCAAAGCACGGATTGAAGGAGCTGTTCGGACGTCCGGATGAGGAAGGATCGACCGGCCGGCGGCGGCAGGCCAAACGGCTGCGTTCGGCGCTGGAAGAGCTCGGCCCCACCTTTTCCAAGCTCGGCCAGATATTGTCGACTCGGCCCGACCTGCTGCCCGGCGAGTACATCGAGGAACTGGAGAAGCTGCAGGACCACGTGCCGCCGCTGACCGAGCGGGAAGTCGTCGGCGTCTTCGAGCGGGAACTCGGCGTGCCCTGGGAGGACGTGTTCGAGTCGATCGAGCCGAAACCGCTGGCCGCCGGCACCATCGCCCAGGTTCACCGCGCCACGCTGGTGGGGGGAAGCCGGATCGTGGTCAAGGCGCAGCGGCCCAACGCCCGGGAAGAGATCGAACAGGATCTCGCCCTGCTGGAGGTGTTCGCCGAAAAGGTCGGAGAGCGTCCGGCCCTGAAAAAAGTCATCGACATGGAAGCGGTGTTCAAGCACCTCTCCTCATCGCTGCACCGCGAACTCGACTTCCGGCAGGAGGCCGAGAATATCGCTCGGATGCGGGAGGTCCTCATGGGCTACGACCGTCTCAGCGTCCCCGCGATCTATAACGACTTGTCCACCACGCGCATCCTGGTGATGGAAGAAGTCCAGGGCGTGCCGGTGGTGGAAGCGCCGGAAGGCCCCGAGCGGTCGAAGGCCGCCCGGCAACTGCTGGAAAGCTATTACAAGCAGATTCTCGTCGACGGCTTCTTCCACGCCGACCCGCACCCCGGCAATCTGAAGTGGTGGAACGAGCGCATCTATTTCCTCGATTTCGGAATGGTCGGCGACGTCGGCCCCGAGATCCGCGAAAACCTCATGCTGCTGCTGATGGCGTTCTGGCAGGGTGATGCCGTATTCCTCAGCGAAGTCGCGCTGATGCTGGCCGGCGCCACCGACCGAAGCGATCTGGACATTGCCCGCTTCCAGGCCGAAATCGGCGAGCTGATGGCGAAATACCGGACGGCGGCGCTGGCGGACATGCAGATCGGCGTGATTCTCCAGGAAATGTGTGAGATCGCGCTGCGTTACGAGGTCCCCATGCCGGCTTCACTGACGCTGATCGGCAAGGCGCTGGCCCAGGTCCAGATGGCCACGGCGCGGCTGGACCCCACGCTTGATCCTTTCGACATCGCCGGCCATTTCCTGCTGCGGTCGATGTTCAAGGGCATGCGGTCCCGCCTCGATCCCAAGGCTCTGCTTTACCAATCCCAGAAGCTGCAGGTGCGGGCCACACGGGTGATCGACGCGCTGGAACGGCTGGTCGGCGCCCGGCCGGGACCCAAGCTCGAGGTGAAATTCCGCGCCAACACGCTCGAGGACGCCGTGCGCCAAACCGGCCACCGCGTGGCCTTGGGGCTGACGGCCGCCGCCAGCGTGCTTGCCGCCGGACTCACGGCCGGCTCGGCGGCGGTCGCGGAATGGATCCCTGCGGGCTTTGGCGTCAGCGGCGCTGTGCTGACCCTCGGTTTGATCGCCGATGCGATGCGCCGGCACTGAGTCCCGAGGGGGCGATCAGGATACATAGGATCGGTTTGGCCAAACCGGCCGGTTCAAAGTTCTGATGCGTTGCGGGACGGGCTCTTGGCACCGCCGCTGCGGATCGAACGCAGGATGGATTTCTCGAGACCATAGGCCATGATGGCCATGACCAACCCGACCAGCCGGCGCTCCAGCCGCTGAAATAAAGACCTCCGAGATCGACCGTTCATGCCTTCTCCCCCGCCCGATGGGCAAACCCGAGGCGCCGCCCAAACGGCGAATCCTCAGGGAATGTCAAACTCCCGCTCATCCGCCAGCGTGCCGGACCCTTGAAAGAAGTCCGGACCGAGTTCGGAAACCGGAGCGCCCTTGCAGCGGAAATTCGCGATGAGCTTGCCGCCCTTGTCGACGACGACGCCGTCCTTTTTCCAGCCCTTGCCGCTGCCGGTATAAACCGCGTAGTTGTACTCGCCCTTGCTGAAGCGCAGAAAGGCGCCGCCGCCACCGGAATACATCAGGGTTTCTCCTTTGACGGCGGTCGCCGGATGGGCGGCCGGATCGGGCAACTTGATTTCCGGATGGCCTTCCGGGCCGAACCGGTACTGGATGGAACCCGCCGTCGGCGACAACTCCTTCGACGCGCAAACCGACACGATCTTCTCGCCCACACTGCAGGAGAACACCGTTTTCTCCTCGGCAGTACAGTGGCTGGCCGCTGCGTGTGACACAGCCGGAACCAGGCCGAGCGCCAACAAACCCGCAATTCTTTTCATTTGACCCCCCTTACGAGCCGGAAAGCCGATCTTACTCCAAAACCGCAGCGTCCTTCCTCTGCCTCATTTCGAGGCGCAGTGTTCCACAATTGCGCCTAAATCTTTCGAAGGCATCTCGCCATTGCTATTCATATAATTTATATGTTTCATATTATCCATAATTTAAACACTGCTTCCTGCGGCTGGCACACGTAATGCTTCTCTCGTATTGAAACCTGCGCCAACGGCGGCGCGGCACCAGGACAAAGGCGTCTTGGGCTTTTGCGGAATACCTTCCGCGAAGCCTAAGACGCTTTTTTTTTTGCTTCACGACCAACCCCGATGCGGCACCGCAAGGCCCAAAACCCGGAGCAACAGTCATGAACTTAAAAGAATTCAAGCAGGCCGGACATTGGCCGACCCTGCTTTCCGCGTTTCTCTATTTCGACGTGTCCTTCATGGTCTGGGTGATGCTCGGACCGCTTTCCCTCTATATCACCAAGGACTTGGCGTTGCCGCTCGAGGAGAAGTTCACCATCGTCGCCAT
This sequence comes from Methylococcus mesophilus, assembly GCF_026247885.1. NCBI lineage: Bacteria > Pseudomonadati > Pseudomonadota > Gammaproteobacteria > Methylococcales > Methylococcaceae > Methylococcus > Methylococcus mesophilus. The sequence continues at coordinate 3,454,997 of NZ_CP110921.1, read as the reverse complement.
ACCCATCCTCTCCGGCGCGGTGTTCCGCATCATCCTGGGTTCCATGGCCGACCATATCGGCCCCAAGCTGACCGGCATCCTGGCCCAGTTGCTGGTGATCCTGGGCCTCGCCTATGTATTCGTGTTCGGCCTGCACTCCAAGCTGGAAGTCGAAGTCCTGGGCCTGCTGCTGGGCGTGGCGGGCGCCAGCTTCGCCGTGGCTCTGCCGCAGGCCAGCCGCTGGTATCCGCCCAAGTTCCAGGGCGTGGTGATGGGCATCGCCGGCGCCGGCAACATGGGCGTGGTACTGGATTCCATGATCGTACCCTGGCTGGCCGAGAAGTTCGGCTGGCAGGCGGTGTTCGGCTTCCTGCTCATTCCCTTGGTGATCGTCCTGATCGTCTACGCTGTGCTGGTGAAGGATGCCCCGGACAAGCGCACGCCGGTCACCCTGGCGAACTATGCCGCAGTAATGAAAGACCCGGACGCCTGGTGGTTCATGTTCTTCTATTCCATCACCTTCGGAGGCTTCGTCGGTCTCGGCAACGCCCTGCCGCTGTACTTCACCAACTGGTATCACGTCTCCGGCATCGCGGCCGGCATGATGGTCGCCATCGTGGTGTTCGCCGGCTCGATGTTCCGCCCGGTCGGCGGCTACCTGGCCGACCGCATCGGCGGCATCCGCGCCCTCCAGGTCCTGTTCGTGGTGGTGTCCCTGTCCTATCTGGCGATCTCGTTCATGCCGGAAGGCCCGGTGCCGCAAGCGCTGGGCAACGCCAAGGTGGCCGGCTGGGGCCTGTGGGAACTGCCGGCGGAAGGCTGGGGTGCGGTCGCCATCTTCTTCGCCGGCACCCTGGCCTTAGGGATGGGCAACGGTTCGGTGTTCCAGCTGGTGCCGCTGCGCTTCCGCAAGGAAATCGGGGTGGTCACCGGCCTGGTAGGTTGCGCCGGCGGCGTGGGCGGCTTCTTCCTGGCGAAGACCCTGGGGCTGTCGTGGGAAATACAGCACGGCTTTGCGCTCGGGTTCAGCGTGTTCGCCGTACTCCCGCTGCTCGGCCTGGGCGGGCTGGTGATGGTGAGGAAACGCTGGCGCACGACCTGGGGCGCGGTTTCCGGGGCACAGGTCTGACCGCGATCCGGCTCCCGACAGCGCCATGACCGTTCCCGGCCAACCCGTCCTCCGCGCCGCCTTCGTCTCCCTGCAGGGGCGGCGCGAAGACAACCAGGACTTTGCCGGCGTCGCCGAGCCGCCGCCGCGGGATGCCGCTGCGCGCGGCTTCGTGGCAGCGGTGGCCGACGGCATCGGCGGCGCCCGTGGCGGCCGGGTCGCGGCGGAAGTGTCGGTGCGCGGCTTCATGGAAGCCTACTACGGCCTGTCCGAAACCTTAGCCATGGAACAGCTGCTGGACCGTTGCCTGGGCTCGGTCAACCGCTGGGTGCATGCCGTGGGCCGGCGCGATCCCGAGCTGGCGCACATGGGCACCACCTTCAGCGGATTGATCTTCCGCGGCCGCCGCGCCTATCTGGTGCATGTGGGCGATTCCCGGATTTACCGCCTGCGCGGCGACGAACCCGAGCTGCTGACCTCGGATCACACCCTGAGCGGGCCGGGGCTGGATCATGTGCTGTACCGCGCAGTCGGACTCGATCCCGGCCTCCGGATCGATTACGGCGTGTACCCGCTGGAACCGCACGACCGCTTTCTGCTCTGCAGCGACGGCCTGCACGGCAGCCTCGAACAGGAACAGATCAGGGAGATCCTGCAGGAACGGGCCACCCCCGAAACCACGGCCGAGGCGCTGGCGCTCCGGGCATTCGAGCAGGGCAGCCAGGACAACATCACCGCCCTGGTGGTGGACGTCATCGCCCTCCCGCCCGCGGAGAAGCAGTCGCTGCGCCTCGCCATCGAATCCCTGCCGCTGCTGGATCTGCCGGAGGTGGGCAACGAGGTGGACGGTTTCAGGCTGGAACGCCTGCTGTCCTCGGGGCGCTACAGCGCGCTGTTCCTCGCGGCCGACACTCTGGGCCAGGACAAGCCGGTGGTGGTGAAGTTTCCGCATCCTCGCGTCGCCAGCGAACGGGAATACTACGACGCCTTCGTGCGCGAAGCCTGGATCGGCGCCCGGGTGAAAAGCCCCTGGGTCGGCGAGATCCTCGAGCAGACTCCCGGACGCCAGAGCCGGCTCTATTCGGTCATGCCTTTCTATCCCGGCGCCTCCCTGGAGCACGAGCTGGCGCGCCGGCCACGCGTCAGCCTGGAAGCCGGCATCGATCTCGCCTTGAAACTGTGCAAGGCGGTGCATGCGCTGCACCGCCAGCAGATCGTCCACCGCGACATCAAGCCGGACAACGTCCTGCTGGAGCCGGAAGGCGGCCTCAAGCTGCTGGACCTCGGCATCGCCCGGCTGCCGGCCTGGGATGTGGATCGGGCCGATCCCATCCCGGGCACCCCCAGCTACATGGCGCCGGAAATGTTCCAGGGCGAACGCGGCAGCATCGCCGCCGACGTGTTCGCGCTCGGCGTGACCCTGTACCGGATGTTCGCCGGCGGCGCCTACCCCTATGGCGAGATCGAGCCGTTCTGCACGCCGCGTTTCGGCAGCCCGAAACCGCTGACCGCCCACCGCCCGGACCTCCCGGCTTGGCTGGACGCGGTGCTGGCCCGCGCCATCGCGGCCGATCCGGAGCTGCGCCCGGCCGATGCCGTGGAACTGGCTTACGAACTGGAGGCCGGACTGGAAAAAGGCGGGGGCAGGCGCATTCCCCGCCGGCCCCTGCCGCTGTACGAGCGCAATCCCCTGCTGTTCTGGAAGGCCGTCGCGGCGCTGCTGCTGGCCCTCCTGGCCGTGGCCGGCCTGCGCCTGTCGCTGCCCTCCTACCCGCCTTCGGAAGCGGCATCCCGAAACAACCCCTTGATTCACAATAATGGAGACTCGCTATGAGCAAGCCCAAACTCGTCCTCATCGGCAACGGCATGGCCGGTGTCCGCACACTGGAGGAGCTGCTGAAGCTGGCGCCCGGCAAGTACGACATCACCGTGTTCGGCGCCGAACCCCATCCCAACTACAACCGCATCCTGCTCTCGCCGGTGCTTGCCGGCGAGAAGAAACTGGACGACATCATCCTCAACGACGACGCGTGGTATGCCGAGCACGGCATCACCCTGCACAAGGGCAAAAAAGTCGTCGCCATCGACCGCGTCTGCCGCAAGGTCCGCACCGAAGACGGGACTGAAGCCGGCTACGATCGCCTGCTGCTGGCGACCGGCTCGGCGCCCTTCATCCTGCCGGTGCCGGGCAAGGACCTGGAAGGCGTGGTCGGCTTCCGCGACATCCGCGACGTCGAGCTGATGCTGGAAGCCTCGGAAAAGCACCGTCACGCCGTCGTCATCGGCGGCGGCCTGCTGGGGCTCGAAGCCGCCAACGGCCTCAAGAAGCGCGGCATGAACGTCACCGTGGTGCACCTGCTCGACACCCTGATGGAGCGGCAGCTCGACAAACCGGCCGCGGCACTGCTGCAACGGGCCCTGGAAGACAGCGGCCTGGACTTCAAGCTGGAAGCCCAGACCGAGGCGCTGCTGGGCGAAGGCCGGGTCCGCGCGGTCCGCTTCAAAGACGGTTCGGAAATCCCTGCCGATCTGGTGGTCATGGCGGTGGGCATCCGCCCCAACGTCGGGCTGGCCAAGGCATCCGGCATCCATTGCGAACGCGGCATCCTGGTCAGCGACACGATGCAGACTTTCGACCCCCAGGTCTACGCGGTCGGCGAATGCGTGCAGCACCGCGGCGAGCTGTTCGGCCTAGTCGCACCGCTGTTCGAGCAGGCCAAGGTCTGCGCCAACCATCTGGCGGAATTCGGCATCGCCCGCTACCAAGGATCGGTCACCTCGACCAAGCTCAAGGTCACCGGCATCGACCTCTTCTCCGCCGGGGAATACCAGGGCGGCGCCGGCTGCGAGGAACTGCTGCTCCAGGATCCCTCGCGCGGCGTCTACAAGAAGCTGGTGGTCCGCGACAACAAGGTCGCGGGCGCAGTGCTCTACGGCGATACCGTGGACGGCGCCTGGTATTTCCAGATGATGCGGGACGGAACCGACATCTCCGCCTTCCGCGAGAACATCCTGTTCGGCCAGGCCCACATGGGCGATTCCGGCCACGGTGCCGAAAGCCATGCCGCCCGGCTGCCGGAAGACGCAGAAGTCTGCGGCTGCAACGGCGTCTGCAAGAAAGCCATCGTCGATGCCATCGTCCAGAAGAAGCTGTTCACGCTGGACGAAGTGCGCGCCCACACCAAGGCCTCGGCCTCCTGCGGTTCCTGCACCGGTCTGGTCGAACAGATCCTGCAGAGCACCCTGGGCAGCGATTACTCGGTCAGTCCCGCCAAAAAGCCTCTGTGTCGGTGCACGGACCTCACCCACGAGGAGGTGCGGGAAGCCGTCCGTACCCAGGTTTTGAAAACCATTCCGGAACTCATGGGTTCGCTGGGCTGGCGAACGCCGGACGGCTGCCATTCCTGCCGCCCGGCGCTCAATTACTACCTGCTGTGCCAGTGGCCGGACGAGTACCGGGACGACCCGCAATCCCGCTTCATCAACGAGCGGGTTCATGCCAACATCCAGAAGGACGGCACCTATTCCGTGGTTCCCCGGATCTGGGGCGGCGTGACCAATCCGCGCGAACTGCGGGCCATCGCCGACGTGGCGGAAAAATTCCGGGTCCCCTGCGTCAAGATCACCGGCGGCCAGCGCATCGACCTCCTGGGCGTGCCCAAGGCGCAGCTGCCAGCCATGTGGGCGGAGCTGGGCAAACACGGCCTCATGTCCGGCCATGCTTACGGCAAGTCGCTGCGGACGGTGAAGACCTGTGTCGGCAAGGAATGGTGCCGCTTCGGCACGCAGGATTCGACCACCCTGGGCATCGAGCTGGAGAAGATGACCTGGGGCTCGTGGACGCCGGCCAAGGTCAAGATGGCGGTGTCCGGCTGCCCGCGCAATTGCGCCGAAGCCACGATCAAGGATTTCGGGGTGGTGGCCGTGGATTCCGGCTGGGAACTGCACGTCGGCGGCAACGGCGGCGTGAAGGTGCGCGCCACCGACTTTCTTTGCAAGGTGCAGGCGGATGAGGAAGTCATGGAATACGCCGCGGCCTACATGCAGCTCTACCGCGAGGAGGCCCGCTACCTGGAACGCACCGCGCACTGGATCGAACGGGTCGGACTGCCGTACGTGCAGAGCCGCATCGTCGACGATGCCGCTGGCCGCAGGGCGCTCTGCGCGCGCTTCCTGGAATCGCAGCGCAAGGCGCAGATCGATCCCTGGGCCGAGCGCGCACAGGGAGCGGAAAAACACGAGTTCGAACCGTTGACGCCCGCGGAGCGGAAAGCGAATGCCTGCATCGCCTGAGGAAAACGCCATGAGCCACTGGACCCCCATCGCCCGCCTGGAAGACATTCCGCGCCAGGGCACCCGCGTCGTCGCGACGCCGGAAGGCGCTGTCGCCGTCTTCCGCACCGTCGACGACCGGGTCTTCGCCCTGCTCGACCGCTGTCCGCATAAGGGTGGACCGCTGTCCCAGGGCATCGTGCACGGCGCGCGCATCGCCTGCCCATTGCACAACTGGGTGATCGAGCTGGATTCGGGCCAGGCGGTCGCGCCGGACGAAGGCTGTGTCCGCCGTTTCGACGTGCGCCTTGAGGATGGCATGGTCGCCATCGCCCTGGCGGCCGGTCCAACCGGAAGCTGACATGAACCCACTGTCACGGCGGACCGTCCGCACCACCTGTCCCTACTGCGGCGTAGGCTGCGGCGTGCTGGCTACCGTCACGGATGCGGGCGTGGCGATAGAGGGCGATCCGGACCATCCGGCCAACTTCGGCCGCTTGTGCTCGAAAGGCTCCGCTCTGGGGGAAACCCTGTCGCTCGACACCCGTCTGCTGCATCCGGACATCGGCGGAATCCGGGCGGGCTGGGACGAAGCCCTGGACACGGTCGCCGGCCGGTTCCGCGAAACCATCGAGCGGCACGGCCCCGATTCGGTCGCTTTCTACGTGTCCGGCCAGTTGCTGACCGAGGACTACTACATCGCCAACAAGCTGATGAAGGGCTTCATCGGCTCGGCCAACATCGACACCAACTCCCGGCTGTGCATGTCCTCCACCGTCGCGGGCCACAAGCGCGCCTTCGGCGAGGACCTGGTGCCGGGCTGCTACGAGGACCTCGAACTGGCGGAACTCATGGTGCTCGTTGGCTCGAACATGGCCTGGTGCCATCCCGTGCTGTTCCAGCGCATCCTGGCGGCGCGGCGCGCCGACCCGAAGCGCCGCATCGTCTGCATCGACCCGCGCCGGACGGCGACCGCCGAGTCCGCCGACCTGCACTTAGCGATCCGGCCGGGCAGCGACGTGCTGCTGTTCAACGGGCTGCTGCACTATTTGCGGCACAACGACCGCCTCGACTTCGACTTCATCGAACGGCATACCGAAGGCTACGCGACAGCATTGGGCACGGCGAGGGAAACCGCACCCGCCCTTCCGGCCGTGGCCGCCGGCTGCGGGCTTGCGGAATGCGAGGTGGCGCAGTTCTACCGGCTGTTCGCCGCGACCGAACGGACGGTGACCCTGTGGTCGCAGGGCGTCAACCAGTCGACCAGCGGCACCGACAAGGTCAACGCCATCGTCAACGCCCATCTCGCCACCGGTCGCATCGGCAAGCCGGGGGCCGGGCCCTTCTCGCTGACCGGCCAGCCCAACGCCATGGGCGGCCGCGAAGTCGGCGGACTGGCCAACCAGCTCGCCGCCCATCTCGACTTCGACGACCCCCGCCACCGCCGGCAAGTACAGGAATTCTGGCGCTCCCCCCGCATCGCCGACCGGCCCGGCTACCTGGCCGTCGACCTGTTCCGGGCCATCGGCGAAGGCAAAATACGCGCGGTCTGGATCATGGCCACCAACCCCGTAGTAAGCCTGCCCGACCTCAACGCTGTGCGCCGAGCCTTGAGCTCATGCCCTTTCGTCGTGGTCTCCGACTGCGAGCGCGACACCGATCTGGCCCGCTTCGCCCATGTCCAGCTTCCCGCCTTGGCCTGGGGTGAGAAGGACGGAACCGTAACCAATTCGGAACGGCGCATCTCGCGCCAGCGCGCCTTTCTCGATACGCCCGGCGAGGCCCGGCCGGACTGGTGGATCATCGCCGAAGTGGCCAGACGCATGGGCTTCGAAGCGGGGTTCGGCTACCGGAGCCCGGCGGAAATCTTCGCCGAACATGCCGAACTCTCGAGTATCGCCGGCGCCGAAAAACGCCGCTTCGACCTGTCCGGGCTTCGGACCGCTTACGACGATTTGGCGCCGACCCAGTGGCCGGTCGACGCCGGGAATCCGCAAGGCACGCCACGGCTCGCCTTCGACGGCGGGAGCGGCAAGCTGAAATTCGTCGCCGTCCGGCCCCGCCTCCCGGTCAACGCGCCCGACGCCGAATATCCCCTGATCCTCAACACCGGCCGCATTCGCGACCAATGGCACACCATGACCCGGACCGGCAAGACCCCGCGCCTCACCGGGCACATTCCCGAGCCCTACGCCGAGATCCACCCCGCCGACGGCGAACGCCTGGAATTCGCCGACGGTGCCCTGGCCCGGCTCGAAAGCCGCTACGGCAGCGCCCTGGCCAGGGTCCGGTTCAGCGCCGGCCAGCGGCCGGGCACGGTGTTCGTCCCCATGCACTGGAGCGAGGGCAACAGCCGGCAGGGCTTGGCGAACGCCCTGGTCAATCCGGCGGTCGACCCGGTGTCCGGCGAACCGGAATTCAAACACACGCCGGTGCGGGTTGCGCCCTACAGGCCAACATGGTACGGATTCGCCATCGCCCCGCGGCGGCTCGAATTTCCCGATGCCAGCTACCGGGTCGTGGTTCCCTGCCGGAACTGCTGGCGCCACGAGCTGGCCGGCGAGACGGTCCCGGAGGACTGGCGCCAATGGGCGAGAGGACAGCTTGGCCTGGAAGGCGATTGCCGGGACGACTGGCTGGAATTCGCCGACCCGCGCGCCGGCCGCTACCGTTGCGCCTGGATCGTCCAGGGCCGGATCGAGTTCGCCCTGTTCGTCAGCTCCGGCCACGAGCTGCCGCCCCGCGACTGGCTAGCCGGCCTGTTCGGCCAAGATATTCTGTCCGATGCGGCGCGCGCCGGCCTGCTGGCGGGACGGCCGCTTTCCGCCGAAGACGATCGGGGCAGAATCGTCTGCGCCTGTTTCTCCGTCGGCGAAAAAACGCTCCGTCGCGCCATCGATGCAGAAGGCATGACTACTGAGGAACAGGTCGGAACCCGCCTGAAAGCCGGCACCAACTGCGGCTCCTGCGTGCCGGAAATCCGTACCCTCCTTGCGGAAGCACGGCGCTGACGGGCAGGATATCCGCGGATATCGCTTCGATCGAATCGTATGGACGACTCTCAAGAAACCGCCGCCGGCAATGGCATCGAGAAACCCCGGCTGACACTGGGCTTCATTCCGCTCACGGACTGTGCCCCTTTCGTCATCGCCCTGGAAAAGGGCTACTTCCGCCGACACGGTTTGGACGTCGCGCTGTCGCGCCAGCCGTCCTGGGCAGCCATCCGCGACAAGGTTGCGGCCGGCATGCTGGACGGTGCCCACATGCTGGCGCCCATGCCGATCGCCACCACCCTCGGCCTGGGCGGCGTACGCAAGGCCACCATCGCGCCGATGTCGCTCGATCTTAACGGCAATGCCGTGACGGTATCCAATGCCCTGTACCGGCGGCTTACGGCCGTGGCCGGTGAAGAACCGTCACAGCGGCCGGTCTCGGCCCGCAGCCTTCGGCGGTTGCTGGAACTGGACTCCGGCGGCGAAGCTGTACGGTTCGCTACGGTATTCCCCTTTTCCTCGCACAACTACCTGCTGCGCTACTGGCTGGCGGCCGCCGGCGTGGACCCGGACCGCAATGTCGGCATGACGGTCATTCCGCCGCCGCAGATGCCCCGCTGCCTGGCGGCGGGCGAGATTTCCGGCTACTGCGCGGGAGAACCCTGGAATGCCTATGCGGTGGCTCACGGTATAGGCCGGGTCCTGATCACCGATTACGAAATCTGGAATAACAGTCCCGAGAAGGTACTGGGCGTCAACCAGGACTGGGCCGAACGCCATCCCAATACCCTGCGGGCCCTCCTGATGGCCTTGCTGGAAGCCGCGCAATGGCTCGACCTGCCCGGGAACCGCATGGAAGCCGCCGCGCTCCTCGCGAGTCCCGACTATGTCGGCGTTCCGGCGGACATCCTCCAAATGTCCATGACGGGTTCGTTTCAATATGCGGCAGACGAAGCGGCCGTGTCCTTGCCCGACTTCAACGTATTCCACCGCTATGCCGCCACCTTCCCCTGGCGCTCCCACGCCCTGTGGTTCCTGACCCAGATGCTGCGCTGGGGGCAGATCGCCGAACCCGTCGACCTGCATGCGGTCGCGGAACAGGTGTACCGTCCCGACCTCTACCGGGACGCCGCGGCAGCCTTGGGCCTGCCCTGCCCGTCCGCAGACTACAAGTGCGAGGGCGTCCATGCCCGGCCCTGGACGCTGGATACCGGATGCATACCCGTGGCCTTGGGGCCGGACCTGTTTTTCGACGGGACCGCCTTCGACCCGGCCGATCCCATCGCCTATCTCGCCGGCTTCGAACTCCACCGCATGCGGGTGAAGCCTGACGATCTCGCACGCGCGGGGAACTCGCCGTGAGCCTGCGCATCATGCTGGTCGACGAGGACGACGACCGCAGCGCCGTCCTGCAGCAGGCGCTGGCCGAAGCCGGCTACCGCGTTGCGGCACGCTTGAGAAACGAGCAGAACCTTGCGCTCGCGGTCGGCGAACATAAGCCGGACATGGTGATCATCGATATGGAAGCCCCCGGCCGCGACACCCTGGAACAGATGCGCGAAGTGAGCCGGGACAATCCCAAGCCTATCGTGCTGTTTTCCAACAACCGCGACAGCGAATACATCCGCCAGGCAGTACAAGCGGGCGTCAGCGCCTATATCGTCGACGGACTGAGCCGGGAACGGATACTGCCCATCGTCGAGGTCGCGATGGCCCGCTTCAGCGAGTTCCAGGTGCTCCGGCGCGAACTCGAAGACACCCGCGCCCAGCTCGCCGACCGCAAGCTGGTGGAGAAGGCCAAGGGCCTGCTCATGAAGCACCGCGGCCTCAGCGAAGACGAGGCCTACCAGTCGCTGCGCAAGACCGCGATGGCACGGAACCAGCGCATCGCCGACGTCGCCCGCACTCTGCTGGCGCTGGAAAATTTTCTCTGACGCGCACGCCCGCTCGCGTGCCCGGCAGCCGGCTCCGGAACCGCCCCATGCTAAACTGCGGTTTCCGAATTCCCAGGCACGACCATGAGCGTAGCGCTAAGACTTTACGAACAACTGACCGAAGCGGGCGAGGACAAAACGCGCGCGAAATTGATCGCGGAAGCCTTCGAGCATCTGGAAGACCGCTATCCCCAGTTGAAGGACGTGGCGACCCAGGGACAGGTGCGCGAGACCGAATTGCGGCTGCAAAAAGAGATCAAGGAGGTCGAGTCACGATTGCAGATGGAGATCAAGCAAGTCGAGGCAAAGCTTCAGAAGGAGATCAAGGAAGTCGAGGCGAAACTGCAGAAGGAAATCAAGGAAGTCGAGGCAACTCTCCGGCTGGAGATCGAAAAGACCCGGCTGGAAATCCGCGAGGTGGAGGTACGATTGACACAAGCCAACCATCGCCAGACCCTCTGGGTAGTCGGTTCCGTCGGCGCCGTGGTAGGCCTGATCCGGCTGCTGGAATGGTTCCTCACCCACATGCCAAATCCCTAGCGCGGATGTCTCTCTGCGCTTCCGCTTCCACTCGCGCCGAACCGGCACCAGCGATTGACCGCTCCCTGCCCGGCGGACGGTGACCGCCACAAATTGCGGCGCGACGCCCCGATATCGTGCTCCGGCCCCGCACCGCGATTCCGCCCTGCCACTCTCACCCCTTGAAAAAACAGATACTTGCATCTATTCGACTCCAGTGGCACCGATAGTGCTTTTGTAATAACTGGATAAAGCGGTATCCCGCGCCAACGGCGGCGCGGACCTTTGAGACAAAGGCGTCTCGCGGTTTTCGGAATGTTCCGGAAAGCGCGGACGCCTTTTTTTATGCGCGAAAGTAAAGCAACCATTCCGGGGGACACGAAAATGGCTCAGACGAATTCGAACCAGGACCAGACCAAGGCAGCGCCCGTATCTTCCGGCGCCTTCGCCCGTCGGTCGAAGACCGCCGGCACGGCCCTTTTGTCGGCTGTGCTGGCTTTGTCCGAGGCCGCTTGGGGAGCGGAGGCGGACAAACAGGCCAAGCCCCCAAGCGCCTTGCCCACAGAATGGGCCGGGCCGGCGGATACCAGGATCAAACTGGAAGTGTTCGACCGCGCCCGTGGCGAATTCGCCGACTGGTTCGGCAATCCCCTGGTCAAGGGGAAGCCCCTCCCTAAGGATTACAGCTACAGCTTCGTGGGCAACAAGTTCCAGTTGGGCCTGCGGGTGACCGGAGAACCCTTCGAGGCCTTCGCCCAGTTCCAGGACACCTACATCGGCGGCCTGCCGACCAATGGCGTCGGCATAGGCGCCGCCTACTATGCCAGCACGCCGTTGAGCACCCAGAACGGCGCCTTTCTGCGGCAGGGCTGGCTGCGGCTGAAGGATATGTTCGGCGTCAACGGCCTGTATCTCAACGGCGGCCGCCAACTGTTTTCCGACGGCCAGCAGGGCCTCGCCCGCCACAAGAACCTGCGCTGGATCCAGGACTACCGCATCGCCCAGCGTCTTATCGGCCCGTTCGAGTATACCCACGCCGGCCGCAGCTTCGACGGCGGCAGCGTCGGCTACCTGACGGACGACCTGGAGGCGGTCGGCTTCGGCTTCATGCCCACCTTCGGCGGCTTCGAGTCGAACGGCATGCCGACCATCGGCAAGGTCAACGTGGCGGGCGCGAGCCTCAGCCTCCGGGATTCGGAAAACGTCGGCAATACCATCGGGCGCCTGTCCTGGTACTACTACTCGGACGACCGGGACATCCTGTTCGTCGACAACCGCCCCCTCGCGGCGCGCGAAAAAGCGGTGGGCCAAGGCTCGGCGATCCACACCATCGGCGGGCACTTGGCACATGCCGAGGAAATCGGCCCCGGCGTGGCGGACGGGACGGTCTACGCCTTCGGCCAGGTCGGCAACTGGCAGAACCAGAATCAGGCGGCGTGGGCCTTCGGCGTCGAAGCCGGCTACCAGTTCAAGGAGGTATGGGCCGCCCCCTGGCTGCGGGCGGGCATCAACAGCGGCTCGGGCGACGATAACCCGGACGACGATACCCACGGCACCTTCTTCCAGATGCTGCCCACGGCCTGGCTGTATGCCCAGTTCCCGTTCTACAACATGATGAACAACCAGGACGTCTTCGTGCAGGGCATCCTGACCCCCGACCCCAAGCTCAGCCTGCGGCTGGATTTCCACGCGCTGCGGGTCAACGCCTCCCAGGATTTCGTGTATTCAGGCTCGGGCGCGACCAACGACACCGTTTTCGGCTATGCGGGCACACCGACGGGCGGTGCCAGCAACCTGGCCTATCTCACCCACGTGATGATCAACCTGAAGCCGATCGACCATCTGGCCTTCAACCTGTTTTACGGCCATGCTTTCGGCCAGAGCATCATCAACAACCAGTACGACGGCAAACAGGGCAATTACGGTTTCCTGGAGGCTATCGTATCGTTCTGAGCGTCAGCACCAATGACTCGAGAATCCCTCCTGACCTGCCCGCGCTGCGGCATTGCCAAACTGGAAACCATGCCGACCGATGCCTGCCTGTACTTCTACGAATGCACCGGCTGCGGGACCGTGCTCCGCCCGAAACCGGGGGATTGCTGCGTGTTCTGTTCCTACGGTTCGGTCAAATGCCCGCCGGCGCAGGCACAGGAGGGAGCGTGCGGTTGCGGCTCAGGCGCCTGACACGTCCACCTGTACCATGCCATTCTCGATCCGCATGGGATATTCCTTCATGCACCAGCCGGCGGGCTGCAGACACTGGCCGCTGCGGCCGTCGAAAACCCAGCCGTGGGCGATGCAGTAAAGAATCCTTCCGTTGAAGTCCCCACGCCCCAGCGACACCCCCTCGTGGGGACAGCGGGCGTCGTAGGCCTTCGGCTCCCCGCCGTCCGGCCACAGAATGACGATTTCCTTCTTGCCCACGGTCAAGGGCACCAGTTCGCCCTCGCCGAGCAGGCTTTGTTTGCACACGTCTTCGAAAGCCACGAGCGTTTCCCCTTTCCACGGGTTGGTCAGAAATGCAGGATGAGCCGACGTCCGGAGGCAGCAGCGGTGCCTCCGTGCGCGGACTCGAATCTCACGAGGAGCAGCTCACCTCGATGTTGCGCATGTAGTCCGGCGGCTCGGCGGCGTAGGCTTCCATGTCGGGCTGCTCGTCGTAAGGGCGGCGCAGCAGCCCGGTCAGCTTGGCGACCTCCGAATAGTCTCCCAGCATGGCTCTGTCGATGGCGATCTGCGCCAGATGGTTGCGCAGCACGTATTTCGGATTCACCCGGTTCATGCGCCCGGCCCTCGCTTCGTCATCGGTATTCTGCTCACTGCGCAGCCGGGCCCTGTAGTCGGCGACCCACGCATCGAAAGCCTTGATGTCGGCGAACGCTTCCCGCACCCCCTTGGCGGGCGCGTCGCTGTCGGCTCGGATCCGGGAGAGCAGACGGAAGCTGCGGGTGAAATCGCCCCGGCTGCGCTGCAGCAGCCCGAGGAATTCGTTGACCAGCCTGCCGTCGCCTTCCCGCAATTCCCTGAGTCCTAGCTTGTCGGCCCAGCCCTGCGTCACGGCATGCTTATAGATGGGTGCATAGTGCCGAAGAATGTCCTGGCCGACTGCCGCCGCCTCCTCCGGCTTCTCGGCCAGCAACGGCGACACCGCCTGCAGCAGGCGCTCGCAATTCCAGCGGCCGATTTCGGGCTGGGCACTGTAGGCATAGCGCCCTTCGTAATCGGAGTGGTTGCAGACGTGGTATTGGCGGAACCGGTCCATGAAGCCGAATGGGCCGTAATCCAGGGTCAACCCGAGCACGGAAAAATTGTCGGTGTTCATCACCCCGTGGCAAAAGCCCAGCAACTGCCATTGCGCGATCAGCCGGGCCGTGCGCTCGACCACTTCCCCCAACCAGGCGGCGTACCGGTCCGGCCGGCCCTGCAGATGCGGAAAATGCTCGGAGATCATATGGTCCGCCAGTCTGGCCATCGGCCCTGTCTTGCCCCGGCCGGCAAAATATTCGAACTGCCCGAAACGCACGAAGCTGGCGGCGGTGCGGCACACCACGGCGGCGTTCTCCACGGTTTCACGCACGACCGGCTGGGACGATGCGACCAAGCTGAGGCAGCGGGTGGTCGGCACCCCTAACGCGTGCATGGCCTCCGACCCCAGGTATTCGCGGATCGACGAGCGCAGCACGGCACGGCCGTCCAGCCCGCGAGAATACGGCGTCGGCCCCGCGCCCTTGAGCTGCAGCTCCACCCGCTCCCCCGCCGGCGACCGTACCTCGGCGATCAGCAGGGCGCGACCGTCGCCCAGTTGCGGCACCCAGTGACCGAACTGATGGCCGGCGTATACGGAAGCCGAAGACGCATATCCCGGCCAAGGCTGATTGCCGGCCAGAATCTCGAGGAATTCGAGACCGCCTTCCGAATCGACACCCAGGTCGCCGGCCAAAGCGGCATTGAAATGAACCATCCTCGGCTCGGGCAGGGGCGTGGCCGCCACCGGCTGGTGGAAGGGTGCCCCGAGCCGCGCATAGGCAGGCGCGAGCGGCAGGTCGGCGGGCTCCAACGGACAAGACTGCGACGGCTGCATCATGGCGGACATGAGATCAGCCCTCCGCGCTGCCGGAAAAAACCGCGGGGTCCATGTCCCACTCCTCGAGGACCCGGCCCGTTTCGGCGCCGCCAGCGTCGAAGCTGCGCTCCTCGAAGCGGACATGGCCGTCACGCGCCATCACCAGCACCGTACTGGAGCGCGTGCCGTACTCTCCGCCTGCCACGAAGCAGGCGGAGAGCCGTTCCTCCTCTTCCGGCCCGATCCCGGTGTCCGGCAAACCTCGGCTATAAGTCGTGCGATCGGCCAGCAACGCGAAACCGGCTGTGGCAAAATCCTCGGCACTCACGCAAGAGCCGGCCGGCCTCGGCAGCTCAGCGGCGCCGTGCTCCTTGACCTTGGCCAGCTCGATGTGACCATCGAGCAACATCTTGAAACCGCCATGACTCAGGATGTAGCCGCCGAACACGGTATTGAGCCAAGAACACTTGGGCCAGGGCTCGTCGAGCAGTCCGTTGGACAAGGTGTGGATGCCCGGCGTGAGAGCGATCGGCAGGCGCGAGCGGGTGCCGGCATAGAACACCTGGCGAGGCGAACCCAGCAACAGGTTGTAAGGCGCGTGATCGCCCTTGGAGCGGATGAAGCGTCGCGCGTGCACCGTGGGATCTTCGCCGGATTCAAGATAATCCAGCGGCAGCCGGCCGCGTGAAGGCGCGCCGGGGGCCGGCGACGAACCGTCGCGGTATCCCGTCACCAGAGAGAAACGTCCCTCGCGCGTCACCGCCAACCAGGTACCGCCGTGCACTTCGTCTTCGCCGGCCAGACACTCCGGCTCGCGCGTCCACCAGCCGGCTGCCGAGGTGGGGCGGTCATGCCGCTCGTCGCGGTTGGCGATCAACGCCAGGGGAAAGTCGGGGTGGGCACCCCAGGCGATTGCGGTCACGCTCATCGAGTATTCGCTTCGGGAAATGGTGGACGGGATTACCCGTCTGAAGCGATTTGCATGCCAAAGGAAAGGCGTCCCTTCCCCATTGATTTTATGGGAAATCCACAGCGACCACTTGTCCTAAACCGTACAAAGAGCCCGATCCGGCCGGCGCCCCCCTGGTCGTGTCCGCGCGGCTAGCCTCCCGATGCCCCTGGGACGACACCTTCGATCTGTAGCATCCTGGCCTTGGTCGCGATGCCGCCGTGAGCCGAAAATCCGCCGAGTTTCCCGCTCGCCCCCAGAATCCTGTGGCAGGGAATGATGAGCGGGACAGGGTTGCGTCCCAGCGCCTGGCCCACAGCGCGGGCCGCCGAGGGCCGCTTCAAGACACGAGCCAATTCGCCGTATGTGCGGACCTCGCCGGCGGGGATGTTCCGGGCCGCCGCATAAACGGCCAGGGCAAACGGCCCCGCGCCTTCCGGCTCCACCCGAACCTCGCTGAAATCCTGCAGATCGCCCCGGAAATGCCGCCTGACCTTCTCGATCACCTCCGCGATCGCCGGCGGCGGGGCGGCCGCTTGCGCCGCCCTTGTCCGTTCGGCAAGGATTGAATCGGTGTCGGCCGCCGTAGCCTCCGGAAGCTGAAACCGGGTGACGGCAGGCGCCGCATCGGCACCATCAGCCTCGCGCCAGGCGATCCCGCAGACGCCGATAGCCGTATCGAACAGACAGTAAGCCATGGGCTTCATGAATTTGGACCCAACGGTGCGCATCCTATTTCGTTTCCTTCAATCGATTGCCCTTCAGCACCAGCCGGACAGCACCGTTGATGCTGGGGCAACAACTGGGATCGCTGTCGGCGTATTCCTTCGTACGGAGCTGGATGGAACCGTTCGCCACGGCGAGCATATCGACGTCCCGCCAGCCTTTGCCGCCGACCTCCCGATGAGTCCGCTGACGCAGCCCGGACCGGACTAAGCTGAACACCGCCAGATACTGCCGGTAGGCATTGGTACCGTGGAATCCCTCCAGGGTATAGAGAACCGCGACATCTTCCTTGCCATCGCCGTTCAAGTCACCTCGGCCAAGCTGGCGCGCTTCCTTGTATTCGACGCCGGCCGTTTTCCGGGCCTGGTCCCGGATGAAGCGCTCGACGACCGGCATCGTGTCCGAAAGGCCCGGCAATGGCAGACACGCCAGAGTCAAAGCGAGCAGGTATTTCACGTGTCGGGCCCGAATTCCGGCGCGCGGTCAGGCGCCGCGTGTCCGCTCTTCCCGCCCCTGTTCCCGGCCGAGCAACTTGGCCAGTTCTCCCAGTTCGGCGGAAAGGATTTCCAGATAGTCGTCGGCGCTGACGATTCCAGCCAAGACGCCCCGATCATCGACGACGGGAATCCGCCGCACGCCGCTCGCGCGCATGCGTTGCAGCGTTTCCCACAACCCATCCTGTTCGCGCGCGGTCACGAGTTCGAAGCTCATGACATCGCCGACCGTCACCGCTTCGGGGGCTACTTCCTCCGCCAGGATCTCGACCACCAGATCCCGGTCGGTCAGGATCCCGACAGGCTTGCAGCCGTGCTCGGACTCTTCCACCACCACGACGCTGCCGACATGATGCTGGCGCATCACCTTGGCGGCTTCCACGATCGTGTCACCCTTCTTGACGATCACGGTATCTCGAATGCAGAACTGACCGATGGACATGTTTGCTCCTCGCTGAGTCGCTGTAGTGAAACTGCTTGGAAGTCGAGCACCGGGCCGCTGGCCATGAGCTCACTCGCCCGCAGCCCCCGCTTCCGTGCTCGATTGTCGGCTATTCCGCTCCAGTGCGGCAACCATCGGAGAGAGATAAATCGGCATACATCCTGCATATAGGAATCCATGCCGGACATCCGGACCGTCAAGCAAAGGTGGAATATGGACACAATCAAAACAGCAACTTACATCAGAAGCCGAAAGAAAGGCCGCGGTCTTTCCCCCGATCACACTGCGGCAAATGACCCTTCGGCCCTCCCCGGCGCAACCGCTTTCGGCGACACCCGCCTGTCTCGGGTGATCGAAGATTCTTTGTCCGATCTGACGGAAGCAGTCAGCCCTGGACCTTCGGTAACACTGGATGCAGAGACCGCAGCGCCCGCCGGATCTTTGCGGAAACGGAAGCAGGCGCTGAGGCGGTGAAATATTGCAACACATTGATTTAGCTTGACCGCGGCATCCCGGCGGTTGGGGAACGGCTGCGGTCATCCCGGCCAATCTTCCAGCATCAAGCCGGGGGGGCGGGCGAACTCCCCGGTGTCCTGAGTCACCTGTGTCATACCGCGGCCAGGGCAATGGCGCCGATTTGCAGGTCGTACGGGCCGATCGGCGTGCTTTGGCCAGCCAGGAAGCGCGGATCTTGCCGAAACGCCGTGGCGCTTCGCCGGCGAAAGGGGAACTCGGCAACCATGACAGCAATGTCAGCAATCGCTCTTGGCGGGTATCGGTTTGGTCCGGGTTGAGGTGAACCGCCTGGATTCGTTGCCAATTGCGGGTGGCTCCGCGCGTAGCGCTGCCCACCCCTCACCGACGCTCCCACACCCCCGCCCGTGACGTCCCCCCACGCCTTTGGTTAAAATACCGGTATTGTCCGTGCCACCCAGCCGATACCGATGGGTGCCCCCCGAGCCCTCCCGGACATCTCCTCAATCGCACAGATTCGAGCTTTCATGACGAAATACATCTTCATCACCGGCGGAGTCGTTTCGTCGCTGGGCAAAGGCATTGCCGCATCCTCCCTCGCCGCCATCCTCGAGGCGCGCGGGCTGAAAGTGACGCTGACGAAACTCGATCCTTACATCAACGTCGATCCGGGCACCATGAGCCCGTTCCAGCACGGTGAGGTGTTCGTGACCGAGGACGGCGCCGAGACCGACCTCGACCTCGGCCATTACGAACGTTTCGTCCGCACCACCATGGGCAAGACGAACAGCTTCACCACCGGCCAGATCTATGAGAACGTCATCCGCAAGGAACGCCGCGGCGAGTACCTGGGCGCCACCGTGCAGGTCATTCCCCACATCACCGACGAGATCAAGCGCGGCATCCGCCTCAGCGCGGAAGGGTATGACGTAGCGCTGATCGAGATCGGCGGCACGGTCGGCGACATCGAATCCCTGCCCTTCCTGGAGGCGATCCGCCAGATGCGGGTCGATCTGGGCGACGAACGCTCGCTGTTCATCCATCTGACCCTGGTGCCCTACATCTCCAGCGCCGGCGAGCTGAAGACCAAACCGACCCAGCATTCGGTCAAGGAACTGCGCACCATCGGCATCCAGCCGGATATCCTGATCTGCCGCTCGGACCGACCCATCCCGAAGAGCGAATGCCGCAAGATCGCGCTGTTCACCAACGTGCAGGAAGATGCTGTCATCGCCTCGGTCGACGCCGATACCATCTACCGGATTCCCAGCCTGCTGCACGAGCAGCAGCTCGACGAGATCGTGGTGCGCAAGCTGCGGCTCGACGCCGGCCCCGCCGACCTGAGCGAATGGCATCATGTGGTCGATGCGCTCAAGAATCCGGAACGCTCGGTCACCATTGCCATGGTGGGCAAGTACGTCAACCATTCCGACGCCTACAAGTCCCTGAGCGAAGCCCTGGTCCATGCCGGCATCCATACCCGCACCCGGGTCGACATCCGCTTCATCGAGTCCGAAGAAATCGAGGATCACGGTACCGACGCGCTGGAAGGGGTCGATGCCATCCTGGTACCGGGCGGCTTCGGCGAGCGCGGCATCGAAGGCAAGATCGCCACGGTGAAATACGCCCGCGAGAACCGTATCCCCTACCTCGGCATCTGCTTAGGGATGCAGGTGGCCGTGATCGAATTCGCCCGCAACGTGGCCCGGCTGGAAGGCGCGCACAGCACCGAGTTCCTGCCCTCCTCGCCGCACCCGGTCATTGCCCTGATCACCGAGTGGAAGACCGAGGCCGGCAGCACCGAATACCGCAGCGGCAATTCGGACCTGGGCGGCACCATGCGTCTGGGCGGACAGAAATGCCGGCTGATACCCGACACCCTGGCCCACCGCACCTACGGCAAGGATGTGATCACCGAACGGCACCGCCACCGCTACGAATTCAACAACCATTACCTCAAGACGCTGGAAGCGGCGGGCCTGCGGGTCTCCGGCAAGTCGCTGGACGGCCGCCTGGTCGAAATGGTGGAAATTCCCGGCCACCCCTGGTTCCTGGCCTGCCAGTTCCATCCCGAATTCACCTCCACGCCGCGCGGCGGCCACCCGCTGTTCAGCGGCTTCGTCCGCGCGGCCTGCGCCCATAGCGAGGACACGGCATCATCATGAGCAACATCGAAGGATCGGCCCGGCCGTTCGAACTCTGCGGCTTCCCCGTCGGCCTGGAACATCCGCTGTTCCTGATCGCCGGCACCTGCGTCATCGAAAGCGAGCAGTTGGCGCTGGACACCGCCGGAACGCTGAAAGAGCTCACCGGCGCCTTGGGCATCCCGTTCATCTACAAGTCCTCCTTCGACAAGGCCAACCGCTCCTCCCATGCGAGCTACCGCGGTCCCGGCATGGAAGAGGGTCTGCGCATCCTGGCCGAGGTCAAACGCCAGATCGGAGTGCCGGTGCTGACCGACGTGCACGAGGACACGCCGCTGCAGGAAGTCGCCTCGGTGGTGGACGTGCTGCAGACGCCGGCCTTCCTGTGCCGCCAGACCAATTTCATCCAGAACGTCGCCAGCGCCGGCAAACCGGTCAACATCAAGAAGGGCCAGTTCCTGGCGCCCTGGGACATGAAGCACGTCTCCGCCAAGGCGCTCGCCACCGGCAACCGCCATGTCATGGTGTGCGAACGAGGGGTATCCTTCGGCTACAACAACCTGGTGTCGGACATGCGCTCGCTGGCCATCATGCGCGAGACCGGCTGCCCGGTGGTCTACGACGCCACCCATTCGGTGCAGCTGCCGGGTGGACAGGGCACCGCGTCCGGCGGCCAGCGCGAGTTCGTGCCGGCACTGGCCCGCGCCGCCGTAGCGGTGGGCATCTCTGGCCTGTTCATGGAAACCCATCCCGACCCCGACCGCGCCCTGAGCGACGGCCCCAATTCCTGGCCGCTGGACCGCATGAAAGAATTGCTGGAGCTGCTGGCTTGCCTCGACCGCACGGTCAAGGCAAGCCCCCTGCTGTAATCCAGGCCGCATAACATCGGCATCCGGGACGCGCGTCCTCGCATCGCCGGCCCGAACAACCCAACGCATACCCATTGGTGATCCCATGAGCAAGATCGTTGACATCCTGGCCCGGGAGATTCTGGATTCCCGCGGCAACCCGACCATCCAGGCGGAAGTGATCCTGGATTCCGGTGCCGAAGGCAGCGCCATGGTGCCCTCGGGCGCCTCGACCGGCGCCCGCGAGGCCATCGAGCTGCGCGACGGCGACACCTCGCGCTACCTCGGCAAAGGCGTACTCAAAGCCGTCGAAAACGTGCGCGGCCCGATCAAGGCCGCGCTGACCGGCATGGACGCGGAGGACCAGGCGGCGATCGACCGGCGCATGATCGAACTCGACGGCAGCGAAAACAAGGGCGTGCTCGGCGCCAACGCCATCCTGGCGGTGTCGCTGGCGGCCGCCCGTGCCGCCGCGGCCGATGCAAAAAAACCGCTGTACGCCTACCTCAACCGCAGCGGCGAATTCCTGCTGCCGGTGCCGATGATGAACATCATCAACGGCGGCGCCCATGCCGACAACAGCATCGACATGCAGGAGTTCATGATCCTGCCGGTAGGCGCGCCGAGCTTCCGCGAGGCCCTGCGCTACGGCGCAGAAGTGTTCCACGCCCTGAAGAAAGTGCTGTCGGACCGCGGGCTCGCCACCGGCGTGGGTGACGAAGGCGGCTTCGCGCCGAACCTGCCGTCCAACGAGGCCGCCATCGGCATCATCATGGAAGCCATCGAAAAGGCCGGCTACCGGCCCGGCGAGGACATCTGCCTGGGGCTGGACGTCGCCAGTTCGGAGTTCTATTCGGAAGGCCTCTACACCTTGGGCTCGGAAGGCAAGCAGTTCACCTCGGAAGAATTCTCGGACTATCTGGCCGCCTGGGTCGACAAGTATCCCATCGTCAGCATCGAGGACGGCATGGCGGAAAACGACTGGCACGGCTGGGGCATCCACACCGATAAGCTGGGCCGCCGTATCCAACTGGTCGGCGACGATTTGTTCGTGACCAACCCGGCCATCCTTAGCCAAGGCATCGAGGCCAGGATCGCCAATTCGATCCTGATCAAGGTCAACCAGATCGGCACTTTGACCGAAACCCTGGAAGCCATCCGCATCGCCGGGGAAGCCGGCTACACCGCGGTCGTGTCCCACCGCTCCGGGGAAACCGAGGACTCCACCATCGCCGACATCGCCGTCGCCACCTGCGCCGGCCAAATCAAGACCGGCTCGCTCAGCCGCTCCGACCGCATCGCCAAGTACAACCGGCTGCTCAAGATTGAGGAACAGCTCGGCGAGACGGCGCGCTACGGCGGCCGCAGCGTCATCAAGAATCTGGCCTGAACCGCAGCCCGGAGCCGGGGTGAGGAAACTGATTGCGTTCCTGCTGGTGCTGATCGCCCTGCTTCAGTACCGGCTGTGGTTCGGCGACGGCAACCTGCGGGAAATGCGCCGGCTGCAGGAACGCATCGTGGAGCTCACCGAGGAAGGCGAGAAACGGCGGCAGCGCAACGCGGCACTGGAGGCCGAGATTGTGGACCTCAAGGAGGGCACGGACGCCATCGAGGAATATGCGCGGCGGGATCTGGGTATGATCAAGGAAGGCGAAACCCTGGTGCAGATCATCGACGCCGCGCATCCTACCCCCAGCCCGGAGCCGACGCCGCCGCCCCGCAAACCGCGCAAGCCGGCGACACCGGCCCCCGCCGCCACCGACCCGAAGAGCGGCGAAGCCGAACCTCCGGCACATGAGCACTGACACGCGCTTCTGGATCGTGATCCCCGCCGCCGGCGTGGGCAAACGGATGGGAGCCGACGTTCCCAAGCAATACCTGGAGGTGGCCGGCAAGCCGGTGCTGCAGCACACCGTCGAACGCCTGCTCGCGGTACACCGGGTGTCGGCCGTCATGGTTGCGCTGGACGCGGACGACGAGTTCTGGCCGGAGCTGCCGTGCTCGCGCGAGCCGCGGGTGCTGACGGCGACCGGCGGCAAGGAGCGCGCCGACTCGGTGCTGAACGCCCTGGCCGCCCTGGCCGCCCACGCCGCGGACGACGACTGGGTGCTGGTGCACGATGCTGCCCGGCTCTGCATTACCCCTGCGGACGTGGAACGCCTGATGGAAATCCTGGAAGATCATCCGGTGGGCGGTATCCTGGCGCTGCCGGTCACCGACACCCTCAAGGAAGTCGAAAACGGCACGATCCAGGGCTCCCCGGACCGCAGCCGCATCTGGCGGGCCCTTACGCCGCAGATGTTCCGCTACCGGGCTCTCAGGGAGGCGCTGGAATCCGCGGCCAAACACGAGCTGACGGTGACGGACGAGGCCAGCGCGCTGGAACTGCTCGGACAATCCCCCAGGGTGGTCGAAGGACGGCCCGACAACATCAAGATCACTCGGCCGGAGGACCTCCCCCTGGCCGCCTTCTATCTGGAGCGACAATGTTTCGAATAGGCCAAGGTTACGATGCCCACCGTTTCAAGGAGGGCGACCACGTCGTGCTGTGCGGCGTGAAGATCCCGTTCGACCGGGGATTCGCCGCCCATTCCGACGGCGACGTGGCGCTGCACGCGCTGTGCGATGCGCTCCTGGGGGCGGCCGCTCTCGGCGATATTGGCCGCCACTTTCCCGACACCGACACCCGCTACAAAGGCATCGACAGCCGCCTGCTGCTGCGCGAGGTCCGACAGAAGGTGGCCGAGCAGGGTTATAGCATCGGCAACTTGGACGTGACCGTCGTGGCCCAGGCGCCGCGGCTGGCCGCGCACATCCAGGCGATGCGCGAGAACGTCGCCCAGGACCTGGAAATCCCCATCGGCTGCATCAACGTCAAGGCGACGACCACCGAAGGCATGGGTTTCGAAGGACGCGGCGAAGGCATTTCGGCGCACGCGGTCGCCTTGCTCGTCGGCCGATGAGCGAAACCATTTCCCGCTTCGGACTCGACGAGCTGCCGCTGGCACACGGCGAAGTGACATGCCGCGGCCGCATCCGGGTCTCTCCGGAAGACTTCCGGGTCGACGAAATCCTCGGCTTCGAACCGACCGGCCAGGGCGAGCACGCCTTCCTGCTCATCCGTAAGACCGGGGAGAACACCGACCACGTGGCGCAACGGATCGCCAAACTGGCCGGCGTCAAGCCGATGGACGTGGGCTATGCCGGCCTCAAGGACCGCCATGCCGTCACCACCCAGTGGTTCAGCGTGGGACTGCCCGGCAAACCCGATCCCGACTGGAGCGCGCTGGAAAGCGAAAGCATCGCCGTACTGCGCCACACCCGGCACGACCGCAAGCTCAAACGCGGCGCCCTGGAAGGCAACCGCTTCCGCATCGTCGTGCGGGAACTCGAAGGCGCGTGCGGCGGCCTGGAAGCGCGCTGCGCCGCGATCGGCGCGGCCGGCGTGCCGAACTATTTCGGCCCGCAGCGATTCGGCCACGGCGGCCGCAATCTGCAGGAGGCGCTGCGGCTGTTCGCCGATCCGCGCCGCCGCATCGACCGCAACAAGCGCTCGCTGTACCTGTCGGCGGCGCGCTCCTATTTGTTCAACCGCATCCTCGCCCGCCGGGTCGAGAACGGCAGCTGGAACCGGGCGGTCGAGGGCGACGCCTTCATGTTCACCGGCTCCAACAGCTTCTTCAAGGCGGACAGCTTGGACGAAGACATCGAGCGACGCATCGAAGCGCTGGCGATCCATCCCAGCGGCACGCTGTGGGGCACCGGCGATCCGGCGATTTCCGGCGCTGCGCTCGAAATGGAGCGGGAAGCCCTGGCACAATGCGGCGAGTTCTGCGAAGGCCTGGAGCGCTGCGGCCTCGAGCTGGCCCACAGGGCCCTGCGGCTGCCGGTGCCGGACCTCGAATTCGCGCCGATGGACACCGATGCCTGCGAGCTGGCGTTCTCCCTGCCCGCCGGCGCCTATGCCACCACGGTGCTGCGGGAACTCGTCGAGTTCGACGCCCAGAGTCTGCCCGACGCCTGATCGCCTTGCACAACCCCGGAGGAAACCACACCATGTCCGTGACCATCTACCACAACCCGCGCTGCAGCAAGTCGCGGGAAACCCTGAAACTGCTGCAGAACCGCGGCATCGAACCCACCGTCGTCGAATATCTGAAAACGCCGCCCGACGCGGCGAAGCTCCGCGAGCTGGTGGGTCTCTTGGGCATCCCGCCGCGTCAGTTGCTGCGCAAGGGCGAGGCCCCGTACAAGGAACTGGAGCTGGCGAATCCGGAACTTGGCGATGAAGCGCTGATCGAAGCCATGGCCGGCCATCCGGTGCTGATCGAACGCCCGATCGTCGTGGCCAACGGCAAGGCGGCGCTGGGCCGACCGCCGGAGAACGTGCTGGCCATCCTCGACTGACCACTTTTTCCCATTCCCCCCGACATACATGACCGACTCGAAGCGCCGCAGCGCCGAAATCCTGATCCTCTATTACAGCCGCCACGGCTCCACCGCCGACATGGCGCGCATGATCGCCCGCGGCGTCGAAGAAGTCCCGGACACGGTGGCCAAACTGCGCACCGTGCCGGAGGTCTCCGCCGTAAGCGAGGCGACGGCGCCCGCCGTTCCTTCCGACGGACCTCCGTATGCCACGCTGGACGACCTCAAGCATTGCGACGGCTTGGCCCTGGGCAGCCCAACCCATTTCGGCAACATGGCCGCGCCGCTCAAGCATTTCCTGGACAATACCAGCGCCCTGTGGTTTTCCGGCACGCTCTCCGGCAAGCCGGCCGGGGTGTTCACCTCCACCGCTTCCATGCACGGTGGCCAGGAGGCGACCCTGCTTACCATGCTGCCGCCGCTCCTGCATCACGGCATGATCCTGGTCGGCATCCCCAGCAGTGAAGCCGCCCTGCACAAGACCCGCAGCGGCGGCACGCCCTACGGCCCCAGCCGCCACACCGGCGATGCCTCGCCGCTGAGCGACGAGGAACGGGCCCTCTGCCGCGCTTTCGGCGCGCGCCTGGCGCGGGTCGCCAAGGCGCTGAAAAACGCGGCCGAATAAGCGCCAAGGACATACGCGGCCGCCCTATGGCCCAGCAGATTCCGCTGCATTTCGCCGTCGATCCGCTGCAGACCTTCGAAGCGTATTGCGCGGGCCCGAACGCCGAAGCGGCGGCAGCCGCGCGGCGCTGCGCCCGAGGCGAGGGCGACGCGCTGCTCTATCTCTGGGGCGAGACCGGCCTGGGCAAGACCCACCTCATCAACGCCGCCTGCCGCGAGGCGTTCCACAGCGGACGCAGCGCCGCCTGCCTGCCGCTGGCGCTGGTCGGCGAGTACGGCCCGGCCGTGCTGGACGGGATGGAAAACCAGAACCTGGTCTGCCTGGACGACATCGAAAGGATCGCCGGCCGCGACGACTGGGAGCGGCAGCTTTTCGGGCTGTTCAACGCACTGCGCGACGCCGGAAACACCCTGCTGGTGACCGCTTCGATGCCCCCCGCGGAACTGCCCGTCGCCCTGCCGGACCTCAAGACCCGCCTGGCCTGGGGGCTCGTTATACGGCTCCATCCGCTGGCGGACGAGCAAAAGCTGGCGGCGCTGGAACGGCGGGCCGGCATGCTGGGGCTCGAACTGAGTCCCCAGGTCGGCCGGTTCCTGCTCTCGCACTGCCGCCGGGACATGGCCTCGCTGCAAGCGCTGCTGGAAGAGCTGGACCACGCCACCCTGGCTGCCAAACGCAGGCTCACCATCCCTTTCATCAAGAGCTACCTGGAACACATCGCATGAACCTACTCGTGATCGGCACCGGCGCCATCGGCAGCTTCTACGGTTCCCTGCTCGCCAAGACCGGCCACAGCGTGGCGGTGGTCGCCCGCTCCGACTACGAGGCCGTGAAGGCCAGAGGCATCCATATTCGCAGCGAAACGCTGGGAGATTACACCTTCCGGCCGGCGGCGGTCGTCCGCTCCGCCGCCGAGCTCGAAGCCAAGCCCGATTGCGCGCTGCTGTGCATCAAGGTAGTCGAAGGCGCCGATCGGGTCGGACTGCTGCGCGACGCCGTCGGCCCCGGCACCAGCATCGTCTTGATTTCTAATGGCATCGACATCGAACCGGAAATCGCCGCTGCGTATCCCGACAACGAACTCGTCAGCGGCCTGGCCTTCATCGGCGTCACCCGCACCGCGCCCGGCGAAATCTGGCACCAGGCCTACGGCCGGCTGATGCTGGGCAACTACCCCGGCGGCGCCTCGGAACGAGTCAAGGCGCTGGCCGCGTCGTTCGAACTGGCCGGCATCAATGGCGTCGCCACCGAAAACATCACCACCGCGCGCTGGCAGAAATGCGTCTGGAACGCCGCCTTCAACCCGCTGTCGGTGCTCTCCGGCGGCCTCGATACCCTGGACATCCTGTCGACCCAGGAGGGTTTCGTCCGGGCGATCATGCAGGAAATCCGCGCCGTAGCCGCGGCCAACGGCCATCCGCTGCCGGGGGACATCGTCGAGAAGAACGTCGCCAGCACCTACAAGATGCCGCCGTACAAGACCAGCATGCTGGTCGACTTCGAAGCCGGCCAGCCGATGGAGACGGAAGCCATCCTCGGCAACGCGGTGCGCGCCGGTCAGCGGGCCGGCGTGGCGATTCCGCATCTGGAATCCGTCTATGCCCTGATGAAGCTCAGGGAACTACAAACCGTCAAAAGCCGTTAGGGAATCCGCCATGACCTCGACCGCACACCGCGACGCCGCCGAAATCTTCATCGACACCTGGTCGCTCTATGGCCGCGTCGTCTCCCATAACTACATGTATCACCGGGAGATCTTCGCCGATGTGGGCAACTATCTCAGGACACGCTTCGGCGGCGCTGGCATTTCGGTCTGCGACCTCGGCTGCGGCGATGCGCGCCACTTCTCCGGCGCCCTGAGGGAACTGAACGTCCGCTCCTATCAGGGCTGCGACCTCTCGGAAACCGCGCTGGCCCAGGCCCGGGCCAATGTCGCCTCCCTGGGCCTGGACGCGGAGCTGGCCTGCGCCGACTTGAGCGATTATCTGCGGGACTGCACCGAGCGATTCGACCTGGTGTTTTCCAGCTTCGCCCTGCATCACCTGACCACGGAAGAAAAGGGCGAAGCGTTCCGAGAGGTTTCCAGGAACCTCCAGCCCGGCGGTGTGTTCCTCCTGGTGGACGTCGCCCGCAATGAGGACGAGTCGCACGACGCCTACATGCAGGCGGCCTGCGACTGGATGCGGAAGGAATGGCATGACTTCTCGCCGGAAGAGATGGCCACGATCTGCGATCACGTCACCGGCAACGATCTGCCCGAAACCGTATCCACCCTGGCGCGGCTGGCTACGGCCGCCGGGCTGTCCGCACCCGAACCGGTCAACCGGTACCGCTGGCTCCACATCCTGGCCTTCGGGAAACCGCCCGGCTGATAAGCTCAGCTCAGCTTTTCGTACAGGCTCAGCGCGATCTCGACGACGATCAGGATGACGATGTACCACTCGACCCTGAGCACCTGGCGGTGGTTCAACAGATCGAGATAGGTCTCGGCGGTGCGCGAAATGAGTTCGAGCTTGCGCGACAGCGCCCTGTCCCGGTCGCGCAGTTCGTATTCGGTCGCCAGGCGCTCGTAGAGCTGGTCGAGCTGGGGATCGTCCCAGACGATCTCCGGCTTTTCCGCGACCTCGACCCGCCCCACCATGCGCCCCATGATAGACAGAGCCTTGCCGATTTCATTGAGGATTTCGCGCTTGCCGCGGGCGGGTCCGGCAGCGCGGGTCAGGCGCTGGGCAATCTGCTCGATCCGGTCGAATTCCTCCGCCACGTTGCGCTCGTAGTAGGACAGGACGCAGCTCTTGGCCAGGACGTGGGCGACAACCTGCAAGCGGGCGACCGACGCCTCGCGCAAAACCAGACGGCCTTCGCTGTCCAGCCGCTCCGGCAGTTCCGGGTGGATCAGGAGGTCAACCTCCTCCAGCTCGGGTTCCGGCAAGGGATGGTGGACGGTCGCACGCAGGCCTTGGAGGATTTCCGCTTCCTGCTCGGCACTGAGCCCGACCAGCACCACGACGCCGAAACGGAACGTGATCCGGTAGCCTTCGCGCCCGACCAACAGGGTCAGAGGTCCCAGTGCGACCGCCCCGCCCCGTTCGATCTCCCGGTAGTCGATGCGGCTGCCGAGGAACCAGGCGCGGGCGCGGATCACCCGTTCGGCGCCGGCAGCCATGGCGAAAAAATCAGCTCCCCAGCGGCCGGATGCCCACGGACTCCCGGATCCGCTGCATGAACGGGACGGCATGGGCCCGCGCCTTGGCCGCGCCGGCCCGGAGCTCCTGTTCGATCCGTTCCGGTTCCTGGATCAGCGCCTCGTAGCGCTCGCGGGCCGTAGCGAGGTGGTCGTTCAAGTATTCGTACAGCTTGTTCTTCATGTCGCCCCAGCCGATGCCCTCGGCGTACCAGTGCCGGGCTTCCTCGACCTCGTGCCGGTTGGCGAAGGCCTGGTAGATCGAGAACAACGTGCAACCGGCGGGATCCTTGGGCTCGCCCGGAAGCTGGGAATTGGTCTTGATTTTCATGATGAGCTTGCGCAACTGCTTTTCCGGCGCGAACAGCGGAATGGTGTTGTCGTAGCTCTTGCTCATCTTGCGGCCGTCCAGCCCCTGGAGCACCGCGGTCTCCTCGCCGACCACGGCCTCCGGCAGCACGAAATGCTCACCGAAGATGTGGTTGAAGCGCTGGCCGATATCGCGTGCCATCTCGATGTGCTGTACCTGGTCGCGTCCGACCGGCACCTTGTGGGCGTTGAACATGAGGATGTCCGCCGCCATGAGCACGGGATAGTTGAACAGCCCCATGGTGACGCCCTTGTCGAGATCGGCCTCGTCCGCTTCCTGGTTGGCCTGCACCGCGGCTTTGTAGGCATGGGCACGGTTCATCAGGCCCTTGGCGGTCACGCAGGTCAGCATCCAGGTCAGTTCGACGATTTCCGGGACATCCGACTGGCGGTAGAACACGGCGTTCTGGGTATCGAGCCCCAGGGCCAGCCAGCTCGCGGCGATTTCCAGGGTCGATTGCCTTACCCGTTCGGGATCGTGGCATTTGATCAAGGCGTGATAATCGGCCAGGAAATAATAAGGCTGCACGCTTTGATCCCGGCTCGCCTCGATGGCGGGCCGGATGGCGCCGACGTAATTGCCGAGATGGGGAGTCCCGGTGGTAGTGATGCCGGTCAGGACGACTGATTTGGTGCTCATGCGGACGAAGTGGTGGAAAAAACGGCAAGAAACGGCGCGCCCGGCGGCGCGGGCGGCACTATGACACAAAACTCCGGGCACTGCCACACGCGGACGGGGCTCAAAACCACCATCCCGCGCCCCATTCGTTTAGAATACGCCCCCGAGACAACCATGAGGGGCGAGCCTATGCCGGATTTCATCGAGAGACGCCGCTCTCGACGCATACCAGTCAGCTATCCGATCAAGTACAAGATCGCGGGAGAGGACGAAGAACGCGCCGGCGTATGCGTCAACATCAGCGGCTCCGGCATCCTGTTCCGGACCGATGAAATCATCGAGCCGGGCCGCGCCCTGGAAATCCGCATCGAGCCGGACAACCGGCTCGCCCCCCCCCTGACGGCCAACATTGAGGTGGTACGCTGCACCCCTGCGCCGGAACCCGGCTTCCACCATGTGGCCGGCGCCATCAAGGGGATCAAGAGCGAATAAATCTGCATGTACAGCGTCACCAAAGAGATATTTTTCTGTTACGGCCACCGCCTGATGCACCATGCCGGCAAATGCCGGCATCTGCACGGCCACAGCGTGCGGGCGGCCATCACGGTGTCAGCCGCGGGCCTGAACTCCCAGGGCATGGTCTGCGATTTCGCTGACATCTCGGCCGCCGCCCATGCGTTCATCGACACCCAGCTCGATCACAACCTGCTGCTGCACCGGGACGATCCTTTGCTGCCCTTGCTGCAGCGGGCCGGCGAGCGGGTCCTCGTGCTCGAACAACATCCCACGGCGGAAACACTCGCCGAAATGATTTACCGGGACTTGCAGCTGAAAGGGTTCGCGGTGGAAAGCGTCACCCTGTGGGAAACTTCGAGCGCCTGCGCGACCTTTCGCGATACGGGCGAACCATGAGCCGCTTCCTGCCCCGCAACCGCTCGTACTGGCTGGCGAAACTGTGCGAGGCAAACTATGAACGGCTGGTGGCTCTGGTCCCGGATCTCGATCAAATCCGGCCGGCGCTGAAGGCATCGGTGCACGGCAAGCCGGCCCTGCATATCCGTCTGCTGGAGCGCTCGCCCTATACGCTGACGCTGGAGCTGACCCATGCATTCAGCCGCGCCATGGAAGAACTGCACGAGCCGGCCGTCAGGATTCGCGTCTATCTCGACGCCCGTTCCGTCGAAGTGCTCAGCGACCATTGCCGCCCCGAGGTGCGCGACGCCCTGCGGGACGAAGCGACGCCGCAGCGGGTGCTGGACTACAAATGGTCGTTGAACTATTTCCTGGCACGCTGGCTGGACTACTGCGTGGACAGCCGCTACCGGCTTTCGGCCGGACCGGCCGACCTGTACCCTTGGATGGACAGTTCGGCGCCGGCCTGAGAGGTTGTGAAAAAACCTACTGCGCGTCCCGATTGCGGCGTTGCGCGGTGCTCGGAATCCTCATGTACTCCGTGTACGCTCCGGCTCCTCCGCTCCGGGCGCCTTGCACTCGGGCCGCTCGTGACGGTTTTGTCACAACCTCTGACTTCAGCGCCGCAAGGCGCGCTTGAGCGTCTCCGCCTTTTCCAGAGCCGCCTCGGCGGTTTCGGCCAGCACGTTGAAATGGCCCATCTTCCGCCCCACTCTTGCGCTGGCCTTGCCGTACAGATGAAGCACGGCCGCGGGTTCGCTCAGAACCAGATCCCAGGCCGGTTCGTCGTCGCGCCAGATGTCGCCCAGCAGGTTCACCATGACGACGGGGCTGAGCAGGCGCGTGTCGGCTGGGGGCAGCTTGCACAGGGTGCGGACCTGCTGTCCGAACTGGCTCACGGCGCAGGCGTCCAGCGTGTAATGGCCGCTATTGTGGGGCCGCGGTGCGACCTCGTTGATGACCAGGCCGCCGTCCCGCAGCACGAAAAACTCCACCGCCAGCACGCCGACGTAGTCCATGGCCTCCGCCAGGACGCAGGCCATCTCGCAAGCCCGTGCAGCCACATCGGGCGCCACCCGGGCCGGCACGATGCTGATGTCCAGGATGCCGGCCTCATGCTGATTTTCTGCGACGGGAAAGGTTCCGACGAGGTCCGCCGAGGTCCGCGCCACGATGACGGAAACTTCGGTCTGGAGGTCCAGCTTCTTCTCGAGCACGCAGGGACGGCAGCCGAACGCTTCGAACGCGCTCCGGGCCTCTTCCGGCGTCGCCACCCGCGCCTGCCCCTTGCCGTCGTAGCCGAAGCGCGCCGTCTTGAGGATGCCCGGCAGCAGCGGGGCGAGGTCGCCGGACAAGTCTTGCACCGCTTCTACCGCCATAAACGGCGCCACGGCCAGGCCAGCGCCCGCAATGTAGCGTTTTTCGACGATCCGGTCCTGGGCGATGGCCACGCAGGCCGAGGAAGGTGAAACCCGCGTTCTGGACTCCAGAAAACGCAAGCTGTCGGCGGGAACGTTCTCGAATTCCGTCGTTACCGCCGCACAGTTCGACGCGAGGTCCTCGAGCGCCCCCTCGTCGTCGTAGCCGGCACGGATATGGCGATCCGCCAGCATCCCCGCTGGGCTTTGAATATCGGGATCCAGCACGGTCACCCGGTAGCCCATGGAACGGGCCGCCATCGTGAACATGCGCCCCAACTGGCCGCCGCCGAGAATGCCGAGCATCGCCGGGGGCAGGATGTGCGCCATCAGCGCGCCTCCGGCAATTGCGCCGCCAAGACGGATTCGGCCTGGCGCCGGCGGAACTCGTCGAGACGAAGCTGCAGTGCCGGGTCGCCGTTCGCCAGCAAGGCCACCGCGAACAGCGCGGCGTTGACCGCTCCCGCCTCACCGATGGCGAAGGTCGCGACCGGGACGCCCTTGGGCATCTGCACGATCGAATACAGCGAATCCTGCCCGCCGAGATGCTTGCTGGGCACCGGCACCCCCAGCACCGGCACCGTGGTCTTGGCCGCCATCATTCCGGGCAGATGCGCCGCCCCGCCCGCGCCGGCGATTATGCACTTCAGGCCGCGCTCGCGCGCGCGCTCGGCATAGTCGAACAACAGGTCCGGCGTTCGATGGGCTGACACGACTTTGGCCTCGCACGGGATATCGAATTCCTCGAGCTTGCGGACAGAGTGCTGCATGACCTCCCAGTCGCTGGTACTCCCCATCACGATACCGACCTGAACCATTAGGGTACTCGTTGCCATTGAAAAAAGTTCCTATCATACCCACGGCGTCGATGAATCCCAAATTCCGTCGAATCGACATGCGCCCGCGGCTCCTTTCCGCCACCTTTTCCTGGGCATGGATCAGCTGGTACGGGCCAGGGTGACGCGAACGATCCGGTCCGTCGCGATCTGGTAAAATCCGATCCTTTTATTCCGAAACCCTCAGGACGGCGATCCCTTCATGCCTGACCCCCTCCACACACTTCGTTCCGGACAACGCTGGATCAGCGACACGGAGCCGGAATTGGGGCTCGGCACCGTGCTTGGCGTCGAGTACAACAGGATCACCGTATTGTTCATCGCCAGCGGCGAACGCCGAATCTACGCGGTCGGCAATGCGCCGCTGACCCGCGTCCGGTTCGCCACCGGCGACCGGGTGGAAAGCGTAGACGGCTGGTCGATGCGGGTCGACGAAGTCGACGAGCAGAACGGTCTGCTGGTCTATGTCGGCAAGGACGCGGACGGAAATCCCCGAGCGCTGGAAGAAATCGAGCTCAATCCGTTCCTTCAGTTCAACAGGCCGCAGGACCGGCTGTTCTCGGGCCAGATCGATCCCGGCGACGTGTTCCGCCTGCGCATCGAAACCGGCGAAAAGCTCGCACGTCTCGAACAGTCCGCGGTGCTGGGCCTCGTCGGCGCCCGCACCAGCCCGATTCCCCACCAGCTCTACATCGCCCACGAAGTCGCATCCCGGCATGCGCCTCGGGTGCTGCTGGCGGATGAAGTCGGCCTCGGCAAGACCATCGAAGCCGGCCTGATCGTCCATCACCGGGTCCTCACGGGACGGACCGAAAAAGTGCTGGTCCTGGTGCCGAACATGCTGCTTCACCAGTGGCTGGTGGAAATGCTGCGACGCTTCAACCTGCGCTTCAGCCTGATCGGCGACGACGCCTATGAGGAAGCGGCCGAAGAAGGCAATCCGTTCGCGGACGCAAACCTGGCGCTGAGCAGCCTGGATTTCATCCTGAAAGACCCGGACAGGCACCGCTATGTCTTGGACGTCGCCTGGGACATGATCGTCATCGACGAGGCCCATCATCTGGAGTGGACGCCGGCAGGGCCGAGCCCCGCCTACGCCTTTGTCGAAACGCTGGCCCGGCGCACGCCCGGCCTGCTGCTCTTGACCGCCACGCCGGAACAGCTCGGCAAGCTCGGCCACTTCGCCCGTCTGCGGCTGCTCGATCCGGACCGTTTCTTCGACTTCGAGCAGTTCCGTCAGGAGGAGCAGGAATACACGGCGCTGGCCGAGGTCATCAACAAGCTGCTCGACAGTCCGCAGCTCGATGCCGAGACCTTCGGGCAACTGCAGCGTTTCTTGCGCCACGACCGCGCCGACACGCTGGTGGGAGATCTGGACGACCCGGAGCACGCCGCGGCAGCCCGCAATGCCCTGATCCAGCTCCTGCTGGACCGCCACGGCACCGGCCGCGTGCTGTTCCGCAATACCCGGAACACCGTCCACGGCTTCCCTTCCCGTCTGCTGCACGGGCGTCCCCTCCCCCTGCCGGAGCATTACCGGTCGCGGATGGAGTCGCTTGAAGCCCGGCTGTGGCCGGAATCGTCCAGCGAAGACCCCGAGTGGTGGCGCCACGATCCGCGCGCGCACTGGCTGCTCGATACCGTCCAGCGCCTCAAACCGTCGCGCTCGAAGCTACTTGTCATCTGCCACCGGCGCCAGACCGCGATCGACCTGGAAAACGCGCTGAGAACGCTGGGCGGCGTCCGCGCCGCGGTGTTCCACGAGGACATGTCGATCATCGCCCGCGACCGCGCCGCGGCATGGTTCGCGGAGGAGGAGGAAGGCGCCCAGGTACTCGTTTGCTCGGAAATCGGCAGCGAAGGGCGCAATTTCCAGTTCGCCCACCATCTCGTGCTGTTCGATCTGCCCCTGGACCCGAACCTGCTGGAGCAGCGGATCGGCCGCTTGGACCGCATCGGCCAGCGCCACAGCATCGACATCCATGTGCCCTACTTCGAGGACACGGCCCAGGAAATCCTGTTCCGCTGGTACCACGAAGGCCTGGACGCCTTCCATCGCCCCGCCACGGCAGGAGCCGCGGTGTTCGCCAGGATCGGCGACGAGCTCGAGCAAGCCTTGCTGGTATCGGACGCCGCCGCAGGCGAAGCCCTGATCCGGGACACCCGGAAACTGGCCGAAACCATAGAAGCCGAACTCCACGCCGGCCGGGACCGTCTGCTGGAACTCAACTCCTGCCGGCCGGCACCGGCCAACCGCCTGGTCGAAGCCGTCGGCGCCTGGGACCGGGACGCCGCCTTGTGGCCTTGGCTGGAAGCGGTGTGCGATGCCTACGGCGTCGTCGTCGAGGAGCACTCCACAGACTGTTACATCCTCCGCCCCGGAGAGCACCTGCGGGTTCCCAAGTTCCCGGAACTGCCGGACGACGGCATCACCGTCACCCTCAGCCGGGACGTGGCACTGGCGCGCGAAGACATGCTGTTCCTGAGCTGGGAACATCCCATGGTGCAAGGGGCCATGGACCTGGTCCTGAACGGCGAGCACGGCAGCGCCTCCCTCGGTTTCGTTTCGCATCCAACCCTCCCAGCCGGCCAGATGCTGCTGGAAACCTTCCATCGGATCGAATGCCCCGCCCCCCGCCGCCTGCAGCTTTTCCGCTTCCTTCCGACGACCTCGATCCGCACGCTGCTGGACCATCGAGGGCAGGACTTCGGCCGGGTCGTTGCAGCGGAATTCGACGAACGGCCCCACGCCTTCGAGGCCGAGAAGATCCGCGCGTTCGTCAGGAGCCAAAAGCAGAATCTGGAAAAGTTGCTGGCCTTGGCCGAAACTCGGGCAGAGGCGCGCCTGCCCGAAGTCGTGGCCGAGAGCAGCCAGCGCATGCTCGATGAGATGGGGGACGAAATCAAACGGCTGGCCGCACTCCGGAACGTCAACCCCAGCGTCCGGCCGGAAGAGCTGGACAGGCTCAAGGACGATACTGTCGAGATGCACGAGTATCTTCAAGCCGCGCATCTGCGACTCGATGCCGTCCGACTGCTCATTACCGTATAGTTTGCGACCTAAAGAAAAAGGGGAGCTTCGCTCCCCTTTTTCAGCCTGCGCTATACAAGCCGACTCGCATCATTTGGCGCTGACGACGATTCGCCGCGGCTGAATTGCCGCTTTCTTGGGAATCACGATCTCGAGCACACCGTTGTTGTAGCGCGCGGATATGCCGTCGGCGTCGGCGGTATCCGGCAGCGAAAACCGGCGGTAGAAGCTGCCGTAGACCCGCTCGATACGCTTGTAGCCGGAACGCTCCGTGCGGGCCTCAGTATTCCGCTCGCCGCGCAGCGTCAGAACGCCCTGCTCCATCGACACGTCGATGTTCTCCGTGCTGACGCCCGGCAGATCGGCGATGAGGACGTAACGATCGGCTTCCTCCTTGATATCCACGGCCGGCGTCCATTCGGCTGTCGCAGCGGAGTCCGGACCCGGGCGCCCCTCGAACGAACGCTCCAGCTCACGCTGCAGTTGATTCAACAAACTCCACGGCTCGTTGCGGCTGACTGTCATGACGCATCTCCTGTCTGGTTTGGCCTACCCGAGTTATGGCGTGCGGCGCTGAAGAATTCAACGGGGCTTCGCCTCTGCCGGTAAGCGACATCACAAACTTAGTTTTTCACGCCGTTCTTGTGCACGATGTTGATGCCCTTGAGCAGGTTAAGCGCTTCATTCAGCGGATAATCCTGCAAGGCGAGCGCCTCATCGAGTCTTTCTCCATCCTTGTCCTTGGCGTCGCCGCCTTTCTTGGACTTGTCGTTGCTCAGGTGGCCGGTCAGGTCAGCCTCCTTGATAGGGGCGAACTCCGACTTTGCCGCCATTTCCAGCTTGACCCGGGAGATCGGCACGTCCGGGGTGATGCCTTCGGCCTGGATCGAACGTCCCGAGGGCGTGTAGTAGCGCGCCGTGGTGAGCTTGACCGCACCGCCGTTACTGGTCGGAAGGATAGTCTGGACCGAGCCCTTGCCGAAGGTCTTCTCGCCCATGATTACCGCCCGCTTGTGGTCCTGCAACGCGCCCGCGACGATCTCCGAAGCAGAGGCCGACCCGCCGTTGATCAGCACCACGATAGGCGCGCCGCCGGTAATGTCGTGGGGCGTCGCGGAGAAGCGCATCTTCGCATCCTCCACCCGACCGTCGGTATAGACGATCAGGCCGCTTTCCAGGAAAGCGTCGCTCACCGCCACGGCGGCATTGAGGACGCCGCCCGGATTGTTGCGCAAGTCGAGAATGAGACCTTTCAGAGCCCCCTTTTTCTTCATCTCGTCGACCGCTTCGACCATGTTGTCCCCGGTCTTGGACTGGAAGCTGGTGATGCGCAGATAACCGTAGCCGTCTTCGAGCATCCTGCTCTTGACGCTCTTGATCTTGATGATGTCGCGGGTGATGGTGATCTTGAGCGGCTGCTCGACGCCTTCGCGGACCACGGTCAGCACGATCGGACTGCCCGGCTCGCCGCGCATCATCTTCACGGCATCGTTGAGGGACATACCCTTCACCGGCTTGTCGTCCAGGCGGATGATCAGGTCGCCCGCCTTGATGCCCGCATGGAAGGCCGGCGTGTCGTCGATCGGCGCGATGACTTTGACGAAGCCGTTCTCCATCCCGACTTCGATGCCCAACCCACCGAACTGGCCGGTGGTACCGACCTTCAATTCGTTGTACTGCTCCTGGTCCAGATAGGTGGAATGCGGATCGAGGCCCGACAGCATCCCCCGGATAGCGTCTTCGAGCAGTTTATCGTCCGGTACCGGTTCCACATAATCCTGCTGGATGCGGCCGTAGACCTCGGAAAAGGTCTTCAATCCCTCGAACGGGATATTGACTGCCCCGGCGGGAGGCTGTTTATCCTCCGCCCAACTCGCCGCCGACACCACACCGAGTAACAAACCAATCTTGAGCGCACGCATGCCCGTCACTTTCACCATATTCAAAGATTCCGCAATAAATACCGCCACAAACCCCACCTCCGGCGCCGCTCAATCCTTGCACCACTGCGACGGATCCATGGGCTGGCCCTTCTCCCGGATGCCAAAATACAGGCCCGGCTCCGGTTGTCCGCCGCTGGAACCGACACTGGCGATGACCTCTCCGGACTCCACCCAGTCGCCGACGTTCTTGTAAACGCTCTGATTGAACGCGTACAAGCTCATGTAACCATCACCGTGATCGACGATGGTAAGCAAACCGTAGCCGCGAAGCCAATCGGAAAAA